>JAJZGH010000005.1 GCA_021798635.1 Planctomycetota bacterium | reverse complement strand
TTATGAACAGGTGCTTCTGGCGGGCGGACATCCCTTTGTTTCCATGAGCTCTGATGCGATGGAAGAAGCGTTTTATCGCGTGGCCAGCGCCCGGCAGTTGGAATATATTTCTCCGGTGTCCCAATTCATTGTCGAAAATATGGATGTATCCATCGGTCTCTGGGCACAGGAAAATACCCGTTCCATGACGCAGGTGGACCCCAAGAAGCAGGCCGCCGCCGCGCAGGCTCGCAGGCCCATCAGCAAACGATTTCTGGAGCGTGCCGCGCAGGGCAAATTGAAATGGGTGGGAACACAATATCCCACGCAGGCCAGTGCGCAGGATGCGGAAATGTCCCTGCACGATTATGCGGATTTTGTTTTCCGCGGCGGATTGCTGCATCTGGATGATCCAGTGGCGGCCTGGAAGAAGATCAGCGAAAAGCAGCAACGGCTGGCGGATTATCTTAACACCGCCAAAGAAGTCCATGTGGTCGCCAAAGATACGGATTTGCGCTTGGGCGTGGAAGGGCGCCGCTGGATCAACTGCTGCGGTCATGAAAATTTCCCCGATGGCGAAGTGTTTACCGGGCCGATTGAAGATGCCGTCAACGGCGTCATCCACTATAGTTTCCCGGCCGTGCATCATGGTCGCGAATGCGACGGCATTGTGCTGAAGTTTAAGAATGGCAAAGTCGTGGATGCCGCGGCCTCCAAGGGATTGGATTTTCTTACCGCCATGATGGATCAGGATGCCGGCAGCCGGACGCTGGGTGAATTTGCCATCGGCACAAATTTTTCAATTCAACAGTACACGCGCAACACGCTCTTTGACGAAAAAATCGGCGGGACATGTCATGCCGCATTGGGAGCGGCCTATCCGGAAACCGGCGGCACCAATGAAAGCGGCCTGCACTGGGACATGGTGTGTGATTTACGCCAACCGGGCTGCCGCATAGAGGTGGATGGCAAAACCATTCTGGAAGCGGGGCGCTTCGTGAATGCGGACTGGCCTAATCCTTGACTGTCTTTGATTTGTCCAGGTGTTTGTCCAGGCCGCAACGATCGTGCATAATATAGACGAAGCGTTTGTGAACCCCTTTTTTGAGGATCATCAAAAATGAAAATCCTGCCCAGAGCATTCATGTTTACTTTAACTTCCACCCTCACACTGGCTCTCGTTGGCTGCGGCAACTCGGGTTCGCAACAGACCCCGGCGGCGTCGTCAGCGCCGGCGACCCCGGCCAATGCCACCGCAGTCGTCCCCGCCGGCGCAACGCCCGCGGCCACCACGGCCACCGCGACCACTGCCCCGGCCACCCAGGCCGAACATGTGCGCAAACTCGCGGACGGATTGATTATCAAAGATATTAAAATCGGCACAGGCCCGGTGGCGAAAGATGGCGAAACCGCGATTGTGCATTACACGGGCATGTTAATGAACGGCAAAGTTTTTGACGCCAGCAAGCTTCACGGCAATCAGCCGTTCCCATTTGTGCTGGGTGCCGGGCAGGTTATTTCCGGTTGGGATATCGGCGTAAAAGGTATGCGGGTGGGCGGAGTTCGTGAACTGATCATTCCGCCGGCCCTGGCCTACGGTGATCAATCCCCTCCGGGCAGCGGGATCCCCGCCAACAGCACGCTGAAGTTTCGGGTGCACCTGCTGGGCGTGCAAGCGGCAAATTAGCCCGATAAAAATGCTCTTGCTTTCCAAAACAGCCGTGTTACACTATCTGGCAAGTCAGCGGCGCTGGCATGAGCGTTTTATTCCGGGCGGTGTTCAGTCCGGTGCCCAAAGCTGGAATCGCTGTACAGTTCGCGAGAGTATCAGAGTCGAAAAAAACTGGTCACTGTGCTGATACAGTTTGATACTCTTATGAGGCAGGGAAAGCCGCCCAAAGCAACGAATGGATTCGATATGCTTGGTTTATTCCGAAATTTGACCAACAACCTTCACGGGACGGACGTCCTCCGTGCCGCCTCGGGTGCCGCCGTTAATACATTATCATCAACATGTTATTTTTTAATCCGCTCAAAATATAAATTTGCGCGCCCACTGGTGGGGATCGTCGGTTGCGCTATTCCCTCACCCTTGGTCGATGGGTTGTTCACGGTTTCGCCAATCAACCATCGTCGCGCCACAACGTTACATGGAAAATTCAGGGGGCATGAGGCCCACGTGTGTTTTGCGCCCTACGGATATGGGAGTCATCATCCGTTCCGGTGCTGGTCTGGTCAAGGAGCGACCCATGGCAAAAACTCGCACAACTACCGCGGCAGTTGAACAAGACATCAATGATGTCTGGAAAAAGTTCAAAGCCCACAAAACCGAAGTGATGCGCAATTTGCTCATGATGGAATATCTGCCTTTGGTGCGCTATAACGCCGATCGTATTTATTCCAAATTGCCCGATGAGGTGGATCTCGATGATCTTATTCAGGCCGGATCATTCGGACTGAAAGATGCCATTGAATCATTCGACCCCAACCGCGGCGTGAAGTTTGAAACATACTGTGCCCCGCGCATTCGCGGAGCGATTCTCGATGAGTTGCGCAACATGGATTGGGTGCCCCGCCTGGTGCGCAGCCGCTCCAGCAAAGTCATTCAGGCCTCCCGGCAACTGGAAATGAAACTGGGTCGTGCCCCGACTCAGGAGGAAATTGCGGCGCATCTGGGCGTGCCGGCCGATGAATTTGAAAAAATGCTCAAGGACTCCAGCGCCGTTTCCCAGGTAAGCCTGTCCCGGAAATGGTTTGAATCCGATAGTGACAAAGACGTTCGCGAAGTCGATGTGCTGCAGGACAAAGCCTCTGATTCTCCCCTGGCGATCCTGCACCAGCGCGACATCAAGGATTTGATAACCCGCGGCCTGTCCCGCTCGGAAAAAATGATTCTGGTACTCTATTATTACGAAGAAATGACCATGAAGGAAATTGGCGACGCGCTGGAGCTGTCCGAGTCGCGCGTCAGTCAGATGCACTCCAGCATCATCGCCCGTTTGCGGTCCCAGTTGGCCAATCGGGAAAAGGAATTCTCCACGGATTAGGAACAACTCACCGATAAAATCCTCAAAATCCGGCCTATCGTCCCTCGCACAGCCGCCGGCTTAGCCGGGGGTGCGGCCTGGGATTGCGGGCCAAACCGGAAACTTATTTGGGGCCTCGGGATTAGTCCATGATATGATCAACCGGCTTCCTGGCCAGCCCGCTTACGTTGTCATTTCAGCATTTCCGGTCGCTGAATCATGCGGCACGGCCGCACGCGTTGCCGCTGATTGGCGGTGCATGCGTCCCAGCATGGCACGCGTAATCAGCACAGCGGCGGTGCCAAGCGATAATCCGCAAATTAATCCGCCAAGCAACATGGGCATCAGATAGGTGGAAAAAATTCCCTGCCAGGAGAGTTGCTGATGTACCATAAACTCCGGAGACAGCAGCCTGCCATGCAAAATCAAATAGCCGGTTTGAACGTTCATAAATATTAAAATCGGAATAAACGGCGGAAGGGATATTTGCGTGGCCAGAAGCGTTACAGGAATGTTAATATGTAAGCGACGAGCCGTGTAGATAGCCAGCACTGTCTGAATTCCATAAAGCGGGAGCACAGCTATAAGCACTCCCACGCCAACGGCCGTGGCCAGCATGGCATCCGCCAAAGCATCACATTGAGCTAATCCAAGTTGTCGCTTCCAGAACCGCCAACTTGACCAATCCCGCCAGGAGACGTGCGGCCTCTGATAAGAAACCTGGCATTTGCGGCACGGCACAGGATTGATAATCCGCCACGTGGTCAGCAGAACGTTCAGCCGTACGCCGCGAATCGTGTCCCGCACGGGGCGAAAATGGGTAATGCGGTCGTCGGCGGTAAAATAAATACACGTGATCGGGGACGATCGCACTTGCAAGCCTGCCCAGGCGTGGCGAACCAGTGTTTCGGTTTCAAAATCAAATCGCCGGAACAGGTGGGTCAGCGTCAGGGTGTGCCGTAGGGGATAAATTCTTAACCCGCATTGCGTATCCGGTACATCTTGGCCCGTTTGCAAAAGCATCCAGAACCGGGACATATCCCGTCCGTGTTTGCTGCGTGCCGGGACATCAGCAAAGTCCATCTGCCGATCTCCGATAATTAAATCATCAGGAAATAGTTGACCTATCTGCATGAGTCGAAAAATATCAGTTACCCGATGTTGCCCATCGGAGTCAATGGTGATCGCATGGGTGCAACCGGCCTCCCGCGCGGCAAAAAAGCCGGTTAATAGCGCGGCACCTTTCCCCTGATTGTGCCGATGATGCACAATTTGTAGCGCGCAATGGGGGCCTGCCGGATACTGTAATTCCAGTTCCCGCAACACGTCCGCCGTGGAATCGGTGCTGCCGTCATTGATGACAAAAACCGTCGCTTCCGGAATTTTTTCCAGGACCTCGTCAATGACTTTTGCGAGGGTTCCGCCGTGGTTGTACACGGGGATTATCACGCCGTACACCATCGGCATCGGCGTTAGCGCCGGGGTTACAGGCGTTCCATCGCCCAATGCCGCCGGGATCTCGGGCGCAAGAATCAGGTCAATATCGGTCATAGCGCCCCATCATTCCTGTATGAGCGTCCACGATTTATCCGGGTTATAACGCGTCATGCGCCGGGCGATCGATAAGGTATCCGGTCCCAAGTCTTTTTGATACACCCGGCCTTGCTGATTGACAATAAACGTCATAATTCCCGAGGAACCATATTTGGCGGGAAACGCAACAAGGGCAAAACCCGCAATCATATTCCCATTGATGACATAGTTGTATTTTCCGCCCGGTGCGGCCGACCCCTGCCGGGTGAGAATACGAAAATAGTAGCCGTTAAATGGATGCGGTCCGGTAGTTTTGTGCGCCCCGGGCGTGTAGCCCTCAGCGGCGGCTTGCGCGGCCAGCGGCCCGAAAGGACTTTCCTGTTGGCCAACTGCGGCCGGCCAGTACAGGCCGTCTTGTGTGCCCGGTTTACTTACCAGCCGCCGGGCGTACCGCAAGACATCCGCGCCATCATGATACGTGCCTGCATATTGCTGTTGAGCCAGCACATATGCCTCGCAAACTTTAATCGTATCAAGTTCATCGGCTCCGATTCGCCGCGCCAAAATTTCCGCCTTTCCCGCCTGAGTATCAAAAAACCATTTGCCATCGGTAAGCCGAACAATGGGGATGGGGAACGGCCAATTCTTATTGCCAATATGAACGATCGAGGTATCGGCATTTTTTTTCTCGAGCCAGAATTTTTGTTTGGCATGGGCCACAAACTCTTCAAAATGGCGGTGATCCTCCACCTTATCACCGGAAACGAGCGTTTTCATTGTCGGCCCGAAGATCAAATGCAGTTTCGCGTGATTTTGCGTTTTGACCGCAGCCAGCAACGCCGCCGCCGCCGCATCATCACTGGGAAACAATTCCTGCCCCACCCCGGGCCGCCCCGTTTGGCTTTGCCGCATCGGCTGCCCCAGCGCTGCCGCGTTCGCATTGGTTGGGTTCCGGCTCTGGCACCCTGCACAGGCCAGAATAAGCGTTCCCGACACCAGCATCGCGGCCACCACACACTTAGAACTGTTGCTACCTGTAATCATAAACTTCTCCGAAAAAGATTTTCAAACTCGTTGAGACGTTGGTCTGCCATCACCGGCGGCGCATGGATTGCCGGCCGCGCTGTGCGTCCTGCTGCACCTGCCGACTGGAATTCATGCCGTGAAACGCCGGCGGAGCCTGCCTTTGCTGCCGCTGCGGTGCACGATATTCCGGACGGTTCCCCCGGCCCTGGCGCTGCTGATTGTGAAAGGCTCGGAGGCTTTGGCGTCCCCGATTCCGGGCGCGAATAACGTTGTTATCGCTGCGATAATTTCCACCGAATACGCGAGCCGGCGGTTGTGGCGTAAACCTGCGGCCATTGTTTCCCGGGCGGATTGCCGGACCCGGACGATTCACCGGTGCCTGGTTGGGCCAGCCGCGGTATTGCCGAATCGCACCACGCTGTGCCATATTGGGAGGCAGGGCGGGAAATGGCACCCGCGCGTTGCGCCTCCATCGCTGCGGCAGTGGTCGCGCTGGGCCGAATCCGCGACGATTATCGCGAACCGCCTGCCGATTACGCATCCATTGCCCCCGATTATCCTGCCGCCAGTTATGATCCCAGCTCTGGCCCGCATTGACCCAGTTATTTTGCCAATCGCAATCGTTATTCAGCCAATTCCCAATGGCAAAACCCAAGCTGAACGTCAGGTACGGACCAATGAAATTCTGCGGTTGCTGGCTGTAAACCAGGCTCGGATCATACTGCGGCACATACACGATTTGCGGGTTCGCCGGCTCAATCCAGATGGTTCCGTTCTGGGATATGACCTGCTGTTGCGGGGTGGATTGTAACGTCCCAGCCGCGATAGCCTGTGCCCGCAATTGTTGAATCGCCTGCATAACGTCCGCCTGCTGATTCAAAAAAGCCACGCCCAGGGCGTCGGTCCACTGCATATTTGCATTCATATTTTCCAGGACGTTCGGATAATGTACCAAGGCTTTAATGGACGCGTCCCAGTTTTGCATATCAATGACAACTTCGCTGGGATTCGGATTATATTGCAACCACTGGGCCGCCAACGCCACCTCCTGCGGGTACGTGCTGGCCGGCAGAAGCTGGGCCAGCAGCGCGTCCGGATACAGCGCAATAGGAGCCACAAGATCATCAATCTGCTGGGCGCTAAGCGGTGCGACAATTTGCGGAGTAGCCATGACCGGCGGCCCGTAAACCGGCGCATAAGCCGGTGGCGGGGGGGCAACCGGCGGTGGCGGCGGAGTATAAGGCTGCGAATAGTAGGGTGTGTAGCCCGAATAGGCGGGGTAATTCTGGGCGTATGTATGGATCGCCGAACCCCCGATCAGCAACACCAGATACGCCATGCCATAACGCACTGCCGGTCTGGATAATATCTTGTTTGTCATGGTCACAACCCTTTCCAGAACCACCGCCCGCAGCATAAACCGTCTTCATGCCCACTCGCTATTATACCCACATTCGTCAACCTGCACCCGGCACGAAAATTATCTGCCGTTCGCTCCGGGGTACTTGCCGGGTTATAATTACGTCAAGTTTGTAGGTCTATGCCTTATACGTGGAGCAGCCCGTGTCGATTCAGTTTGTTGAAGCCCTGGAACTTCTGCATCATCGTTGCGTGGACATGGCTGCATTGGTCCAGGGAGCGGTCGAGCAAGTTACGCAAGCGGTGATTCATTGCCGGCCTGATATCGCGCAGGGCGTGCCCGATACTGAGGAACAAATTGACGCCGAGGAAGTCAGAATTGAACGCGCCGCCATCAATATGCTTTCCGAGCATAAGCCCGCCGCCTCGGATCTCCGCACGGTTTTTGCCATTGTAAAAATTAACAGTGATTTGGAGCGCATCGGCGATTGCGCCTACAACATCGCGCTGATGGTTCCATCGTTCTCCGCGACAGTCTCACAGATTCCCCATGAATTAAAAACCATGGCTGAATCCACGCTTAAGCAGGTGGAAGATACCACCAAATGTCTGGGGTTAAGCGATCCGGCTTTAGCTTCTGAAGTGTGCCGGGGCGATGATGTCATCGATGCACTCTACCATCAGATTTATCAAGACCTGCAGGCCGGCATGGTGGCGGACACGCAGAATGTACCGGCTGATCTGGCGATGATTATGATTGCGAAAAACTTTGAACGCATCGCGGATCATTGCACCAACATTGCCGAAGAAGTGGTATTTCTGGTGCGCGGCCAAATTATCCGCCATGTCCATTAATGGGTTGCGTCAATGCGCCCCGCGCTGATTTTCCATGGGCTTTCCAAGTATCTGAAAGCGGTGGGCGACCGACGTAAACCCCATTTCCTGGGCAATGCGATCTCTTAAAGCCGCGATTTCCGGGCTGGAAAAGGGAATAATTTTTCCGGTTTGGACATCCACCAGATGGTCGTGGCCGCGTTGCGTTCCGACAAAATCATAATAACTCTGCTTCCCGGTACCGAAGAAAATCTGGTTCACCAGCAGGCATTCCACCAGATGTTTAAGCGTGCGGTACACCGTGGCCTTGCTGACGCGGTGCTGTTGTCGGCGCAGCGCCAGCAGTAATTCCTCGGCTTCAAATGGGCGATCAAAGCTCTGAATGACTTCCAGCACGACACGCCGCTCTTCCGTGTATTTTTGCCCATGGTCATGGAGAAATGTCTTAAAGATTTCCTGTGCCTGTTCCATATCAATGATTATCCATTCCAACCATGCAATGGGCAAACCCGAATTTTCGATAGACCTTTTCGTCCCGCCGGTAGGGGCGGCTATAATGCCGTAAGCGCCTGTCTGCTTTAGGCAACGGGCTGGATTGATAGCAGGATTCGGTGCCATGCTTTTTAATTACGGCGAATTTGACGGTTCGGAGTTCCCCACCCCCGACAGCTTGTTTGCTACCGATAGTATCTTCGATTTTATTCTCTCCTACGGCGATCAGGCACTTGACGCGTTGGCTAAACTGCAGCCGGCGGATGCGGATATCCTTGAACAATTGATCAACGACGGGCTGCTGGAGAAAGCCGCCGGTAAATTCCGCCTTACGCCACGGGCCATCAACGCCATGCAGCGCAAAGCGTTGATGGAAATTTTTGCCCATCTGCCGCGCGGCAGCCGCGACGGCCATCCCACCACCAACGCCGGTGCCGGTGCTGAACGCCTGGAAGGTACACGCAAATATCAGTTTGGCGACCCCATCAGCGAACTGGATATGTTGCAATCCCTGCGTAATGCCATGTCACGCACGGTGGCCGCCGGCAACGCGCCGGGCCTGCCGATCCAATTTAATGAGCATGATCTGGAATTGCACCTCCTGGAAGGCTCTACGACCTGCGCCTTATGTATCCTTATTGATATGTCCGGCAGTATGATGCGCTACGGCCGATTTCTGGCGGCGAAAAAAGTTGCCATGGCGCTGACCGCTCTGGTTCGCCAGCGTTTTCCTCAGGATACCGTTGATATCGTCGGATTTTACAGCACCGCGGCCGTTGTTCCTGAACAACGCCTGCCTCTGCTGATGCCCAAACGCGTTTCAACGCATGAGTATGACATTGAAGTGCATATTCCGCTTTCGCAGGCGGAAAAAACCCATCAGCACTTTACGAATCTCCAATTGGGCATGCAGATGGGAAGGCGAATACTGAATTCTCGCCCCGCTGAACAAAAGCAGATGTTCATCATTACCGACGGCCAGCCTACCGCCCACGTCGATGGTGATATGCTGCATCTTCTGTATCCGCCGCGACGGGAAACCGCATTGGCGACACTCCGGGAGGCACTGACATGCAGCCGGGCGGGTATTCGCGTAGCGAGTTTTGCCCTTATTGAAGATTACTGGGATATGCAATGGGTGGAGTTTGTTGATCAGCTTACGCGCCTGTGCCGAGGTGTGGCGTTCTATTGCACCGGCGACAATCTTGCCGGGTGCGTGATGGAAAGTTATTTAAGCGGTAAGAAAAGTAAGACGTTTATCGCGTGACAGGATCAAGGTGAATTATCCGGGCCAAGTGTGAAATTGCTCCAGCACCGGCGGTAAAACCTTCAGCCCGCGTTTTTTGGCCAGCCGGACATAATGGTACATGCTTCGCCGATAATGCCGCTCTACACGCCGATCCACAGCAATGCCGCGCTTGCGCATCTGCTCGAACGCCCACTGCCAGACATGGTATTCCTCCAGACAGCGGGGGCGAAACTTTTTGAATCCCACCGCGTGATGGCCCACCTCATGCATGAAAATACACGCACTGACAGGGGATCGCGGGCGCGGAGCTGAAATCATTCGCCGAACATCGCCGTTGTTGTAATGGAGTTCATACGCCACGCCGCTCATGCTGGAACGCCATTTACGAATTGAAATGCCGTATTGGGACTTCATCTCCTGCACCAATTGGTCGTAAAAGCGATGGTGCTCACGGAATGGCACATCTAAAAGGGATCGGTACACGGTTGGTTTTTCGCGCTGGATAATTTTTTCGGAAACGGCCGGGCTAACCACCTTCCGCGGCTTATTTGTAATGCGTGGTGTTTTCAGAAATGTAAATAGATCCAGTTGCCTCTCGGGCATGGTTTTATCCTGTCCAGAACGCGCCGCCAGATGAATATTATCGGTCAATCCGAGGCGCTTTCTTAAATGTTTCCAAGCGGATTGGTAGTGAAAAATAAACAGTCTTATCACTTGCTTGATCAAGTTCGCGCCGCCGTTGCCGGATATTCAGGATGCTCAACAAGGGTCGATAAAATGGATGAAAACGCCAGCGGATACTGCTCAATAAGCGGTGCCATTCCAGCCAGGCTTCGGGCTACTGCTGTGTGATAAACGGCTTTTGGCGATGCGGAATCGATTTTTAGCAGCAGGTCTATGGCCAGGGCGGCGGCTGACGGCACAGCGTTATCACTGCCGCTGGGCACGCGGAGAAATAGCTGCTCGTGGCGATCGCTGGAGATGTAAAATTTTCCGCTTTGCCGCTGAAAAAATTCCGTGGAAATATTTTCGCTGGAACGCGTGGCGCTCGCCAGCCATGCCGCGCTATCATGAGGCGCAAAATGTCGTGCTGCCGCCGTCAGATACCATAACCCCAACCCAATGCACGCTTCATCCTGAAGAAATGCGGGAATTTCCGCCTGCCCGCCTCGGCTCACATGCAGGATATTTCCCGCACCATCGCTGTGCACAGACAATATGGCCGATGCCGCCCGCGCCGCGGCCTGATAATAGCGCGGTTCATTCATCAGCACGGCGGCTTGCGCCAACGCCTGAATCATCAGGCCGTTCCAATCGGCGAGAATTTTATCATCGCAATGTGGAGCAATTCGCTTGGACCTGATTTCCCGTAAGTGTAATTTGATTTTGTGCAAACGTGCCTGTACCACGTCCGGTGCCTGTCCAAGCCGCGCTGCGAGCTGCGTAATATCCGATTTAACCCGGGCAATATTACGCCCCTCCCAGTTTCCTTCCGGAGAAAAGTCCCAATAGTCGCCGGCTAATGCACGGTCGGCAGGATCGGGAATGGCGGCCACTATTTCCGCAAAGTCCCAGACATAAAATTTTCCCTCTTCACCCTCGCTATCGGCGTCCAAACTGCTGAAAAATAGTCCATCGGGTGCCGTCATGTCACGCAGCCAGAAATCCAATGTTTCTCGTGCGATCTCGATGTAATGACTCTGTTTCAATAGTACGCCCGCGCGGGCGTAAATGAGCGACAGCTGCGCATTGTCGTATAGCATTTTTTCAAAATGCGGAACCAGCCATTGTTCATCCGTGCTGTAGCGGGAAAATCCGCCGCCGATCTGATCATAAATTCCGCCGGCCGCCATATTGTCCAGTGTGATGGTCAGCCAGGAGCGAACCTGCCGGGCAAGTTCATCGGATAGTTTGATCGCGGCGTTCAGCGTGCCCGCCGCATGCTGCTCCAGCAGAACAATCCATAAGAGTAACGTCTGATGCGGAGGAAATTTTGGGGCACCACTAAAACCGCCCCGCGCTAAGTCCATGCGATTTTTGCACGCTTCCAAGGCACCGGCCACCCAGGTGGGAACATCCACGGCCGCATCGGCCTTGTCGCCCCGGTTCAGATGGCCAGAAATGGTGCGGGCAATTTGGTCCGCCTGTTCGAGCACCTGATCGCGTTGATTGCCCCAAGCCCTGCTGATGGCCGAGAGTACCGAAGGAAAGCCGGGCCGGCCGTATTGATCTTTCGGCGGAAAATAGGTGCCCGCGTAGAAAGCTTTAAGGTCCGGCGTAAGCCATACGCTCATGGGCCAGCCGCCGGAGCCGGTGATTATTTGTGTGGCCAGCATGTACAGTTCGTCAAGGTCCGGGCGTTGCTCCCGATCCACTTTGATATTCACGAAGTGCTCATTCATATACTGGGCAATGGGTGGATTTTCAAAAACCTCCCGCTCCATGACATGGCACCAGTGGCACGCCGAATAGCCGATGGATAGGAATATGGGAAGATTTCGCGCGCGAGCTAGCGCCAATGCTTCCAAGCTCCATGGATACCAATCCACAGGGTTGTAAGCATGTTGCAAAAGATACGGACTGCGGGAATCAATCAGACGATTGGGGCGGCGCGTAGATGGCTGATCGCTCATAGAGCCTGATCATACCACATTGACGCTGCGACCGGTGCGGCGTTTGCGGTTCATCAGTTGCCGGCCCTTTTTGGTCCTCATCCTGGCGCGGAAGCCGATTTTACGCACGCGCTTACGATTGCTGACTTTATGCGGATAATGCACGACTCAACTCCAAAATATTATCTTTGCCGCATCAATGTACCGTTACCAGCACCGATGCGTAGGCCTCGTTCCCGGCGGCATCAACCGCTTTTACCACAATTCGATGCGGTCCACCGGTCAGCACACCTGTTCTACCGTGGAACCCTTCCAGCGGAGAATCAAAGATAGTAGCAGAAGCGGCCGCCGGACGCCAGTTCTTTGAAGAATCCACCTGGAGGCTTACCGCCGTTATTGGCGAAAGCTTATCCGACGCCACGCCGGTTACCACAATGCGGCCATCCGCGGCCTGCCGCCATTTCAGGTCCGCGATCCTGGGCGCGGTGTTATCCACCAGAATGCGGCGGGATTCTCTGGCCACACTTTGCGTAGTGCTCGGCGTATTGTCCGGTGCATCTGAGGCAATAACCTTCACCCGATAATATCCATCGGGAATACCGGCGAGCTGCCAAAGGTAATGATGCGCGGAAATATTCTTCGCAATGCGTATCCAGACGGGAATCCCCTTCTGCCGGTATTTCACCGTGTACTGCAGCGTATCGCCGTCCGGATCATTGGCCTTCCATTTCACCAGTACCGCATGAGCGGGTTTGCTCTGGTAATGGGTTTGCACACTGCTAAGCACCGGCGGCACGCTGATGTGCTGATAGCTGATACATGTGGACCGAATAATCGGCGAAGCCCCTTTGGCGCTGCGTTTAAGCCGCAGGCGGAATTGTAAAAATCGCGCCGGCGGGCTTGAAATTTTCCGGTAACTGTTGGCCGGCATCCAGGATGTCCAGCGGCTCCAGAACTTCGCGGAGGTCTTCACGTCCCGCACGTTGCCGCTGCGCGTCTGAATATCCACCGCCGCACCGGCCGGCACTTTGGCGATAATATGCGCCGCCCCCCAGTTGCTGGGCAGTTTGGCGTCCAGCACCTTACTGACATAATTACCCGTAAGCTGAGCCTGGGATGTTAATTGATAAATCTGCCCTTGATTAGCTGTGCCAATGAGCAATCGGTCGTTACCGGTTTCCGCCAAGCTCAACAGGTCTTGTTGCTTAAGCCGTTCCAGCAGGGTCTCGGTCTGTGTGAACGGATCATACGAAAGCAACCGCCCATGCCCGCCCAGACCCAGAATCAGATGATGCTTGACATAAATCATTGAAAGCACCATATCCGGCACCTTGAGTAACACGCGAACCCGTCCGCTGGGGCTGATCTGATAGACCACATTGCTTTTTACCGCAGGTTCAGTAGATGCCGAATCATCACCGCCCGCGGAGGGAAATGGCCCGGGTATGCGTGTACGTTTCGCCCCTGGTTTTACCGCCCCCGCAGCGGCCGCACCATGGGCCTTCTTACCGGCCTTGCCCTTTTTGCCGGGCAGTTGAATACCGCTTCCAACCGCAACGGGCCGTCCGTTCGGGTGCAGCACGGGTTTAAATACGCCGCCATCCAGCTTCGCCCGGTGGGGGGATGCCGTTGCGGCAAAAATATCCCCATCGCCATCTACCGCCAACGTGGATATTTCCGCATGGTTCGCGGACATTAATACATACGATTTGCCGGTTTTGGGATTGATTCGAATCACAAGTCCTGGGCCATCGGTCCCGGCCAGCACGGAACCGTCGGATGCAGTGGCCAGACTTGTGACATTGTGCACACCGGTTTTCAAGAGGATCTTCGCTTTCCCGCCCGGTGAAATATCCCACACTTGGCCGTGGGGGCCGGTGGCCAGAATAATAGAACCATCCGGCAGCGGCAAAATGGACCAGATGTATTTGACTGACGAATTCTGAAATATCGTCCTGGCTGTGGCTTTTCCGCCGGCGTTGGGAGTTAATTCCACAAGTTGGGCTTTGCTGCCGCAGGCGGCCACCAGAAGTTTCCCATTTTTCTCAAAGGCCAGGGACAACACCTGATCCGATGCCTTGGGCGGCCCATACTCGGCCACCGGTTTGCCATTAACCATCCGGTATACCTGGCCCTTGGGGCTTGTACCAAACCAGATATCTCCATGGGAAGATACGGCAATAGCATTAATAAAATCAAAACCGGTTTTTGGTAGTAAGGCTTTCAAGTGCCGGCTTAACGCCAGATTGCCGTAATTGTTGACCACGACACCATGAAAGTGCCCGGAAGCGTAGGCGGCTTCATCCGCGAATTTCCAGCTCTGCGGATGCACGGCCCATGCGCTGGGCGTTGCCGCCAGCAGCGCTAACGCCGCCGGGACCAGAAGTTTTTTCAAACTGAGTTTTGCGTTCTGAAACATGAAATCTCCAGTTACCTGCTGATTTTTAAACTACTTACTTTGCCGGTTTCGTGCCCATAGCCGGCCGGCAATTATCTTATTGCAAAATTACTGCGCCGGCGGCCCCATAGGTCCCGGCATGCCCGGCATACCCGGAAATGCTGCGGCCGGCTTAAGTTTTACGAAACGCTCATTGGCGTGCCGGCTGACCTTAATGGTGAATTGCTGTCCGCCTTGCTCCACAATGGCTCCCGCCGGAACAACTTGCTGGACCGAATTAAACAGCGGATACAAATTGGCCGGCGGGTTCTCCGCCATGATTGCAACCCGGCTCAATGGAAGATTGGGCATGGCGTTGCGCTGCTGATCCACGCCGTGCATATTTAAGACCAATTGTCCATACACGGCGTTATTTTTGTACCCCGTGAGATGTTTGATATCGGCAATTAAACCGTTCAAACTCGCCGGAGCAAAGCGCTGCGGAAAATAAGTCATTTCCTGCTGAATAATCGAATCGGATGATCCAACCACCAGCGTGTACGAGCCATCGGGCGTGTTAGACGGTACCGGTATATGCAGGTACACATAATGTTCCGACCCACGGAAAGGTTTAATGGTTAAACGCACACGGATCATACCCCCGGGCTCTACGGTCATCCGCCGGACCACCGCTGAGGTTATCACCGCCGCCCGGTTTACCGGTCTGGCCGAAATATGCAACTTCACGCTTTTAAGTTGCAAATCTTTAAATGGGTTATTCATCAACAACGCCGCGGGCATCAACACATTACTGGGCTTAAAAAAGCCTGTTGTATAATAATTATCCACCGGCAGCCTGGCACCGGCAAAATTTATTTCGCCCGTCACATGCACGGTGTAATTTCCGGTTTTGGCCACCACCTTACGTTTGGCGGTCAATGTGCCTACCAGTGCCCCGCCCAAAGCCTGCATACTGGTGCGCGGATCAAGGAACAGGTTGTAGTGAAAGGTCTTTTTCCATGATGGATTGTGATATTCAATGGTCATCGTGACCGGTGCGGATGGTGCCGGTTTGCCCAATTGCCCCACAATTCCCGTCGCCTGATCCATAATCAGTCGCCCCTGCCGGGTAAAGCTGGCACCGAGTTTAAAGGACGCTTCCACATCCGGAAGAATGGTGTAAATGTACGCGCCGGCAATCGGTAGCGTTGAGCGGCCTTGTGCAAAAAACCGATGGCCAAAGGCATACACATGTCCATCAACCACATCCGTGACCGTCCCTATGGCGGACATATCCATATCGCCATTAAGCAGCGGTACCGCGATGGCCGCCCCAGGGCGCAACCTCATCGCCGCCGCCGGTGTCATGGCCAATCCACCTAATTGCCCTTTTCCCCCATTACCCCCCGCAGCACCGGCCGCCAGCGGTACCATTCCGGTGCCTCCAAAGGCATGCTGCAAATAGCGAATCACACTGCCTGATCCCCCGCCCACCATCAGCGGAGAAGACAACGGCTGTAACTTCACGGCGGCTTTTGTCGCCACGCGCATCATCGAGCCTTGGTTTGCCGCACCGCGGCCGTACAAATGCCGCACCATCGCCGACCAGCCCAGCAGCCTGCGCGTTTCCGCCGATTTTTCCATCCATGTCATGGAACCGGTGCCGCCCTGCCAGGCCATTTTCTTATTCGGTTTTGGTAACGGAATATGGAGCATCTGCCGGATCGGCTGCACCCCGCCAATGGGGTCCTTGGAATAATGCCATCCGTAGGCAATGGCACCGATGAGCTTACCGTCAATGTACACCGGTGACCCGCTCATGCCTTCAATGATCCCCGAGTGCCGCAACCCCAATCCCCAGCACCGCACGAGGATAACATTCATGTCCGGGCCGAAATCTTTGACGACATCAATAATTTTGACATGAAATTTCTGGATGTCCGCTCCGTGCATGACGGTCAGGCCGTAGCCTGTCATGCCCGGCTTGAGTTGATTTTCAAACATACATCCTGGCGGCGGCTTACCCAGAGATTCAAATGAATCCGCCTGTACGCTGCGGCCCGTGGCCGCCGCAAGCAGGCCCAAGGCCGCCAGAAAACCCAACATCATCTTATTCATCAATTCACCGCAATGATTTTATTTCTACGCAAACTCTACCGATATTTCCCTCCGCCGACAAGACACTCCCCGATACTTTCTTTTCCGTGCAGTGCACGCCGGGACTCTGACAACCATAATACCCTACGTTTACGGCTTTCGCCCTGTTCATACGCGGATGTCGATTTTTCATCAGGGATGGAGGTCAAGGTGGCCAAAGGGGCCAAGATGGCCAAGTTAGGAGGGCAAGGGGGCCAAGTTGGCCATGTAGAGCGATTGCGCTGTGGCCCGATAGAGCAGTAGACATGAGAGAGTTGAACAGTAGAGCAAATAATGTTGGAGCAGAAGAGAGGCTGTCGCCGAAAAGTCGCGCACGCCTATTTTTTACTCTCACGTTATTTGGTTTTCAAACAGCGGCATCACGGATCATGGATCATGGTGTCACGATGTCAACTTCATTCGCCAAATACGTCCGCAGTCGGGTCACAACCTGCCCGGCAAGCTTGTAAAGTAGCTCCGCATTTTGGGCGTAGTCGATGTCATCGAAATCAATGAGGCTGCGAACCAGGTAATCCTCCCGGCGTTTCTCCTCAATGATGCCCGATCTGTCCCGCAGGTGGAAGCGGTGGTTGTCGTGCAGGTGCTGAATCAGAATGTCTTCGGCGACCGGCTGAAGGTTGATGTTGCGGACATCCATGTCGAAATCCTCGTATCGGCACGCCATGTCACCACGGGGCACTACGCTGATCTTCGGCAGGTCGATGGACATACCACGATACAGATCAGTGGTTTCCCGGACCACGTCGGCCACATTCACCGCCTCGACGATGCCCTTGAACACGTACTTGGGCCTATTGGGCGTGAAATCGGCGATCCGCTTGTTGTAAATGGTGAGGTTCGGTGCCAGCACAAAAAAATTGTCAATGCCTTCCGCTTGATGGAGATAGGCGATGAAGGCTCCCATGAGCCGCGTTTTGCCCACGCCTGTCGCCAAGGCGAAGCACGGCGAGGGAAACTCGCGCCAAAATCCGCGATCGCCGGGAATTCAGTTTCACTGCCTGCAAAGCCGCGGCTACATCCGCATCCTTTTCCAGCGGGAGAATCTCGCAGATGCGGGCAAGGATCTCCAGTGATTCCCGCTGCGGGGGCCGCAGGCTCAGGCGGTTGGCGATGGCGTCCAGTGCGCCGGCGATGGCGAAACTGGATGACGCCAGGAGTTTTCGCTGCACCAATGTCATCAGGGAACGTTGGCCGGCGGTTGAGCTTTTTGAATTTGTCACTGTGCGTAATAATGTCCCAGTCGGACCAGCGGTAAAGGTATTGTGGCACGTGCACCGCTGCGGTGGCCTTTTTATGATTATCCAAGGCGATGGTGAAAGTCTCCTTGAGCCACTGGACGGTGGAATTTTCACTTGGCCACCCCGGACGCCTTGTTTGGTGCGGGGCCGGCGGGGTGCCGCTTCCACCAGGACATAATCCGGGCGATGCATTTTTGTTCCGCCTTGAGATTTGTGCAGGCCCATGGCAGAGGCATGGCGAACCGCCCCGGTTTGACCATTCCAAAATCAGCGGGACTTTTTCCGGCTGCCCCAGCGAGCATGACCATCAGTGGCTGGCGATTATCGTAGCTAAGGCGGCCTAGAACTTCTGGTGGGCCGGGCAGTTGCAGCAGTTGCAACATTGCATCAATAGCCTCCGGTGGCCGACAGCGGGCGAAGATGGCCGCGAAGGGCTTCCAGTTCTGATCCCAAGAGACCGCCACGGTGCATTGATGGGCCTTTTTTGCTGCGGACAGCCAGCGTTTTACAGTCGCGGTGATCAGTTGCGGCATGTTGCGAGGATTCCAGCGAACCAGAATGGCGGCCTCCAGCGACTGATACTGTTGCAGGGGTAACGTGCGCGGCGAACACTGAATGTGTTCTCCCAGGAGATTCACCATCCGCGGCGTGTGTATCTGGCCGCGCTGATGCGGTGTGCAGGCCTTGTAAAACGTCTTGGCCATCGCTGGGGTCGGACCGATTTTTAAAATGGTCGTCGCAGCCTTTAGAAAAACGTACTCTGAACTGGTATGCAGCATGTGATTCAATATGGCCATAGCCGTTGGGTCATGCCGACGTTTAAGGCAGGATTTTGCCGCCATGGCGAGCTGGAAATATTGAGAGCCGAATGCCTGTGCCGCCAACTGTTGATTGTGCGGCAGAAATCCCCATCGCAGGCGTATATTGCGAATTGCCTTCGGAGATTGCATCGCCCAAACGGCCCACGCGGTAAAACCTTCCTCTGAGTCCAGCAGATACATGGCGTGCTGGAGATCACGCTTCATTGCCACCATCAGAATCGCCCTGATCTGCATCGTGATGCCGTCACGCAGTTGGCTGCTGGCCTGTTGCCGGGCTTGAAACCTTTCGGACCCAATATTAGTAAGACCCTGGTACAGTAATTTGTCGCTTTGCGTGGCCAGCGCTGCAATTTCAGCAGCGCTTATTCGTGGAACGGGTGCATTCCACCAGGCCGGTTGCGCCGGTGCTTGGCCGTGGGCGGAGTACCACCGACTGATCGCGGCGATCGCAGCGAACTGATCGTGGGCCGACTTCTCCGCCCACAGTCCGGTACCCCCGAACCAGTTAATTTTATGGAAGTGGTAATTATCCGGATCTTTGTCAGCCAACTTGATAAGTAGATAAAGCGCGTCGGTACGGGTGTCGAAATAGGCGTTATTGCCCACCATATTGGTGGCACCCGAGGGTGAATGAACGATCGCCAACAACTGGTTGGGTAGTTGTTTTGGCTTGAGTCGCAAAAGCAGAGCTGTCGCCGCGGGAGCGGTAGGGGGTTCCTGCAGAGCGGTCAGCAGCGGTCCCGGCGGGGCTGCCAGGCGGTCCGCGATGAGTGTGCGAAAATGTCGGGGATGCCAGCGTGTCAGCAGTCGCAGCGCTAGAATGAAGGCCTGCGTTCGGTTAATTGATCGAAAGAGGGACGCAAAATACCGCCGGCCCAGGATATTGAGTTGGATATTGGGTGCCGCGTGCTGCCACTGGCTGATTTCCCGGCAAGCCTGCGAGATGATCGGGGCTGACGGGGGATGGGTTTCCAGCGTTCGGACAGTGGCGGTTACCAAGGCCGGATGGCTGCTTCCCAGCAGCGGCAGCGCGTAGGCCAGTGCTGAATCGGCTTGCCAGCTATGCAGATGTGAAATCTTATTAAGTGCGCCGATTTTACGCACCTTATTGGAAGCAAGCAGTGCCGCAAGTAGTTCCGGTCTGCGACCGGTGAGCCAGTAGTGCGCCAGCCCGGCGGCTTCCGGGGTGGGCAGAAAGACGACGCCACTTGCCCAGTGCAGCAGTTGCCGTTGAAATTTCAGCATCCGGATCATGCGAGTCCGCTGTTCCGGCGTGGTAACCCTCAACATCGCCTGCATCTGTGTTACGAACGCTTTTTGTGCAGATGCCTGGGCGGCAACTGCCCCATTGAAACCGCGCCCCGCCATCTCTGTCAGCGCGTTAACGTAATGCGTACGCGCATTGGCTAGAACTGCAGCGGCCGCCGGTGCGGTGGTGTCGTGCCGTGCGGCGGGTATCGCACCTGCTCCGCCAACCCACAGACAAACAATGCCGGTGATAGACGATAAGATACACCGCTGTATCCTGCGTTTTGGCCTGTATATTGCCTTGCAGTTGAATCGTGGAAAGTCCATAGGCACACCCGTTTTGCGTATCTTCCCGGATGATGTAATGCGCTTATGGTAGTGCGTGCGTGCATCCCTGGCAATAAGAGTTGGCTTGCAAAGAACGGATTTGCGATGCGCGGCGGCGCGCATGCGACACCGGTGCAGTGCGTTTGAATTCCTGCGTCAAGCGTACAATAACCTCCTGGCGGGACGGGCAAGGCCTTCGCCACCTCTCCCAAACTCGGTAATGGTTACCCAAGCTCGTGCAGGGCTTGATCGGCGAAGGGTGCGACTGGGGCTGCCACCGATTTACACGCTGGCAAGCTCTTCGGGGGCGTCTTCGGGGAGTTCTGTGACCATGCCGCTTTGTGTCGGCGCACTGGAAAAGCTTTGGCCGTGGCGCGCCAATATGGCTTCAGAGGCGCTATGCGGGCCGGACAGCGATTCACGGCTGGCTTCTTCCAGAGATTTGCCCGCCGGTTCTTTAATGAATAACGCGGTGAGAATCAGGCCAATAACCGACATACCCGCTGAAAGTAACATGCCGCCGCCAAAACCCAGTTTGGCTAAAATGCCGTTGAGGAACAGCACGCCGAGAAAGGCACCAAACTTGGCGATGCCGGAGGATATGCCGTGGCCGGTGGTGCGCAGATTGACGGGAAATAATTCCGCCGCCAGGACAAATGTTGTCACATTAGGCCCGAATTCTGAGAAGAAGTAGCTTAACCCGAAAACGGTGATAAACGCTGCCGCATTATGCGACAGCGCCGGCACAAGTCCCAGCACCAGGAACATCAAGGTCATCAGCGCAAAACCCATCATCTGAATAAATTTGCGCCCAAGTTTATCGCTGAACATAAATGCCAGGACATATCCCGGAACGGCAAACAAGCCAAAGATGATCACATTCCATGCGACGGTAGTAATCATGGAAGCATGGGGGGCGACAGAACTAATAATGGCCGGCATGCCAATGGTGTTGCCGTAGTACGCGTAATCAAAAACAAACCAGCATCCTGCGGTACCCAGAAGCGTCAGGGCGTATTTGCTCAACGGCTCGCGTACAACATTGGTGGTTGCGCCGCCGGAACGGGCCAGGCCGTCAGTGTAATTGGCCATGTCTTTGGCGGCCTTTGAGGTATTGCCTTTGGCGCGGGCCTGCCAACGTGGAGACTCCGGCATCGCCCGTCGCAACAGGATCACTCCCGCCGCCGGCAACGCGCCGAGTCCCAGGGCGATGCGCCAGGCCAGATCATGATTTACACCTGCGGCCAAAAGCGTCAGGATAACAATGGGACCGGCCAGAAAGCCGATCGCCTGGCATGAAAATACCATGCCCACCATTTTGCCGCGGTCTTGCCGATTGGCGTATTCGCTCATGATGACTGCGGACAGCGGATAATCGCCACCGATGCCCAGCCCCATGATCACGCGCCACAGCACCAACTGCCATATCCCGAATGAAAATGCGCTTCCCAGCGCCCCGATGGTCATCAGGATGGCTTCTAAGCCATACACACTTTTGCGGCCGATACGATCCGCCAGCGTGCCAAACAGTATGGCCCCAATAAATGTTGCAAAAAGCGAACATGAAGTGATTAGTCCGATTTCCGTGGGGCCGGCCTTCCAACTCTCATTGGCCAGGCCCACAGCGGTGCCGATGATGGCCAAGTCGTACGCGGAGGTGAAAAACCCCATGCCGGCGGTGATGATGGCGCGCAGGTGAAAGCCACTGAATTTTACTTCATTGAGGGCTTCGGTAACCTCACGGGCGTGAACGGTATTATTCACTGCGGCTGCCATGATCTATTTCTCCGCTTCATAAGCATTCACCTGCGGGCCGCGCCAAACAACAACACGGCTCAACCGCTTCTTATGTTCATGGAGAATTATAGAAACTCTAACCCTGTGTTAGTATGAGCATTGTGTTAAGATTGGGTTAAGATTTTATTCGCAAATATAAATATGAAGCAAAAATTTGCTTTTTATCGGACGTCCATGCCATTTGGCCAAGGGCGATCGAGAACCGACCCCCGCCGCACGTGCCGCGAGCGGACGTTTAAGCATTGCCGGGCCGCACGCCGCGGAATAATGCTCCCAGCGTAAAGCGCCCCGGTCCCATAAGAAACATCGCCACAACAATCACCAGCAGGCACAAAGGATATTCGCAGCCGTTGTTCATGACATTGAAGCCGTGACCATGGGTAACCCATGTCGCCACCATCATGTTAATCGCCAATGGAATAGCGATAATGCGCAAACCCGTGCCGATCAGAAAGATCAGTCCGCCAAAAAATTCAGCGCAGGCGCTAAGCACCGCACTGACCCAAGGCATGGGAATGCCCATGGAAACCATCGCGCCATGCCAGCCCTTTAGTCCCGGCCCGCCAAAAGCACCAAAGAGTTTCTGCGAACCATGATATAAAAAAATGGTCGCGATGATCAGTCTGATCAACAGCAGCGCAATATCCTGTGCCGGTGTGGTGGATCGATTAGAATTCGCCATAAAGTCTCCTGAATTTTCAATTACAAATCGTCAGTTTCAACTGGAGAACCAACACCAATTAGTTTAATGCTATACTTTATCCTCTTGATAGTCAAATCCAATGGCCCAGCGGACCCTCCAGATGATCTAACAGATCACGCAGCGAGCATTGTTGCCTGACCGTAGCGGCGTGTCGTGAATGGTCGCTAACAATCTTACAGCAACCCGGCCCCCAAAAGTGCCTTGGTCAAAACGTCGCGATTGGCATCGGCCATTTCGCACAGCGGCAGTCGCATTTCGCCCGTGTCGCGACCCAGTAAGGCCATCGCGGTTTTTACGGGAATCGGATTGGTTTCAATGAACAGGGCTTTGCATAGTGCAAAAAGTTTGTGGTGAATGCTGCGGGCTAACGCGAAATCATTGGCGTTCACCGCATCTACCAGACTTCGCACGTGTCCGGGCACAATATTGCTGGCTACACTGATTACACCTCTGGCACCCACCGCCATCATCGGCAAGGTCATGGAATCATCACCGGAAAGCACGGTCAGGCCTGCGGCGGCGGCTTCGGTGGTTAAGTCGATATTTCCCGCAGCGTCTTTTACGGCGACAATATTTTTGAAATCTTTGACCAAGCGCACCATCGTGCCGACCGTCATGGTTATTCCCGTACGGCCGGGGATGTTGTAGAGCACAATGGGAATATCCGTCGCCTGGGCCACGGCTTGGAAATGGCGATACAGCCCTTCCTGTGTGGGCTTGTTGTAATAGGGATTGACCATCAGGGCGGCGTCGGCACCGGCGGATTTGGCAAATTGTGTCAGTTCAATGGCTTCATCGGTGCTGTTGGAGCCGGTGCCGGCCAGCACCTTCAGGCCTGTGCCGCGCGCCGCTTTGACGGCAATCTCAATAACTTGCTTGTGCTCTGAGTGTGATAGCGTGGGAGATTCTCCGGTCGTGCCCACGGGAACAATGCCCTGCAACTTGTGCTGGGCTTGAAAGGCGATCTGTTTTTCATACGCGGCAACATCAAAAGTATTGTTGCGAAAAGGGGTGATCAACGCGGTAAAGGTGCCATGAAACATGTGTCGAACTCCATCTTAAACTAGATTCAGTCCATGCCGCTGATGGCGATTTTCATGCGGGCCACAGCTTCTCGCAGGCCGATGAATATGCCGCGGCTTACAATGGCGTGGCCAATGTGCAATTCACTTAAGTGCGGCAGGCGGGCAATGGCCTGCACGTTGGTATAATTCAGGCCGTGGCCGGCGTTAAGCTGCATGCCGGAATTCAAAATTTCCTCGCCGGCCGCCCGCACGCGTTCAAGTTCTTTCTCACGTTCTGCGCCCGCTGGTGCCAAGGCATAAGGCCCGGTGTGCAATTCACAAATGGCAAAGCCGGCTTGTTTTGCTGCATGGACTTGCCGCAAATCGGCATCAATAAACGCACTGCATCTTACGCCCGCGGTGCTAAGTTTTTCCACTACAGCGGAAAGGGCTGGAGTATTGGCGGCCACATCCAGGCCGCCCTCCGTGGTTACTTCCGTGCGCTTCTCGGGGACCAAAGTCGCCATCGCCGGTTTAATGCGCAGGGCGATTGCCACAATTTCCTGCATCGCCGCCATTTCCAGATTCAGGGGTACTTGAACCGTTTGCCGCAGCAGTTCCACATCCCGATCCTGAATGTGCCGTCGATCTTCCCGCAGGTGCACGGTAATTAAATCGGCTCCGCCTAATTCAGCTTCCACCGCGGCCCACATGGGGTCTGGCTCAGTTCCCTGCCGCGCCTGCCGCAGCGTTGCCACGTGATCAATATTGACGCCAAGTCGGGCCATCGATTATTCCATTCCTCATACCGGCCTGGCCGATCTACCCGTCGGCGGCCAAGCCCCTTATTTTATCCGTTTGGCGGCCGCTTGGCATCTGATGAGTGATTTTTTTATTCAAAGGTGTCTATAATGCCCGGTATATGTATGGTTTCTGTCAGGCGAAATATAGATGAAGTCCAGCCGCACGCGATTTAAGGAATTCCGGCAAAAACTCCGCCAGGGATTGTTAAAAGGTGATCGACTTGTAGACCCTCATGCACCACAGGTTGATCCACCGCCATCCCATGGCGGCCGGCATTCCATGGGTGGCCCCACGGGCGAAAAGCATACGTTTAAATATTCCAAGCGACATTTGTTGGGGCAATATCGGGTTATGCTGCGGGGATATTATGGTTCTGTCACAGCATTAATGGTTGTGGCGATTGTCAGTTCGGTTGTTGCGCTCACGCCGCCCTATGTGCTGAAATTGGCCATTGATTATGTTTTTGTGCGTAAGCCGCTGCCGATTACGCAGCATTTACCGCCTGGCGGTTTGCGACATTGGTTTTCGGATTCGCCATCGCACGGGCTGCTGGCACTGGTGTTGGCGCTGATTGCCGCGGAAATTATCGGCGTGAGTATTTCCTGGATTCGCGTGCTGGCGGCGCAGAAATTGAATTATCGCCTGGCGGCGTCCCTGCGGCAGCGTTTGCATGAGCATTTGGCGCGCTTGCCGTTATCGCAATTGGCCGAGTATCGCACGGGCGGCATCATCAGCCGGGTGATGAGCGATACGGATCAGGTGGTGGGGGGTGTGCAGAATGCGATTGTTAATCCGGTGGGTGCGATATTTCGGATGATCTGCATTCTGCTGATTCTTGTTGCCACCAACTGGAAGCTCTTCGCGGTTGCCGCGGCACTGATTCCCCCGGTGGTGGTGATTCACTTTTTAATATTTCGCCGCCTGCGTCCGATGTGGCGAAATATTCAGGATGACCGGGGCATTCTGTCATCGCGGGTGAGCGATTTATTTGCGGGCATCCGGGTGGTGCGCAGTTTTCGGCGTGAGCGCAGTGAACATAAGGAATTTGGGGCGCGGCAATACTTACTGGTACGCAAGCAATATTTCACTTCTATTCTGGGTCGGCTGCTGGCCACGGGATGGTCGATTTTCGTACCGGCTATCGGCATTGTCATTATCTGGTATGGTGGCGAACTGGTGCTGCAAGGGAAACTCAAAGTGGGTGATCTGGTGATGTTTGAAACCTACAGCTTGATGCTGCTGGGGCCTATTACGCAAATGATTGATTCCCTGCAAAATCTCCAGCAGAATCTCGGTTCATTGGACCGCGTATGCGATGTGCTCAATCAACCGCCCGATATGCCGGACCGGGAAAACGCGGTCGCTGTGGTCGAGCCGCTGGGCCATATTAAGCTCTGCGATATTTCATTTGGTTATAAACCTGATCAGACGGTGATTGATCATATCACGCTGGATATCCCGGCCGGGTCAACCTTGGCGGTGGTGGGGCCTTCCGGCAGCGGAAAAACCACGCTGGTGAATTTAATTGCCAGATTTTATGATGTCGCCTCCGGAGCCATTCTCCTGGACGGTGTGGACATACAGGATATTCGCCTGGCGGATTATCGGCGGCAATTTGCCATGGTGTTGCAGGATGTGTATCTCTTTGACGGCACGATCATGGAAAACATCGGCTTTGGGCGGCGCAATGCCCATGAAGCGGACATTATGGATGCCGCCAAAAAGGCCAATGCCCATGAATTTATCATGGCCATGGACAACGGTTATCAAACCCCGGTGGGGGAGCGGGGAAATAAACTTTCCGGCGGCCAGAAACAGCGCATCAGCATTGCCCGGGCCATTCTGGCTGATCCGCGTATTCTGGTGCTTGATGAGGCTACCAGTTCGCTTGACACGCAATCGGAGAAACTCATCCAGCAATCGCTTAATGAGTTGATGCGCAACCGCACCACAATCGTCATTGCCCATCGCTTAAGCACGATTATGGATGCGGATTCCATTGCCGTGCTGGTGGAAGGCAAAATTGTCGAGCAAGGCACGCACGAGCAACTGCTGGATAACCATGGCATATATCACATGATGTTTACGCAGCAGTTTGAGCGCCACCGCGACCCTGCTCTGGAACGCATTGAATGGGAAAAGGTTCTCTAGGAGCCTGTCCGAGTAATCGCAATCCCGGCCATTACTCGGACAGGCTCCTGGGTATGTTATAATTGGGGGCAAGGAAAAATGTTCCGGGATGGACGCAGTATCCATTCGTTGTTCGATCGGGAGATTCGTGATGGCTGGTTTTGGACTTTTGGCGGTGTCGCAGACCTGGACAGCGGGAATTGTCGGCGGCGGTGTTGCGGTTCTGGTGGTGGTCTGGTTCGCCTTACGATATTGGATTGCTACTACGCAGGATCCCAATATTAAAGACATCCCCACGCCCACCATCGACCGGCTCAATGAGCAGGCGCTGGAACACATGGACATGGATCCGGAAGTTCAGGCGGCTTTGGCGGACAGTGAACCAGCGCCCGATGATCTGCTTGATTTTGTACCCAAGGATAAAATGCCTGCCGCCGGGCCTGAAGGTCAATCGCCTAAGGCCAGCTAGCGCCTCTGAAGTTTGTGACAATGACTGTATTGCCCAAAATAAATTATAAAGAACCGGCCACGGGGTCTGACGAAGCCAGCCAGGGAGCTTTATCCGCGGTTGCAGGTTCTCATCTTACGGTGTCGGAATCGCAGGAACTTGTGATTGCGATAAAACGTACTGCTCGCGACATCGGGTTTGATCTGGTGGGAATCGCCGATATTCAGCCCTCACCACATAGCGATTACATTGCCGAGTTTTTTGCCCTTGGCCGCCATGGCACAATGGATTATCTGTCCCGCATGGCGCAAGCTAAAATCGATATTCGCACGCATCTTCCCTGGGCGGCCAGTGCGGTGTGTGTGGCGATGAGCTATCATCACAGCCCGGGCGAAGTACCGGCGCAGATCTCGGATGTGTCAGCCAATGGTACGGCAACTGGCCTATCGCGGGGGGTAATGGTGGATCATACGGATGCCTCTGGAAACCGCGTCCCGGCGGTTCGGCAGCCGAAAGCAAGAATCGCGTCTTATACCGCAGGCCGGGACTATCACCGCATTTTTACAGGCTTACTGCAAAAACTTGAACGGGCCGTTCGGACGTTGATGGATGGAGATATTACTGCGCGTGCATACGTGGATACGGGGCCGTGCCTGGAGCGGGAATTGGCCGTCCGCGCCGGATTAGGGTGGATTGGGAAAAACACGATGATGATTCATCCGCGGCATGGCTCGTGGTTTCTGCTGGGGGAGCTTTATTTATCCGTACCGCTGCCGGCTGATCCGCCGGTTCCGGATCGCTGCGGCACCTGCACCCGCTGCCTTACCGCATGTCCCACACAGGCTCTTACGCCGTATCGCATGGACGCTAATAAATGTATCAGCTATCTCACCTTGGAAACTCGTGGGGATATTCCTGAGGAATTTCACGCCCCTATGCGCGACGCGGGTTATATGATTGGCTGCGATATCTGCCAGAGCGTTTGTCCGTTTAATCGCCGGCCCTTGGGTGCCAGTCATCCTGATTTTCAGCCGCGCGGGTTTTCCGGAACGGTTTCGCCCCAGACGGTTTTGCACTGGACCGAGCATGATTGGGATCAGGCGACACGGGGCCGCGCGTTCCGCCGGGCGAAATTCAACATGTGGCAACGCAACGCCGCCATTCTGCTGGGAGCCGGTCCGAGTAATGGTGGGGTTGCGACGGGAGCGTCGCGCTGTGGGGCACCGTGATGATATTCCAGTGGTGGTTGGCGACATTGGATCAACCACCGGAATATCATCCGGTGCTCGCGGGGCGCAAGGCCGCGTATAATCGCAGTCGCGTTATGGTTGGGCCGTGGATGGAGTAACTTGCTTGAGAACGGTTGTGCATTGGTTCAGGCGGGATTTTCGTGTGCGGGACAACACCGCACTTGCGGCGGCGTGCCGATTGGGAGATTCGGTTGTCGCGGTATTTTGTGTTGATACGCGATGGTTTACCGCATCAACGGGGAAGACCGGCGCGTATCAGGCGGCATTTTGGCTTCAATCGCTTCGGGAACTTTCCGCGGCGCTGGCTGAATTAAATATTCCGCTGAAAATCCTTACCACTGGAAATCCCGTTCAGGCGATCCTGGCGCTGGCGAAGAGCTTAAATGTTCGAACGATCACGCTTAATAAAGAATATGAACCTGCGCAAATTGCACAGGATCAACGTCTGGTGCGTGAGGCGGAAAAGATGGGGATTGACGTTAAGAGCTTCAAAGATGCGGTGATTTTTGAGACATTTGAGGTTCTCACCGGTAGCGATAATCCGTATACCATTTTTTCACCTTACAAACGGGCGTGGTTGGCAAAACTGGGGCAGTCGGCTTTGCAAACGGCCGAGTTGCCCGTTAAATCGGGCGTTATGTCCCTTGCTTCCGATTCGATACCCGACCCCGAATCTTTGGGTTATCCCGCGGTGACATTACCAATCGCCCCGGGCGAATGCGCGGGTGCTGCGTTGTTGCAAACATTTATGGAAACCAAGATGGGGCTTTATCACAAAGAGCGAGATATTCCCGCAAGGCCCGGCGTATCGCAACTTTCAGCTCATCTTGCGGCCGGGACGGTATCCATCCGGCAATGCGTTGCCGCGGCGGTGAATCAGGGTGGCCTGACCGGTAGCGGCGGGGCGGCGACGTGGCTTTCTGAATTGATCTGGCGCGAGTTTTATCGCATGGTTCTCTTTCATTATCCGCACACATGTCATAGCGCATTTCAGAAAAAATATGAGCATCTGACATGGGAGAGTAGGCCGGAACTGATTGCCGCGTGGTGCAAGGCCCGCACCGGATATCCGATTGTGGATGCCGCCATGAGGCAGATTCAGCAGACCGGCTGGATGCATAATCGCCTGCGGATGATCACCGCCATGTTTCTCACCAAAGATTTGGACACGCATTGGCGCATCGGAGAGCGACACTTTATGCAATGGCTGATGGATTATGATCAGGCCAGCAATGTTGGCGGTTGGCAATGGAGTGCGGGCACGGGCACCGATGCGGCACCGTATTTTCGCGTGATGAATCCGATTCTCCAAGCCCAAAGATTTGACCCTGCAGGCACATTTGTAAAGCGTTTTATTCCCGAATTAGCCAAGGTGCCGAAGGATTTTATTCATACCCCCTGGGAAATGCCGCCGCTGTTGCAAGGGCAGTGCGGTTGCATCGTCGGGGAGGATTATCCCGCCCCCATCGTGGATCATGCGACCGCCCGCATCCACGCCATCGCCAAGTTTCGGACGTGACGCCGACATTTGGGAAATCCGCCGGTGCTCCTCCATCCCTGCGTCGTTTCCACCGGCTACTGGAACCGACATAGGATATAAATCGACCAGTAACGAGCACATGGCCGCTTCAAATTGGTTGCCATCAAGCGGCTGGTCGAGGGCCGTGGTTATTTGCCGAAGTAGAGGATCTCGTATTTGGACAGACATACACCACCTGCAATCTATACGCGCAGCTAAGGGCGCTGTGGGCTCCACTGAGCTTTCAGCGTTCGCGCCGAGTCCCGAGCATCCATCGGTACATAATATCGCACCTGATCTGCAGAACCTCGCGTGGTAACAGGGCGAAGACGTTCCATAATCGTCGAAATTTCCTTCGGTTTTCCATCTTGATCCGTCTGTATGCGAATTGCATTGCGCGCGCTTTGCTGGTCATTTTCCTTTTCCGGGAAGTAAGGCTGGTGATACTTTGCTTTTACCTGATCCTTAAGGCAATGGGTTTCCATACTCGTGTAGCGGTCCCGGTCAATGCTGACATAATTGTACAACGGATCACGGAAGATTTTCGCGGGCGTTGCGGCCATAACTATTTCTTCTCAGCTAATTCAGTCAAGCCACGAATCGCAGGGCTAATTTGGCGGCCGCCCGGACATCAGTTCCGTCTGGCGGGATCCCCTTAAATTCGCAAGTTTTGCTTTTGGCCTCGTCCCAATTTTTGGTCTGCAGATAAAAATATGCTGCCGTTGCTGCGTACTCCAGTTCCCTTACATCCTTGCTGAGCAGTTCGCTGGCTTGGGATTTGAAAGGACAAATTTCCGCAACCGCCCTGCGGCCATATTCTTCTGCCTCGAATTCAGCTAAGGACTTTGCGGCCTCCTCGCTTAATTGGTAAGAATAAGAAAATCCCATCTGCTGATTTGGCTCTGCTTTCTCTATAAGTAATCCCCCGGCAACCATTTGATCGGTCAGGGCCGCAACATCCTGCGAATATGGACCGTAATGGTGCAGCGTAAATTCCGCATCCAAGGATTTGCACCCTGCCGTCTGCAGCAGATAAACTACTTTCTGCATACGCTTCCGGGATCTAAGTTCGCTCCCGGGAGCCCATTGAATCAGTTTGGCCAGATAATAAGCTTCCATATTCATGCACCCATTTTTTACGTTTCGCTAATTTATTTTGCCCGGGGCACCCAAAAACCTCTACCCCATACTCATCGTTTCCGAAAATAACACGCACGCGGCTGTCAGCCCATAAGAACCTGTAGGGCTGCGGCTTTGACAGAGTCCTATTTTCTATTCCTGTATCTGCGCGTCGCGGCCGGTTCATTTGGTCCGGCATCCTTAAATTATATGCGGCAACATGACCGGAACATGGCGCATTGATTCCTAAGTCCGAAGTCGCAATAATGCGATGTAAGCTGCGGTAAGGTATATTCCGCTGGTATAATATCGTTATACTTTGTATAACTTGGAGATTGTTGGAGTCATGGCCTTCGCAAAGCGGCGATTACTTGGACAGGCCTTGGATAAACTTCCAAAGCTGATTCGTGCCCGGCCCTTCACGGTCGGGCAGAATCGCCAGATGGCTTAAAAAGTCCGTAAGTGAGTTTGCGGCTCCCCAGGAGATTAGGGTGTTATTCAAATTCCTGTGCTTAAATGATGATGCCTCGGGTATGCCGTATTTTGCTGAAGCTCTGGTGATCGCCGCTGCCCTCGCAGCCGTCGGAGCTTGCGGCGCTGCGCAAAGCGCTCCGCTTGCTCCGTCATCAGTGAACCGGCCCGCCGCCAATTCTGCTGATGCGGTCACGTCACAGCCTTCCAGCATCGAACTGCTTTCAGCGGGCAGCGCGCAAAGTCCCGCGCCGATGGCCGCGCCGATGACCTCGGTTCCGGCAGCCCGCCCTGCTCCCGGTTCTTTTGCTCAGTTTGCGCAAAATCTGTTGACGCGTGATACGCTTACGGGCAGCTGGTGGGGCTTACGTAGTAATCTCGGTGCCCACGGCATCACGCCTTTGATCACGTTGCTGCAGGCTGCAAGTGAAAATTTCTCCGGCGGCATCCGTACCAATCGCATTGACTGGCGCTACCGCCTGGATGTATCACTGACCATGGACACCAAGAGGCTCTTTGGATGGAAAGGGGGAACGGGGTTTGTTGATTTCATGGCCCACGGCGGGCAGAACCCGGCCAATGATCTGGTGGGCGAGTTGCAAGCCATCAGTGCCATTGACCAGAACCCCGCCACGCGGCTGGATCAGATCTGGTATCGTCAGAATTTGTTGGATAAAGCCCTTTGGTTTAAGCTTGGAAGAATTGATACCACGTATGACTTCGACCACATTCGTGACGCCCAGGTTTTCCTGAACGGAAGTTTTGGCTTTTCACCGTCCATTTTTGTATTTCCAAGTTATCCGTTTTCCGCATGGGGCGGGGAGGTATTATGGCATCCGATACCGGAAGTTACCCTGCATGGCGGTCTGTTTGACGGCAATACCGAAAATACATTGCCCGATGTCGCTTCCACAAACCCCAACGCACTGGAGAATCCTTTCGGCCTTTTCGCTCTGGTCGAAGAAAGTTTGAACTGGCGAATTGCCCCGCATAAACTCAGTGGAACGCTCACGCTGGGGCAATGGTATCATAGCGGTTCCTTCCAACGTTATTCCGGATCAAGTGTGCAGGGGGCACAGGGATTCTATGGCTATGTGGATCAGACACTCTGGAAATTCAGCCATCCCAAAGGTCACACCGCATCGCGTATCGGAGCATTTTTGCAATACGCTTGGGCCAATGACCAACTGACGGAAATTGATCAGAATGTCAGCGGCGGCCTGCGCTGGGCCGGCCCTATCCCCGGTCGGGCCGATGACAACACCGGCATTTCCGCCACTTGGGCGCATCTTAGCCCGTACGCCCAGACGCCCTACAGTTATGAACTGGGGATCGAAGGTTTTTATACCGCCCAGATTACGCCCTGGCTAAGCATTCAGCCGGATTTGCAATACATTATTCATCCCGGCGGCACTTACCAAAATGCACTGGTGGCGACGGTACAGGTGGGTTTGGCGTTCTAAAATTTTTGACGTGATCATTGCCGTTATGAGCCAGCATGCCACGGGAATTACACATCAAATATGAAGAGTTATCGTCTTACTTTTATGATACCTCATAATATATTATGAGTTAATTCCGCTTCAACCTTTCACATGATCGGCACAACGTCTTTCCCCTCATGAAGGAATCCCAGCAGCACCGGTAGCAGCAGCAACGTCAGCGGCATTTGTACCAGCAGTCCGCTGATGATCGCTATCGCCAACGGCTGCTGCATCGCTGCGCCTGGGCTTAGCACCAGCGCCAACGGCAGCAGGGCAAGAATGGCGGCGATGGTGGTCATGGCTATGGGCCGCATGCGGTTTTTACCCGCTTGTATCAAACGTCCGGCACCGTGCTCATAGTCGCGCAGTTCATGGTATTCCGAGTAGTAGAAGATGGTCACCTCGGTCACAATGCCCACCACCATGGTCATGCCCATCATTGAGGAAATGTTGAGTTGCGTATGGGTGATCCATAATCCAACAAAAACACACGCCAACGCCAGCAGCGGAATGATCATCATGGCGATCGCGGCTCCAAAGCTTTCATACAAAAACAAGAGCAATAAAAATACCAGCACCACGCCGCCGAGCATCACCACCACCAACCCCCGAAAGGCGATCTGCTGCTGGCGATACAATCCGCCGAGCCGGTAATACACTCCCTTCGGAAACAGGCCCGGCCGATTCAGGACTTTCTTAACGTCCACCATCGTCGATCCCATATCCCGGCCATGGATTCGCGCCGTTACCGCGATCATCCGCTTGAGATTAATGTGGTCAATTTCCTGCTCGCCGGGGCGGATTTGAACTTGGGCGACACTGCTGAGGCGAAAGCGGCGGCCCTTCGGCGAACGCAGCCACAGGTTTTCAAGATTCGCCACAGTCCGGCGCATATCCCCGGGAGCCCAGACTCTTACACCGATCATTTGCGGCCCGCGCCGAATCCTTGTGGCAACGGTGCCGTAAACATATTCATGAACAAAGCGGGATATTTGTTTGGGAGTCATGCCGTGAATACCTGCCGCAACCGAATTAATTTTTACATATATTGAGTCGCCCGCCACCACCACGCCACTGCGCGCGTCGGCCACGCCGTTAACCTTTTCGATGGCAGCAAACACCTTATGAGCCTCATGATCCAGCACGCTCTGATGGTCGGAGAAAATTTCCACCCGGATCGGTTGCGGCACGGCCGTCAGATCGCCGATTTGATCCTGCATGAGCTGTTCGGGATCAATGTACAAACTCGGCACGCGGTGGTGAATCTCTTTGGCGATCTTATCCATGACCTGTTCTATGGGCGGGCGGGGAAAAGGCTTGAGCTGGACGTAATAATCGCCGGCATAAGATTCGGTAAGGCTGCCGCCAAGTTGCATTCCGGTGCGTCGGGAGTAGGTTGCCACGTTCGGGTTCGCCCGCAGAATTTTCCCTACTTGCCGCAGCAGGCGGTCCGTCTCCGTCAACGACCCCCCGGACGGCGCTTTATACTCCATACTGAATCCGCCCTCATCCATATCGGGCATAAAACCGCTGCCGACGTTCTGGTATGCCAGGTAACCGGCTACCAGCACTGGAACCACGATCAGGAGCACCAGGGGCGGCCAGGAAATAAGACGGCTTACGACCCACTCATAGCCCGCATGTATGTTACGCGTAATCCGCCCCGGTTCGTGCGGTATCGCATCTTTCTCGCTGATCATGCGGGCCGCCAATACCGGCACCACCAGCCAGGACAGAACGAAAGAGGCCAAGAGCGCCGCCGCCATGGTAAATGAAAGCGCCTTAAAAAATTCGCCCACCAACCCCGACCAGAACGCCAGCGGCGCGAAGATGATAATAGTTGAAGCCGACGAACCGGCCAGCGGACTGGTAAATTCGGCGCTGGCATGGATGATTTTTTCCCGGTACGTTCCGCCCTTTTCACCGACCCGGCGAATAATGTGTTCAATCATCACGATCGCGTCATCAATAATCAGACCGACGGCCGCCGCCATCCCCCCCAGCGTCATGATGTTAAAACTCATATTCAGGAGATACAGCAGCAGCACCGTCGTGGCCAGGGCGGCGGGAACAACCAGGGCGGCCATCAGAGTGGTTTTCCAGTTGCGCAAAAAGACCAGCAGCACCAGCACCGCCATCACGATGCCCACGATCACCGCATCACGCACGCTCACCGCCGATTCCATCAGGACGTGGCCTTGGTTGTACCAGAGGTTAACCGCCACGCCGGCGGGTAATTTGCTCTTGATCTTCTTCATTTCCGCACGGGTTTGATTGATGATTTGCACGGTGTTTCCGTCCGGTTGCTGATAAACGTCGATCAGAACGGCGGGTTTACCGTTGGCTGTGGCGCGTGTCCAGACCGGTGCAAATGATGACTTTACCTCCGCCACATCGCGCAAATGTACAACGCCGTGGCCATTGGTCCTGACCGCAATTCGGCCGATTTGCCGCACGTTGTGAAACCGTGAATCGGATACCACGAAGTAAAGTTTATCGTGATCCTGCATTTTTCCGGAGGTCTTGAAGATGTTGTTGGCCGCCACAGCGCGGGTCACGGCGTTGATGCTCAGATTGAACGCCGCGAGTTTGGCGGGATTAATGATGACGTGGTATTCGCGGGTGCGTCCGCCCTCCACGCCGATCTTGGCCACGCCCCTGATCCCCAGAAGCAGCGGGCGGATTTGAAAGAGGCCTATTCGCCGCAAGCGCGATGGCGAAACCGTTTTGGAAGTGAGGCTGTAGCTGATGATCTGGTAGTTGGATGGATTGCGCAAGCGAATCACCGCGGTGGTGCCGGCCGGCAGCGATGGCAGCACGGTGTTCACCGCCGACTGCACCAGCGTCAGAGCCTGTACCATGTTTTTGCCCCAGCCGAAATCCGCATAAATGTCGGCCGTGCCGCGACTGGTGGTCGAGGTGACACGTTGCACGCCCAAAATCGCGCGAATGGCTTTTTCAATCGGATAGGTGACTTGTACCGCGATGATCTTCGCCGTCCGGGAACCGGAGTTGACGGTCACCTCCACCCGCGGCCAACTTGACCTCGGAAATAGCGACACCGGGAGGATAAAAGCCGCTGCCCCGCCAGCCAGCGCCAGCGCCACCATGACGAACAACACTGCACGCGTGTGCTTATGAATCCATTCATTAAAATTCATGGTTGTTTCCTCTGCTTTACGGCCATGCCGTCGGTCAATTCCGCGTTCCCCACGATCACCACCGGTTCGCCCGCGCGGAGGCCCCGCGCGGAAACCTCAACCTCCCGGTCATTGGAAAGCCCTATTTTCACGTGGTGCACAACGGCGTGAGTTCCCTTGATGGTGTACATGTTTTCCTGGCCGTTGATTGGCAAAACCGCTGAATGCGGCACAATTAATCCGGTACTTGACGCGATACGAAGTCTGCCCGATGCGTACTGGCCGATGACCAGGCCACCCGGCTTGCTCGGCGTCACGTACACGCTTACCAATCCGCTGATGGGATCGATCCGGCCGGTAATCAAACTGATTTTTCCCGACTCGTGCAGTTCATGTCCTTGAGCAGAAACCGTAATCTTCACGATTTGCCCGAGGCGCAACTGCGCCAGGTTCGTGGGTGGCACCCGTAGTGCCACCCGCATTTTGTTAATCGGTAATAAATTGATCAGCACCGCGCCCAAGGGTTCAAGCTTGCCTGGCACCGCCGGCGTGTTGACCACCACCGCTTCGTCCGGTGCCCGCAGTGTCACCCGCTTTCCGACCCCCAAGCCCTGCAGGGACGCCAGCCGCAGTGAAGCGGTGATTTGGGCGTCCCGGGCTGCAATAAGGTCGGCCTGAGTGGCCAACTGGAGCTTAAGCTCCGCTTTCGCCAACCGCAGTTGCATAGTCGCGATTTTTAAATGGTTTTTCGCCTCGGCCAGCTTCAGGCGTTCCGCGGGGCTGGCCTGAATCTGCAGCAGACGTTGATTGGGCAGGACTTTCTGGCCCTTGACGACAAATACTTTTACTACGCGCGATTCAAAGGCCACTGAAAGGCTCTTCTCCAACGCGGGATTCGCCGCGACGGTGCCATAAACGGTGATCGACTGTGCAATTTTTCCCAGGCGAACCGGAGTGGTTTGAACAGAGGTAACGCCGCTCGCGGAGCTCCCGGCGTTACCTCCACTTGATGGGGTTCCCCATTTCGCCAGGGCAAATCCGATGGCGATCCCCGCCGCCAGTACCAATACAATCATGATGAAAGAGATAAAACGTTTCATTGTGCGTCTCCACTGCGGTTCGAATCCGTGGTTGTTGACTTTTTGTGTTGTGTAAAAAAGGCCTCGCCCGACGAAAGCTCCAGGGCGATGAGATTCCGTGCCAGGCGATATTGCAATTGCGCCACGCCAATCCGCGCCTGCTCCAACTGTTCCGCGGCGGTGGCGTATGCCTGGATGTTGATGCTCCGGATGCGTAAGCCCTGTCGATCCCGGGCCACCAGCGCACTGTATTTTCCGGCCGCCGATTGCGCCTGGTGTATTCGCCGTTGAAGTGACCGGATATTCATCGCCGCCGTGGCGATGTCCGAGCGTGCGGCAAACACGCGCGCCATGTAATGGTCATAAAGAGCCCGGCGTGTCGCCTTGCCCAAGGCGATCTGGCCTTGATTGCGATCAAATATCGGCAAATCGATGCTCACGCCCAAACTCGTGGTGTGGACGTTGTTGGCGTCGCTGGCCTGCGTAAAACCAATGCTCACACTGGGAAACTGCCGCAACACAGCGGCCCGCAACTGTTCCTGCCGGCTCTGATAACCCATGTGCAGTGCCAGTAAATCCAGACGCCGATTTTCCACGTTGTGTTCCAGCTTCACCACGTCCGGCAGGTGAACCGTCGTCGGCAGCCGGACTGCGGGGCTGAGGGTAAATGTTGTTTGCGGCCCCAGTCCCATGGCTCGAGCCAAGTCCAATTGACTGCGCTGGAAGTGTTGCCGGAAAGTGAGAACAAGGGCGTTGGCCTGCTGACTGGCGGTAAGGGCGACGCCCAAATTGTACAGCGTGATCAGCCCCTGTGTGCCGGCATGCTTCGCAATTTTGTAGGTCTTATCAAGCTGCCGCCGGGCTGCCAGCGCCTCCGTAAGTTGCTCCTTCGCGGTGGCCATCGCGTAGACCGCCAGCCGGGCGGCTTCTGCGGTCTGCCATTCCCGCCACGCCACTTCCAGATCCACCTGCTTAAGCCCGTAGCGTGCGGAACTTATTCGCGCCTGGCGGTCAATTAATTGTCGGATGTTCCAGCCCACGCCGATGCCGTAAGGATTGAATGTGTCCGTGCGGAAGCCCCCGGTTATGTCGCCAAAACTGCCGGTAATTACCGGGTTGGTTAAAATGCCCGCCTGAAGAAGCTGGGCGGAGGCTTCGCCACGCGCATCCCGCATGGCCCGTAGCGAGGGATTGAGAAGCAACGCTAATACCGCGGCGCTTTCCGGCGTGATTCCCTGTGACGGAGAAAGCATGGTTTTCGGAAGTTGCTCGGAAAGCGTTTTTTCCGCCGCTACGCGAAGCTCACGCCACGAGGGGGTTTTTAGCGCCTGCGCCACCGCTGCCGGCGTCAGGGGCTTGCCGTGGTAGGACTGGCACCCCGCCGGCAGCACCAGCATGAGCACCGTGGCCCACCGGATTCGGCGGGCCGACAATGTTGCCTTAATATTACTCATTTGCACTGTATATCCCATTTCGCGACAAGTGTTCCAATTGCTCCGACGCTACGGCGTTGGTAGCAATTGGCGGAAACGCAAGCACCTTGGCAATAGAAAAAGACATAGGGGTCTTGTGTTGCGGGATTTTCCCCGCGGGATGGGGAGGCGGTATTTGCCCAAGCCATTTAGATTGTCAGGGCACAACCCAAATCAAGTAGAGAGGATGCAGAACAAGCATGGCGGGGATGGATGCGGAGTGACCAGAGATAAATCGTCACCCGGGGATCGGTGCAGGCCGGATTGGCCAACACGATGACACGCCTGAGGGGTTTATGATCCTGAATGTTTGTCGTCGAGCACACCTGAAGGGTGCTGGTCCGATGGCCGCAGAGGGGGCAGCAGCCATGCTTGTTCACGGGAGACGAGCTTTTCAAATACATGGCGAACCTCGCCTTCGCGACATGCGGTGAGGCACCGGCTAGATTGAAGGAGTGCAAGCGCTGTCCGGATAGCGCGGCAGCCGATGGCAAATGCCCCGCCAAAACGGTCACAAATGCCGCAAGGACGATGATCGCTGCCATAACTATCTTAGACACACTCACACTCATAGTACGCAACATATCCAAACAAGTTCGCGCCGTCAAGTACGCGGCAAGCACGCTGGTATCGAGGTAATCCATCGCTTAATACCGTTCATGTTTTCGCTGTGCGATTAGGGTTTTACTGAGGCTTGTTCCACGGAGTTTGATGGCCTTGCGGAAAGCGGCGAGATCGGGGAGTCCCCGCGGCTGCAGTTGCGGCGGAGGCACCAGTTGCTCAACGGGCTTACCCCGTCGCGTAATCGAAATGCCCCGTCCGCGCTGCGCCGCGTTAATGAGCCTGGCAATCTGTGCTCCGGCCTCCTTAACGCTTACAGGATCCACAATAACCTTCCTTGTATTGTACACATTAAGCGTACCCTTACCGCAATGCTTTTACACCCTGTTGTCATACAACCTTGCCAATTTTTGTGCGTCTCATACAATTTTTGGCGGAATTGCCTGCCCCACGCCAGTCCAACGAAACGTTTCGCCGAACGCAGCAGCGCCACGGTTGATTGCGGAATGCGGTTACGGAAAACGCGCATCAAATTCATTGGCGGCTTTCATCACCGGAAAAGCTCATCAAGGAAATTGCGGAGGTCTGCAAACGCGCTGTGCTTGAGGTCCCAGACGCCCGCCTCTGCTGCGCGTCCCAACTCGCGTTGGGGTTCATGCAATCCGGCCAAATACGCCTGAAGCTTCGCTTTCGCAGCCTGTTTCGGAAAATAAAGTTCGTTCGCAGCGCGGTCCGGCGGGCTGGTCTTCTTCTCCAAGCGCTCACCGAGGCAGCCCATAAACATTTCCGCACACCCGCGCCGAGGATCTGTTTCCGAAATACCATCCCAGCAAAGATCCTCGATGCAGCCGGCCCGATGGTTATTTGGCATAATCCAGATGCCGATCCGCGGCGCGCCAGTGGTAAGTACAACACCGGCTTGTTGGGGCGCGGTAAGGCCATTTTCCGTCAGGGATTGCTGCACGCTTGCGAGCGTCCCTGCCGCATCCGCCTCCGCGTCACGAATAATGCCCAGGCGGACAACGCTACGAAATCCGGACAATGCCGTAATTGTCGGGAAAGAGGGCCGGAACTTATCTTTACCGCCGATATCGATAATTTGAACGTCAGAAATATTTATTGCTTTAAGAAGTTCGTCAAGAAAATGCAGTTCGTCTTTCCCTTCTGCAAGCAACAGCTTCTGCCGCCTAATGGCCTGTGGCAATGCCATCAACGGACCTCCCAATCATTGGATAGCGCGATACCAAGTTTTTCATAATTGAAAACCGTTGGCCGTACGGTCTCAGGACTGGTGCGATCCAAGCGTACATACGTCAAATCTCCATGCTTCATGCCATCCTGAGCGAACGCATCATACGCGGCGGAAAGTAATTCATAGCTATGCGTAGTCGCGATGATCTGGCAGTCATATTTTCCGGCGATGGCGGCAATGGACTGGACAAACCTCGGCAGAATCGAAGCGTGTATGCCGGCACCTAGCTCGTCGCACAGGAGCACGCCCCCACGGACCCGCGGAATCGTAAGCATCAGGTTCAATGCCTCCTTGGCCCCCTCGCCAAGTTCAGAAACGGGCACAGGTTTGGGCAGCCCGACGTCCGCTAGAACAGTTCCTTTTCCCGGTTCGGCAAGAACGGGGGTGAGATCCCGAATGTGCGGAAAAAGCATCTTGATATGCGAGGTTATTTCTGCCGCCGCACCCGCCTTCACCAGTTCGCTAAGCGACCGCGCTGCGGCATCGGGCAATTCACGCATGAATGGAAACAGTAGCGCGGAGGGCGAGGGAAGACCAGGGAGCGAGTATTTGACATACATACCCGGTTTTGCGGGCGGTAACATCCAGTAAATATCCGATTTCTGCTCGTCGCCCTCGAACCACCGCATTCTAAGGGCCTGCAAGTTTTGTTCGCCGGACATCAATCCAAATTCGGCCGCCAACCGCCCCGGGTCGAGCACGGACGAAGGGTGGGGATCAGGCAGTCGATTTTGCAGGCCGCTATCCAATAACGCGCCGACCTGCACCGTTGGGTCGTACTGAATCTCCACCCGCCCCCGCACGCCCGACCAGACAACGCCGATTTCGATCTGTTTTTCCGCAGACGGGCTAAATCCGTGGAAATACGTTTCCGCCCAATTGGGGCTATTCTGGGATCGCATCGCAGCCAAATTCGCCATAGCAGGTTGCAGCCGGGCGGTATAGATGTAAATTGCTGTCAAAATACTGGTCTTGCCCACGTCGTTCATGCCGCCTAACAGCGTAAAACGCGAAAATTGTCCGAGCGCAAGGAACTTGAACGTTTTGTAATTCTTAAGCGTCAGGGCATCGATCATGCGGCGACCTCACCGGTCCTGTTCAGTACCGCCGGGTTATTTAGCTTCCTGGGCCACGGCAGTCCAGGATTATGCGGTGCCGGCCGATATGGGCAACCCTATTCTAACAGTTTCCCGCGGCCTTGCATCCTATGCACCACGAAGTTTCACCAAACCATCCCGGTTGACTTTTCGTACAGTGCACTGTAGGAAAAGGGGCTGTAAATTTCCCCGGCGGAATGATGGGGCTTGAATTTGGCCACGAGGAGAACTGAATGTCGCAACCTG
>JAJZGH010000163.1 GCA_021798635.1 Planctomycetota bacterium | reverse complement strand
GATCATCGCCATTCCCAGGCTGGCGATGCCTAATTTCAGATTCCGCGTCGCGGTCGAATAATGCCCCGTCATCCAATCCGCGTGGATATTGGCTAAGTTTTGCGCCCCGGGTATCAGGCTGGCTCCCGGCGGAAGTTTCACTTGAGGTACCGGCGTGGTCGGCACGTCGAATTCATGGGCCGAGAGATATTCCGCCCGCTTGAAATCTCCTGCCGCAATCGCTTGGTCGATGGAAGCCTGTACGGCATCGAGCGCCGCCGCTGAATTCTGGGCGACGTTGGTGGGCATATTTACCCCGTCCACCTTAACCGTTGGAGTCTGCGCAATATCCCGCTGGTTGTGGGTACGTGCAAATGGCCAGCCCGATGACTGGCCGGCCCTTGCCTGTGCCCCCTGGGCCTGCGCGATCCAACTATCGTAAACCGGGCTCCTGCCATAGTTCACGTACTGCATCGCCGGCCCATTGTGGAATAACTTCTCAAGGTGGGTGTGAATAATTTGCAGTTGCGCCGGGGTATAGCCGGGTGTGTCCTGCTTACCGGCATCCGGTCCCGGCCCGGCCAGCCACTGGCCGGCCTTGGGGGCCTCACCTTTCAAAACACCTTCCCGCATCGCATCAGTTTGCCGAACAATATTTCGCTCGGCACCCGCCAGCGAACCCGAAGATGTCGTCCCGTGGCCAGTAGCCGGAGCCTTGGAATGCACATTTGCGTTATGCTGCTGCGTCGGCTGGTTTTGCACCCGATGATAAACTTGCTTGGGCGGGTCGGTCACAAGACTATGCCCACTCGGATCGAGATTGTTGATCGGATCGTTACCGGTATAACAGTACAGATTGATATCTGGCGAGGAGTTAGAAGTTAGGAGTTGGGAGTTAGAATCTTTGGAAGTTCCATCCTGTTTCGTTGGATCCTCCGAAAGGAACCGCCCCGTAGCCGCGTCGTAATACCGGCCATTATTGCCACAGCCCAGCAGGTAAAGCGAGATCTCCTGATCCAGGTAGTATTGCTTTTTGCCGCCCGCCAACATGTTGCTGGTAAAGTCCAACGGCAGGCTTTCCCAGTCCTCTGCGGTCCACGGGCCGCCATCAATACTCACGGCACTGACTTGTCCAAAAGCCAGGTACTTGTACTGTGCTGCCACCGTGCCGGTTTCATCGAGGAGGGCATTGGTGTTCGCCTGGGCGTCGTATTGATGAATGTATTGCCCATCCTCACCGATTAAATCCCCGAATTCATCGGTGGTATCGCTGGCATACGTCTGGCTGATCGCTCCGCCAACGGTGTCGGTTTCGCATAGCAGGCGTTTGTAATCATACAGGAATCCTGTAACCGCGCCATCGGTACTTTGCTTAACGGCCCTCTGCTGATCGGCGTTGTAGGTTAAGGTCACGATCCCCGCCGCTGGCTCGGCTGTGGCCATATTGCCCGCCGCGTCCCAGGAATAATACGTTGTTTCTGTGGGTGTCACCTGCGCAATGCGATTGCCTGCGGCATCATTGACATACGTGGTCACAGCACCATTGGCATTGGCCAGGGTTAAACGATTGGCGGGGTCATAGGTATAAGTGGTAACGGCTGTGCCACTGTTTTCAGTGAATCTATTCCCGGCCGGGTCGCAGTCGATCGTGCCGACCGCGGCACCGGGGTTAGCTTCATTGAAAAATACAACAGCCCTAACCATCCGTTTTTCCCCCATTTCCGTCCATTTCCAGCTTCCCTTCGGCAGTGTATGGAGGTGCCGGCTCATTGAGTCGCCAAACATTGCCAGCGTCAAGAAAGCCCGGAGCGAAAAGCGACGGATCGTTCGCTTCAAGTGCCCTGATGGCCTCGCTGAAGTTCTCGCATCGCGGGCTGCCCGCGGGTAAATGTTCGAGGTGCTCGCGCAAGATCGGCAGCAGGTCCCGCCGCCGCATGAACACGAGGCCAAAGAGCGCTTCAGAGACTACGTCGGCACTCCGGTCACTAAGTAGGTGCAGATACGCCTCCACTGTTTCTGGAGCGGAGACTCCAAAACCGCTGAGGACGAAGATGCCTCGCACTCTTCCAAGGGCCGTACGAAGGCGATTGGTGATTAGTGACCGGGTTACTAACGCGACCTCCCTCCGGCGCTCAAGTAGCGACACGGCCGTATCCGCAACCCTCGTTGCCTTACTGTCCAGAAAGGCAACGAGATCATCCGATTGTAGCGTTCGAAGCTCATTTTCAATCTCCTCGTAGCTCCGATGTTTTAGGCGGCCTTCAAGTTTTTTGGGATCAATATTTGTCAATGCAGTGGACCTCCCTCGCGTGTGGCCCCAGTTACCCGACGCATCCAGGTCACGTTCCCCGCCTGCGACCCCAGCGCTTTCTTGATCGCTGCAATCTTAGCAATCATAAACTCCCTGGTCTGTCCCGGGCTTTGCACCTCAATTACATCAACGACTTTTTTTCCGCCGGGAGTGGTCCGAATCCGTTGCACGTCCGGCCGGAAGCCCTTTATCTCTTTTCCATTTGCGTCGACAAGGTTCTGATTAAACCGGACCTGCACGGTTTTTGGATCCTTTTGCCAAGCCTTGGCCTCATTGAAGGCCGTGGCATCATGTTCAGCCCTGCCATGCTGCGGCCGGGTTTCGTCAACCCCCTTTGCCGGTGTTTCTGCCTCTGCGGGGGTTTTCGTAGCGGTTTTGGCCTCTTTCGCCGCCTGTGTTGCCTCATGCTCCGCAGCCGCCCCCGGCAATTCTTCGGAGGTGGATTTCGCGGTCTGCTCCGCCGCCGTTTTCGCACCCGCCGCTGACCCCGGAACCACATCCGAATGCACCAACTGCTTGCCGACATCATCTCCCACGTTGGCGATATCACGCGCGCCGCTTTCTTCGGCACCGCCAATGGGGAAGAAAGCGGCGGCCACGCCCACAAATTGGTCCGAGATGGCGTTGCTGAGGGTGGGCTTATCGGCACTGGGGTTCGGGTTCACCGGCTGGACTTTGGACCACAGGCCCGCCGTCATTGCATTGTTAAATTTCCACATCACCCCGGCGGCCCCTTGAAGTGCCCCCGAAATAGCTGCGGCAATCGGCGATGGATTACCCGGCGTCGCCGCGGTGCCGGTTATCAATGGGGGCGAGATTTTGGCCTGGGCCTGCTGGTGGGCTAACTCTGCGTCATATATCTTCCGGGCCGCGGGATCCGTCGGCGGGGGTCCCAACTGCGGCTTGTGCAGCAGGCTGTGCTGGATGCCTTTGGGCAATGGCTGTGATTTTCCTATACCGCCATCTCCGGTCGCGCCCGCCGCCTTGGATTGCCCCTGTGTCCCAGTTGCGCCATGCACCGCCGCTCCGTGACCAGCTGCCGGTACCTTGGAATGCACATTTGCGTTATGCTGCTGCGTCGGCTGGTTTTGCACCGGATGATAAACTTGCTTGGGCGGGTCGGTCACAAGACTATGCCCGCTGGGATCCAGATTGTTGATCGGATTGTTGCCAGCGTAGCGGAAGAGGTTGGCGTCACCGCCGGCCTCTTTGGTCGGATCCTCACTTAAGAACCGCCCCGTGGCGGCGTCATAATACCTTCCATTATTGCCGCCGCCCAGAAGGTACAGCGCCATTTCCTGATCGAGATAGTATTGCTTCTTACCGCCAGCAGGGCTGCGCCAGCATTCAGCATCTCGCATCGTGCATCTGGCATGGGGCGGAAGCGCTGCGCGGTGCGTGATGTCGGCGCGGAAATGCCGCAGCCCCGAGCGCAGAAAGCGCCAGCGGAATTGGCTTTCGGAGATTGTTTCAGTCTTGGCAACCATGTTCTATCGCTCGCACCTTGTCGACAAAACCATCCTTTCGCTCCAGCCTTATTTCCTCTACTTTCAACTCTCCACTGCTCGCCTGCTCTAATCGGGCGACCGCCCGATTCCCGCGCCATGTTTTTGATCAGCGATCAGCGATCATTGATCATTGTAATCGGTCCGTGATCCGTGGTCTTTGATCCGTGATTGCCGCTGCAGCGGCACGCAGGATGTCTGCGGTACGATGTCGCCGCTGGCGGCGTTGGCCGGGAAGCGTGGATTCCAAAAGCATGTCGTCCGTTGCGACCAAGCGAGTGTTCCTTTCTACCTCATGCGAAAGTGGATTATACGCCGGGCTAATTTGGCTGCAAACGATTGCACATCAGCCGGTATTTCCCGGCGATTTACCGCTGCACTGACAAATCCGCTGGACTGTGGGATAATCGGGTTTGGGCGGGGGCGGGGCGGCGGTAGCTCCTCGCGGGATGTTGATTGGCAGGAAGAACAGGGTGGCGCAGATTTCGTGAGTACGCAGGGCAGCACCAGATCGACGGAACAGCAGATTCATGCCGCGCTTGATTCGGCGTATCGCAATAAAACTCCGCTGGGCACGCTTTGGAGTCTGTTTCAGAATTACCGCCCGCGCATGCTGCTGGTTATCATCACCTTTGCCATCAAACAATCGCCGGTCTGGGCCTTACCCATCGTCACGGGCAATATCATCACGGCCATTACCCGCATTGACTTTCACCGCCATGGCGGCCACGCGTATGCAAGCGGGCCGCTGATTCGGTTTATGATCATCAATGCGGCGATCATGTTTGTGCTCATTGGGCAGAATATTCCCATGCACACGCTGTATGCCAAGCTGCTGTCATCGGTGGTGCGGCAGGTGCAACTGGTGCTGCGCTCCGCGCTGGTGGTGCGTTTGCAGCAACTGTCCATGAGTTTTCATGACAACATGCTGGCGGGGCGGCTGCAAAGCAAAGTGCTGCGCGATGTGGAGGCGGTGCAGCAATTGTCCAGCCTGCTGATTGATACGTTGCTTTCCGGTGCCCTGGTTCTGGTGGCGGCGTTTGTTGTGACCATCACGCGAAGCCCCACGACGCTTCTGTTTTTTCTCATTACCGTTCCGGCGGCGGTGGGCTTAACGCGGATGTTCGGCGGCGTCATGCGCCAACGCAATGAGGCCTTCCGCATTGAGCTGGAAAAAATGTCCGGCGAAGTATCTGAAATGATTGAGATGATTCCCGTGGCACGCGCCCATGCGGTTGAACAATCCGAGGTGGACCGGGTGAATCGGCGGCTGGTGCGCATCCGGCGCGTCGGTCAGGAACTTGATACCACCAGCAATCTTTTCGGATCCTCCGGGTGGGCGACCTTCCAATTTTTTCAGATGCTGTGTCTGGTGTTTAATGTCTGGCAATGCTATCACGGATGGATAACCGTGGGCGATGTGGTGATGTATCAGGGCTTTTTTGCCATGGTGGTTGGGTCGGTGCAATCCATGGTGGCCACGATTCCCCAGTTGGCCATCGGCATTGAATCCATACGGTCCATCGGCGAGGTGCTGGAATCGCCGGATATTGAACGCAATGACGGCAAATTGACGGTTTCATCCGTGCGCGGACACATCGAATTTCAGAACGTCTGTTATCAATATCCCGGCACTGACCGACACGCTGTGGAAAATGTTTCACTGGATGTGGCAGGGGGGGAAACTATCGCGGTAGTGGGGCAATCCGGATCGGGCAAGTCCACGCTGATGAACCTGGTTATCGGGTTTCGCAGGCCCACGGCGGGCAGAATTCTGGTGGACGGCACCGACATGGAGGCGATCAACCTGCAAACCTTGCGTCGTTTTCTGGCGGTTGTGCCGCAACAGGTGGTGCTTTTCAGCGGCACGGTGCGGGAAAATATTGCCTATGGGCTGGAGGATGCCACGCAGGAGCAGCTAAACAGTGTTTTGGAAATGGCGAACTGCACCGAGTTTATCCGGGAACTGCCCAAGGGAATTGATACGCCGCTGGGCAATCGCGGCGGCAAACTGTCCGGCGGGCAGCGACAACGAATCGCGATTGCCCGGGCGATGTTGCGTGATCCGCATATTATTATTCTCGATGAGGCGACCAGCGCTTTGGATCTGGCGTCCGAGCATCTGGTTCAGCAGGCCATTGCGCGGTTGATTAAAGGCCGGACTACTTTTATTGTCGCCCACCGGTTGTCCACCGTTCGCGATGCGCATCGCGTAGCGGTGATGGATCATGGCCGACTGGCGGAAGTGGGAGCTTACGCTGATCTGCTGGCGCAACCCGACTCCGCCTTCGCCCGGCTGCATGCCTTGCAGGTTTAGGCAGCACTTGACCAAACAGCACGAGACGGTTGTTGCGTTAAGCTGCGGGCCTTATGATCAAGATTCACGGTGCGGCGTGCAGGATATTTTCGAGGCAGGGTATCAAATCGCAGGTCATGGCCTGGGCCAAAATTCGGAGGATGTTTTATGATTGCATGGGTTGCTCTGATTGTCGCAGGGATTTTTGAGGTGGTCTGGGCGATTGGGTTAAAATATTCCCATGGCCTTACCGAGCTTGTACCGGCTACCGTCACACTCATCGGTATGATTGTGAGCATGGCCCTGCTGGCGGTGGCGGTAAAAATTATTCCGGTGGGCACCGCTTACACGATATGGGTGGGCATCGGAGCCGTGGGTACGGCCCTGCTGGGGATTCTGTTATTCAAAGAACCTGTCACCGTTTCGCGTATCGGTTTTATTATTCTGATTCTGCTGGGTGTCATTGGCTTGAAGCTCACGGGGCCGTCATAAAGAAACGGGGCGATGGCAGGCTCGGCATTCGCCTGCCGAAGGTAGGCAGCCCGCAGGGGGATCTGCGGACTGGCAATTCTAAAACGGAGGCGGAGGGATTCGAACCCCCGGTGGACTTGCGCCCACACCGGTTTTCAAAACCGGCGCGTTAAACCGCTCTGCCACGCCTCCCGATGCTTCGTTGCCTGAAGGTCCGTAAAATGTTACGCGCAAACCTTCAGTTCTCTCTTAACCGGCTTAAACAGTACCGCATTCAATTTACCGGGTCAAATGTTTCATATTGTCCTAACTTTCATATTTATTCCGGTTTGACACAACCGCAGCAGCAAATTACGATTCAAAATTCGATAACGCTTGAGGCCGGTGTCGGGCTGAAGTGTCGCACCGGCAGGGGAAAGCGGATGTCGGCATGGATTGGATTTCAGGTAAATTAAGCAGTCATCCCGACACGAGGAAAAACAGGCGTGCGGAATAGCGTGTTCCGATGCAATAATTCCGAAATGTTTTACATTCAGGAGTATGACCTATGCGGCGGTTTCCAAAATTAACGTTGATCGTAACGGCACTGACCCTGACCTTCGGACTCTCCGGATGTGGGAAGGGGGGCAACAGCGCCAACCAATCCGCCACACCGGCCAATACGCCTCCAGCCGCGCCGGCAGCGGCTGCGGCGGCCAAGCCGGTGCATGTATACGCCAAGGGCACGCCCATTAAGCTGGCTTTTGTCAGTAATAATGTGGCGAATTACTGGAATTTTGCCCACGCGGGTGTGCGCGCGTTTGAAAAGAAAACCGGCATTCAGGTAACCTTCCGAGAACCGGCCAAAGGGACAGTCGCCGAACAGAACCAAATCGTTGAAGATCTCGTTACCGAAGGGTATAACGGCATTGCCATCAGCGTCATTGCCCCCAATGACCAGATTCGCACCCTGGATTCCGCCGGGCGTGCCTTGAATTTAATCTGCGTCGATTCCGACGCCCCAAAATCCAGCCGGTTGATGTATATCGGCACGATGAATTACAACGCCGGGCTGTTAATGGGTAAGGAAATTGTCAAACTGCTGCCCAAGGGCGGACAGGTGGCGATTTTTGTCGGCAACCTTGCGGCCCGCAACGCCTCCCGGCGACTGCAGGGAATTGAACATGCTATCAAAGGGCATAAAATCACCATCGTGGCCAAAAAAGAGGACAATCAGGATTATGCACGTGCAAGGTCCAACGCGGAAAATGTCATCAGTGCGTTCCCGCATTTGAGCCTCATGTGCGGCCTGTATTCCTATAACGGTGCCCTGGCCGCAGCCGCGGTAAAGGCCGCCGGTGACAAAGGTAAAATCAAAGTCATCGCCTTTGATCAGGACCCCGATACACTTCAGGATATTAAAACCGGTCTGATCAACGCCACAGTGGTTCAGAATCCATTCATGGAAGGGTATCTTTCGTGCAAATATCTGCGCAACATCTGCGCCAACGGCATGAAAGCCGTGCCCACCCCGGCCAATGTGGATACCGGCGTACAAATTGTAGACGCCAAAACTTTGGCTGCCTATAAGAAAAAGCTCGTTAAGATGATGGCCTCAAAATAAGCTGGATTGTTATCCGATCACACAGGATCACCGCATGGCCGACGACTATATCCTGCGAATGCGGGGCGTGACCAAACGCTTTCCCGGTGTTACAGCTTTGGAACGTGTGGACTTGGAACTCCGCAGCGGCGAAGTTCTGGCCCTCATGGGTGAAAATGGTGCCGGCAAAAGCACGCTGATGAAAATTCTGGGCGGTGCGCAGCCCCCGGATGAAGGTACGCTGGTCATCGATGGCCAAGAAGTTGCGTTTCGCAATGTTTCCGATTCCCGGCGGCATGGCATTGTCCTGGTGCATCAGGAATTAATGATGGCGTCCAACCTGGACGTGGCGGGAAATATTTTTCTGGGGAGCGAAAAAAGCTCGTGGGGCCTGTTGCGGCGGAAAGTGATGCGATCGGCATCGGAATCGGTGTTGCACCGGGTGGGGCTTTCATGTTCACCGGCAACCCTGGTCGGCTCGCTGACGCCCGGCCAGATGCAAATGGTCGAAATTGCTAAAGCTCTTTCCCACCACGCCAGAATTCTGATCCTGGACGAACCCACCAGTTCGTTGACGCTGACAGAATCTGAACAACTTTTCAAAATCATCGGTGATCTTCGCAGGGACGGCATTGCTATTATTTATATTTCGCACCGTATGGAGGAGGTGCAGCGTCTGGCGGATCGCGTCATCGTTCTACGTGATGGCAAGCGGGTAGGGGAACTGCAACGCAATGAAATAACCCAGAACAAAATTGTGTCCATGATGGTTGGAAGAGAACTCACCAACTGGTATCCGCCTATGCGGCCCGCGACGGAATATCGCACTATTTTAAAAGTAGAGAATCTGATCGTGCCCGGTGCGCCGTGCGCAGTAAGTTTTGCAGCGGGAGCCGGCGAAATTGTGGGCTTTGCAGGTTTGGTTGGTTCCGGGCGCACGGAATTAATGCAGACGATATTTGGAGCTACCCGGTCGCTGGGAGGGACCGTTGTTGTGGATGCAAAAGCTTTTGCGCCGCGCCACCCGCGTGAAGCCATCAATCGCGGAATCTATCTGGCACCGGAAGACCGCAAACGTCATGGTCTGGTGCTACCCATGAATATTGCACAAAATATATCCATGCCGGATATTCATCATTACAAGCCCCGCGCGTGGCTGCAGCGCGGCCACGAGGTGACGGTGGCGAAAAAGCAGCTGGAGTCTTTGCGGATTAAAGCGCCCGGCGTCAAGTACCGTGTGGGTAGTTTGTCGGGGGGGAACCAGCAGAAAGTTGTGCTGGGTAAATGGCTGGCCATGCGCCCCAAAATTCTGATTCTGGATGAACCCACGCGCGGCGTGGATGTGGGGGCCAAGGCGGAAATTTACCGCGAGATGATGGAGTTGGCCCAGCAGGGGATTACCATTTTGATGGTCAGTTCCGAAATGGAAGAAATATTAGGCATGAGCGACCGAATTATTGTCATGCGCGAAAGACGCATGGAAGGCATTTTGCCGCGCCAACAGGCCACGCAGGAACGTGTTGCGGCTCTGATGACCGGGGCTGGAACAACTGATAAAAGCATTGGAGTCTGATGAGACGTGAGCTGGGTATTTTGTGTGCCGTCATTGTTATGTGCGGCTTTTTATTCTGGAGTAATCATGACTTCGGAAACATCGCCAATATAATCAATGTGTCGCGCCAGGCGGCCATGCTGGGCATATTTGCCATCGGCAGCAGTTTTGTCATCATCACCGGCGGTATTGATTTGTCCGTGGGCGCGATCATCGGCCTGACGGGTGTGCTGATCGCTAAAATTTCCTCGCCCTCCGTACATTGCCTGAATCATCCGCTGTGGGTCGGTATCAGCATTGCTTTGGCGGCGGCATTGCTGATCGGGTTAATTCAGGGGTTGCTGATATCCAGATTGAAACTTCAGCCTTTTATTGTCACGCTTGCCGGAATGCTGCTGGTGCGCGGAACGGCGCAAATTATCACCCATGGCGGAACCTTAGGCCTGGGAACTTCACCGCTGGTTAATCTTTCCACCGAAGGGCTGTTGCATTATGGCTACCATACTGTTTTAGCCTATCCGGTTATCATGTTTATCGCGGTGATTATTCTTTCCGCTTATCTGTTGCATGCCACCGTTTTTGGCCGGTATGTTTTTGCCATTGGCGGCAACCGGGACGCGGCACAATATTCCGGTATTCCAGTGGACCGGGTGGAAACCCTTACCTATGTGATCTCGGCGGGGCTGGCCGGCGTCGCGGGAATCTGCTATGCATCCTACATCGCACAGATGACCTACAACGTGGGTAATGGCTATGAACTCAATGCCATTGCCGCCGCAGTTATCGGGGGCGTTTCACTGCGGGGAGGTGAAGGCAGCGTGCTGGGGGCCATTATCGGATCGGTGATGATGGAAGTGATTCAGAACGGCATTATTCTTTTCAAATGGGTATATCACTCGGCGGGACATCGGGAAGTATTCCGCTTAAGTTCCAACTGGACATACTTCATTACCGGCGCGGTAATTCTTCTGGCGGTGCTGATTGATCAGTTGGCCAACATTTTCAATAAGCGGAAACGCTTAAAGCGCCAGGCGCAAATTGCCGCCGCCAAGGTGTAGTTGCGACCGAGCACTATTAATTATTGCGGCCCGCGATGCTCATGGTTGTTAATATGCTCCATGCAGTAGCACGGCGTGCCGGAGCAGCGATTGCAATAGCGGAATTCCATTTGCGGATTGGTTTTTTCGGTAATGCCGCAGGTCGTGCAACGGTGAAAGGGCGCATCGACGGCGGTGGCCGCTTTCTGTACCATTTTGCGGTGGCCATAGCGGATACGATTGATAATATCCCGGTGGAAAAATATCAGAAAATTAAGCACGGCCGCGAAGACAATGGCGCGCTGCGACCAGGGACCCGCCAGGAACATCCAACCGTAAAACGCCCACATGATCCACCCCAGATACTTTACGCGCACCGGCAGAATAAATGCGACGTAGATCACGAAATCGGGATATAAAAATGCGAAGGCCAGAAAAACGGATCCAAACAGGTAAAGGCTTCCCACCACACCGCCCGCCA
>JAJZGH010000162.1 GCA_021798635.1 Planctomycetota bacterium | reverse complement strand
CGATCTTGACTCCCCACCACCAGGACCAGTTCGCAATCCGGGGCAAGTTTTTGCACCGCCGCCTGACGGTTGGTTGTGGCGTAGCAGATGTCATCCTTGGGGGGGGCTTGAATGCGGGGAAATTTTTTCTTCAGCTCGGCAATAATTCGAGCGGCGTCATCCAGACTAAGCGTGGTTTGCGTCAGATAGGCCACACGGTGATCATCCGGGATTTCCAGCCGATGAACATCTTCGGCGCTTTCCACAATGCTGATCGCATCGGGCGCTTCACCCAGCGTTCCGACAACTTCGTCATGATCCGCATGACCAATAAGAACAATGGTGAATTTCTGTTTGGCGTAACGGATCGCCTCGTTATGCACCTTGGTAACCAGCGGGCAGGTTGCATCCACTTGAATTAAGCGGCGTTCGGCGGCGCGATTGCGCACTTCCGGCGACACGCCATGGGCACTGTACACCACTGTGGAGCCTTCGGGTACTTCATCAATGGAATTGACAAACACCGCCCCCTGGCGGGTGAAGCGTTCCACCACGTGCAGGTTATGTACGATTTCATGGTAAACGTAAATCGGAGCGCCTTTGAGTTTGAGCATCCGCTCTACGCACTCAATGGCCATATTCACGCCCGCGCAAAAACCGCGTGGATTAGCAAGGATAATTTTCATGCAGATACTCCGAATTCCTGGTGCAATGTCAAAGGCCCTAACGCCTTTATATTCGCGCGGCGCATCCACTGCGCCCCCCTTTGCCCCCAAGGGTGATATTTCGCGTACGGGACAACAAGCCCGCCGGGCGGTTATATTACCATAAAGCATGCCATGTTGGCGATGCACTGGAAGGATCCAGCGGCCCCGTCAGGGTTGAGTTGACTTCCGCATTTGTGGAACATGAAGGATGGAATTATTTCCGCTCACCCGTTACATTCAACTTTACGAGATATGCAGGATATGACCATTGAAGCCTCCAGCACGCCCCCCGCAACCGTGCATTGGGCCTTTGCCCCCATGACCGATGTGGCCCAGGCACGCCGCTATACTTGGCGGCTGGCCCATGAACATTACGAGAACTTCACCGTGGTTTCGCACTTGGTGCCCAAGGCCCTGCGCCAGGATTTCTGCAATATTTACGCTTTTTGCCGCACCGCCGATGATCTGGGTGATGAAGTTGGCGACCCTGAACTGGCGATACAATATCTGGCGGATTTCCGCCGCCAGACAGAGGCATGCTACAGCGGAAAAACCCAAACGGCGGTTTTCACCGCGTTATCTGAAACCATTGAAAAGCATGATATTCCCCGGCAGCCCTTTTTGGACTTAATCAGCGCCTTTGAACAGGATCAACGAATAAACCGTTACGAAAGCTTTTCCCAAGTCGTGGATTACTGCACCCGCAGCGCCGATCCCGTGGGCCGACTGGTGTTGTATCTGGCTGGTTATCGGGACCAGCCCCGGCAAATATTATCAGATAAAACCTGCACCGCACTGCAATTGGCCAATTTCTGGCAGGATGTACGCAGAGATATCCTCGAGCGCGACCGCATTTATCTACCCGCGGAATCCATGCGACAATTTCATGTCGATGAACAACAGATCCGTGAGGGACGCTGCGACGATAATTATCGCGCTTTGTTAAAATTTGAAGTGGATCGCTGCCAAGTAATGTTTGATGAAGGCCTGGCGCTGTTACCGCTGATTCATCGGCAACTGCGTTCACAGATTTCTCTTTTCAACCGAGGCGGCCAAGCCGTTCTGGCAGCCATTCGTCAGCAAAACTATGATACGCTGTCGCATCGCCCGGCGCTGGGCAAAACGCAAAAATTCGGCCTGATGGTGCGCGCGGTTTCCGCCGGGGCGCTGGCGGCCTTTTCCGGGGGCGGAAAATGAATACGTCCACGGTTAGCGTTGCGCAAACGCCGGATTTCCAGGCCTCAAGCGACTATTGCCGCCACGTGACGCAGCAGCAGGCCAGAAATTTTTATTATGGCTTACGCCTGCTACCGGAACCGGCGAAGTCCAGCATGTTTGCACTGTATGCGTGGATGCGCCGTGCGGATGATCTGGCCGATGATTCTGCCGATCTGCCGTTAGCGCAGCGCCGGGAATTATTAGATCAGTTCCGCTCGCTGACTCATGCGGCCATTTCCGGTGGGACCCTGCCTGCGATAGAAAGTCCGGCGTGGCCCGGCTGGGCCGCCTTTACGCATTGCGTACATCGCCACGCGATTCCGCCTGCGCTTTTTGACGACATGATCGACGGCCAACTGCAAGATCTGCAATTCCATCAGCCGGAAAAGGATGCCGATCTGCAGCAGTATTGTTATCGCGTGGCCGGGGTGGTGGGCGTGGCGAGTATTCATATATGGGGTTTTACCGGCGGTGCCGAGACTGAGGCTTTGGCCGTGGATCGCGGTATCGCATTTCAATTAACCAATATTTTACGGGACGTTAAGGAAGATGCGGGTAGAAACCGCATTTATTTTCCAGAAGAGCGGATGCGGCGGTGTGGCGTTACCGGGGATGATCTGATGGCCGGAAAAGCCACGCCGGGCTTTCAGGCCCTGATGCAGCACCATATTGAGCTTGCCGAGCGGTTATTTGTCCGATCCGCACCGTTGGACCAGCGGATTACGCCCGGAAATGTCGCGGCATTAACTGCGATGACCGCGATTTATCGTGGCATTTTGCGTAAAATTGCGCGGCATCCCCAGCAGGTGCTGTACGGCCGCGTGCGGCTGGGCACCGTGGCCAAAACGTGGATCGCCCTGCGGTGTCGCAGTGCGGGAAAAAAGTAACGGAACCCTACCGCTGCCCGGCCGCTGGCCGGCCGTCCGCTTTTTAACATTAGTTACAGGATAAAATTTTGTCGGTAAATCATCTTCATAATAAAAGTCCAAACGCGGGGCCGCGGGTCTTGGTTGTCGGAGGCGGATTAGCGGGAATTGCCGCGGCGGCGGCGGTGGATTCATGCGGTTATCGTGTGACATTATTAGAAGCGCGGCGGGAACTCGGTGGCCGCGCCAGTTCTTTTGAAGACCCGGAAAGTGATCAACTCCTGGATAATTGCCAGCATGTGCTGCTGGGGTGCTGCACGAATTTGCAGGACTTATACAAACGTCTGAATGTCGCCGACCGCATTGAGTATCATCGCCGGGTGCACTTTCTTGATTCCCACGGCCGGCAATTTGATCTTTGGGGCGTTTCCGGTCTGCCGGCACCTTTGCATCTTGGGCCGGCGATGCTGGGATTTAGCGCTTTAACAATCGCGGAGCGCAAAGAAGTCATGACCGCCATGCTGGCGATGCTGCGACTGGGAAAGGTCGGCCGCGAAAAGCTTGAGGGGCAAGCCTTTGGCCAATGGCTGACGGAGCACCGCCAAAGTGATCGCGTGATTCAGCGGTTTTATGATCCGGTATTAATCAGTGCACTTAACGAAGAGACGCGGCGTGCCAGCAGCAAATATGCGATCGAAGTTTTCCAAGATGCCATGTTAATGAACCAGCACGGGTATGTGGTGGGCCTGCCGGGGTGTGCCCTGGAAGAATTGTATTCGCACCGTCCCTGCGCGGATGTGCGCCTGGGCACACGCGTTTCGGAAATTATATTTGCCGGGGGACAAGCGAGCGGTGTCACGCTGCAAACCGGCGAAATCCTTCGCGCCGATGCCGTGATTCTGGCCACCAATTACCATGCCGTACAAAGATGGATTCCAGACCATCTCCGAGCCAAGGATGGGCGGTTTGCGCACTTGGACAAACTTGAATCCGTGCCGATTTTAGGGGCGCATCTCTGGTTTGATAAACCGGTGATGCGGTTATCTCATGCCGCACTGTTTGATGGGCCGCTGCAATGGCTATTTCGGAAAGATGCGGAAGGAAAAATTCTTCACGGCGTAATTAGCGCGGCACGAGAATGGGTGGACAAACCGCGAGAACAGTGCGCGGAATTATTTCAAAAGCAGATTCAGCAGTTATTTCCAGATTCCTCCGCACGCCTGCTACGACAAAAAATAGTCATCGAAAAGCGCGCCACCTTTTCCCCGCTGCCCGGCTCCGACGCCTGGCGACCGGCGCAGGCGCCACCCCCCGGCGGCATTGAAAATTTATTTCTCGCCGGCGACTACACCAAGACCAATTGGCCGGCCACCATGGAAGGCGCAGTTCGCAGCGGCTACCTGGCCGCGGAAGCGCTTACCTGCACACTACCCACCCCAGTCGCCGGAAAAAAAGGCAAAACGTTTATCGTCCCCGACTTGCCAACCCAATGGCCCGCACGGTTGCTGGAGCAAAAGCTGGCGTAACCGAGCCCAACGGCGGTAAAAAAAGGGGCCAGACGCTGCACCAAAAGCGTCTGGCCCGTACTAACTTTCCGGCCACTGGGCCGGAACACTCGTATGGAATGAGAATTTTCCTGGAGCACCGGCTCGCTTAGCGGGTGAGAATACGATCATCCAATGTTGAACGCAATTTCTCCAGGGCGCGGTTTTGTATCTGCCGCACGCGTTCTTTGGTGACACCGATAACTTCGCCAACTTCGGCCAGCGTCATAGCTTGGGTGTCTTCCGGCCGGTTGACTGCGAAACGGGCTTCAATAACGCGGCGCTCAACATCCGTGAGTTCGGCACTGTTACGTTCAATGATCTCCTGCAGATCTTCCACCGCGTCCTTGGCGACGGATTGCCGCCGGACTTCCATTTCATTCGAACGCTCCATCGCCGGATCAAACTCCGTGGGAAACATGGATCGGTACCGATTCGATTTCACCGCACTGCGGCTGAAGCCTTTCAGGATCGCCCGGCATGCATACGTGCTGAATTTAAATCCGCGGGCGGGGTCAAATTTTTCAACCGCACGCAATAGAGCCATATTGCCTTCTGAAATTAAATCTCCAAAATCCACGTCATTCATCCGCGTGCGTTTAGCCATGGCCAGTACCAGCGCCAAATTAGCGCCGGCAATGGTCTCGCGCGTTTCTTTGGCACGGCGTTGCCAGAAGGCTATCTCGCGTGCAATTTTACGGCCCGGTGTTGCCTCAAAGGTCAGCACCGCTTCTTTGACGCGCATGCGGGCATAGTTGTAGCGCAGAAATAAATGCTGCTCCTGCGCCGTGGTCAACAACGAGGAAGAGGGTGCGGACAGAGTGCTTAGATCATCCGCCATCGGATGGTACCAGCCGGTCTTAGCCGGTCCAATATCCAAGCCGTTTTCAAACAACTGGTCGGCCGCGTCGGCTTCCGTAAATAAGGGGTTAGGCACGAAATACAAAGGTGAATTAAGCGCCTCTTGGACCATCTGGCGATCAAATTCGCCGATGGCTTCTAAAATGGACTCGTGACGCCTGGTCAGGGTGATTTCAGGTTTTATCGCAGCTACTTGTGCCGGCATGATGCAGCTCCTTAAACAATAACCGGGAGGTCTGCATGGCCTCCACAACTATTTATACGGACAAAATCCCCCATCGGACGATGAATTCTTTGTGAGTTGCGGGATTTTTTCCATAACTGCTTGTTTAATATACAGTTACATAAGAGCCAGATAACTGAACCGCGACATCTTGGCACTGGACACATCGGAATAATCCCAACGCGAGTCCCTACAATCACCGGCGAATTTGCCATTGTTTAATTCGGAAGGTTCGTATAATCTTGGCCGCCATGGAAGCAAAGCAATCCAATGACGAATTTCCGCGTATTGTAGCCATTGAAACCAGCAGCCGGATCGGCTCTGTGGCGGTAGCGTCCGGCGATCGCATGTTAGGGACCCAGCAATTCAGCAAGGCCATGCGGCACGCAGTGGAGCTTATGCCGGCCATACGGGATCTCACGCGTGGGCAGGGCTGGAAACCGGGCGATATTCAACACGTATATGTTTCGGTGGGGCCGGGGTCTTTCACGGGGATTAGAATTGCTGTGACCATTGCGCGGGCCTTGCAACAGGCGCTGGGCTGCAAATTAATTTCCGTGCCAACCGTTGACGTTCTGGCTGCCAATGCGCCGGCACATGTTATGGATCTGGCAGTTCTGTTGGATGCCAAGCGTGGGCAGGTTTACGCGGCACGTTATCAACGCCGCGCGCATTCAGAGGTGCTTCACCGCATGCAGGGGCCGCTGCTGACGGATCCCGCCGCATTATTGTCCCAGGCTCCACATCCCCTGCATATACTGGGCGAAGGAATTGATTACCATCGCGACGCAATAACAGGATCAGAAGGAGAAACCATCGAAGTCGATCGCTCGCTTTGGCAGCCGCAGGCGGCGATGGTGCATAAACTAGGATGGGCCTTAGCCCAAAGCGGCACGTTTACCGATCGTGACCAACTGCTGCCAATTTATCTGCGTAAAGCTGAAGCAGAGGAAGTATGGGAGAAGAAGCATCAGGCAAGCACCCTGTGAATGTCCTAAAAGATGAAGGAAACAACAATGAATGTGATGGTAGATTTATGCGTGATTCCTATGGGTGTGGGCGTTTCGGTTTCACGCCATATTGCGGCATGTCAGAAGATTTTGCGGCAAGCCGGACTGAAACATCAGATGCACGCGTGGGGCACCAACATTGAGGGAGACTGGGACACGGTGTTTGCCGCCATTAAACAGTGCCATGAAGCGGTCCACGCCATGGGTGCCCCGCGCATCGTAACAAGCCTTAAAATAGGGACACGCACGGACCGGGTACAGACACTGGAAGATAAAATCCAGAGTGTCCAAGACAAACTGTGATGCCCTGGCTTAGCGTTTATCGCGTTCGATCTGGGCGAAGGCGTTGTGGTTATGGATGGATTCAAAGTTTTCACTTTGAATGCTGTACCAGGTGATCTGCTGATTTTCTTCCATCGCCAATGCCAGGTCACGGATAATATCTTCCACAAATTTCGGATTATCAAAGGCCTGCTCGGTGACAAATTTTTCATCGGGACGTTTGAGCACCGCATACACCGGAGCGCTGGCGGCGGATTCCATAATCTTCACGAGGTCTTCGATCCAAAGATCACCGGTAAACCGCACGCGGGCGCTGATTTCGCAGCGCTGGTTATGGGCACCATAGGCGGAAATTTCCTTGCTGCAGGGGCATAAGGATGTGGCCGGAGCCTTGACTCCAAGAATAAAATCATCCGCTCCGTTACTGACGCCTTCAAAGGAGCAGACATAATCCATCAGGCCGCGCGCCCCGGAAACGGGCGCCGCTTTCTCAATGAAGTAAGGGAAGGCCATTTCAATGAGGGCATCATCCGCCAGAAGTTTCGTCTTCATTTCATGCAGAATCGGAATAATCTGACCGGGCGTGATGCTGCGGTGATGCCGATTGAGAATTTCCAGAAATCGGCTCATGTGGGTGCCCTTTTTATGCTTGGGCAGCGATACATATAAGTTGATCAGGGCGACGGTGTTTTGCTCTCCGCCGTCCGGGGTGCGCAAGGTAATGGGATAGCGCACCGCCTTGACACCCACTTTATCAATGGCGATATTGCGTTTGTCCTGCGCGGACTGCACGTCGGCAAGTTTTGCCGGTGCTTTTTCAGTTAATTTTCCCATCATATCGACTACCCGCGTCCAAGGTTCATCTCAGGCACCCATGCTTCCACCACATGGCAGCTTTCCCGTCTGAATGATAACACTTTTGTGTCCAAACAGACTCTGTGCAAGAGTCACAATGCTAGGCGGCTTTTTTAACGAAAGCAACCCCCTTCGCCTGCCTTAAACACGGGGCTACTTTTTGTAGATGGTGGCGGGATCCACCTGTCGCTGGAGCACAAATTCCAACTTGCCGGAAGCGGCAGCATCACCGGGCACAATTTTACGGTAAAAGCAGGATCGAAAGCCGTTGTGACAGGCGGATCCCTTCTGCCGCACCTTCATGACCACCGCATCCTGATCACAATCCACAAGCAATTCCTGCACTTCCTGGATGTGCCCGCTCTCTTCACCTTTTACCCAGAATTTTCCCCGCGATCGGCTCCAGTAAGTGGCTTTGCCGGTGGCGATGGTTTTTTCCAGTGCGGCCTGGTTCATAAAGGCCACCATTAAGACCTCTTTGGTATCGGCATCCACCGCCACCGCTGTAAGCAGCCCCGCAGAATCTAATTTGATATCCAATGTGGTACCAAGTTCCCGTTCCTTGTTATCAGACATAAAACCTTCCAAATTAAAACATTCGTTCCGGCGACAAATCCGCCGCTGATTCCATCTTGCCATCACATATCTTATAGGGAATTTAATCTTCGGGCAGCTCTTCCATGCGTCTTAACGGCTGCACGGTAACGGCCGTGGGATGCGTGGGGCAGGCTTGTTCACACATGCCGCATCCAGTGCAGCCGCCGGGCTTCACCAGAACCCGGCCGGAATGGGCGCTGACAACAATGGCGTTTTCACCAACAGGACAGGCCTCAAGGCACAGCCGGCAATCTTCTCCATGATGGCGCAGGCATGTTTCATGCTTCACTTCCGCCAGCCCAATACGAATAGAAAGCTTATCCACCAAAGTTAACGCTCCGGTCGGGCAGGCTTTCATACACGCCAATTCATCACACATCACACACGGTGCAATAGCGGGAGCAATATACGGATAACCGTCGCCGACACAGGCTGACGCATCAATTTGAATGCACTTTACCGGGCAGGCCTCCACGCAGGCTCCGCAGCGTGAACACATCGATTCAAATTCATCCGGGGCTTTTGCCCCGGGCGGACGCAAAATTGTTTGCGGCTCCATGGACCGGTGCAGGCCGGGCATCATCGGGGAATCATCATCATAACTTGGCGGGGAGAATTGCCCGTCAAATACATCCGTGACCGGTTCCATACGGCTTTCAATTAAGCTGGCCACCGGGGCAAGAATATCACTTAAGCATTTAGCAAAAAACCCGCGGCGGCCGGGATCAAGTTCCGCCGGCGGCACGCCCGATGATTCCTTACGAGCCAACTCACCCAGGTTGGCCCCAGAGGTCCGCGACGCGGCGGGAGCATCACTTTCACCGGTTGCCCTGGCGCTATTTTCTATTGGATTATTAATGTCCTGCGTCATAAAAAGATTATAGCGATTGGCGGCGGGCGTGTCGCGGTCGAAATGAATCAAAATGTTCGCCTGCCGGCGAACTATCCGCGGGCGGCGGGACGTTCCCGGCTGCCGGGAACCATGCGGCGGCCGCGCATGGCGACATTGAGAATCAGTGACATGGCCAACATATCCGCCAGCATGGCGCTGCCGCCGTAAGACATAAACGGCAACGTAATGCCTACCACAGGAATAATCCCGGTGGTCATCGCGATGTTAATAACGGCTTGCAGAATCAACATGCAGGATAACCCTACAACCAGCAGCCTCCCGAAGCTGTCCGCCGCTTCACCTGCCGTTTCCATGCAGGAAGCGAAAAATATGAGATACAGAACAACGATGCCAATGGCACCGGTAAAACCCCACTGACTGCCTACAACCGCGAAGATAAAATCATTGGATGCTTCGGGCAGCAGTCCATGGCGAATTTCCACCGTGCCTTCCAGCCCTTGGCCGGTCAAGCCGCCGCTGCCTTCAGCAATTTCACTTTGGCGTTTCTGATACAGTTCTCCGGAGAGTTGGCGATGGGTGGGTTTGCCATGCACAAATAAGGCCACGATGCGCTGTTTCTGATAGGGCTTCAGCAGTGGATAGCAACCCGGTGCCACCGCCATGGCGATCAGCGCAATGGCCAGTAGATGCCGGAATTTTGCGCCCGCGGCAATAAGCATGGCGTAAAGCACCACCGGAAAAAGCAGCGCCGTGCCCAGATCAGGCTCAATAAGAATCAGACCCATGGGAATAATGGCGAAGATAAAGGGAAGGATCAGCTTGTTGAGTTGCCGCATATCCTTATGCATCCGCAGACACCACGCGACCGACATGACAAAAGATATCTTCGCCAATTCACTGGGCTGAAGGTCAATACCGCCGGGAATGATAAACCAGCGGTGACTGCCTTTAATGGCCCGCCCGAAACGCACGGCAATAAGCAGAAGCGTGGTAAAAATAAAAAAGCTGTAAGCCACATATCCCAGCTTGCGGTAATTAACCGTCAGCAGCAGCAGCAAAATCGCCGCCCCTACAAGAATATGTATTTCCTGCCGAACCATTAATCCGCGGCCGCAAATTCGCACCGCCATGAGACTCGCTGTGCACAGCAGCGCCACGGCCAGCAGCATCAGCCAGGCCAACCGCGTCGCCACAAGTTCCGGCATGACCCGATGCCAGATGGTTTCCCACAGCGTGGAACCGCCGGATGAACGGGAATTCCCACCGGCAAAACGGAACATGCGAAAAGGTGAATACTCATCACGCTGGTCGGTCACGGATTGGCGGCCTCCGGCAAGTAGCCCCGTGTTTGCATCAGCTCAATACACTGTTTAACAATTGGCCCCGCCACCTGCCCTCCATAGCCGCCCATTTCGACCACCGCCGCGACAACATACTTGGGATGATCTGCCGGCACGCACCCGATAAACCAGCCGTCATCACCTTTGACGACGGTAGTTTTGCCATTGCTTCGCACCAGTTCGGCGGTCTGCGCGGTACCGGTCTTCCCTTCCACCGGCAGGGTAAAATTATCCATATTCGCGGTTCCCAGCGGGCCGTGCACCACCAGATACATACCTTTATATATATATTTAAGATAAGATGTATTGATAGGAATCTTCCGCGCCGGCGGCCGGTGGAACTGCTCCATTAACTGCGGACGCATCCAAAGTCCGCCGCGCAACAGGGCCGTGTAGCCGTTGGCCATCTGCAATGGCGTCACCGCCATCGGCCCCTGCCCGATACCCATCATAATCGCATCATCCAGACGCTTTATTTTACTAAGGGTTTGATCCGTCGGCGGAAGATAACCGCTGGTCTCTTCCGCCAGACCAATACCCGTGGGCGCACCCAGGCCATAGCTGCGATAAGCGGCGACCAATCGGGTAAGCCCCAGTCGCATGCCGACATTGTAAAAAAATACATCACAGGATTCCTCCAGACCGGTGACTACATCGGTCGGGCCGCGTCCGTACGGATAGGAGTCATCACGAAACACATTGGGATGATTGGGAAACAGTTCCGGACCGCAGTTGATGATTGTATGGGGCGTAATAACTTCCAAGGTCATGGCGACAGATGCTTCCAGTGGTTTGACGATGCTGCCGGGGGGAAACGCGCTGGACATGGCGCGATCCATCAGGGGCAAATTCGGATCTTTTAACAGCAGTGAATAATTTTTGTGGACGGTGTT
>JAJZGH010000161.1 GCA_021798635.1 Planctomycetota bacterium | reverse complement strand
AAACACACTGGCGGGGCGGGAGTTTATTACCATATTGAATATTTAGGCGGACCGCATTCCTACTGCTGGCTTAACACAACGCCGCCGGCGTTGATGTGGGCGGAACTTAAGAAGGCCTGGGACAATGATTCCAAAACAATATGGGTCATTAATGTCGGCGGCATCAAACCGCGCGAAACAGGAATGGATTTTGCCGCCCGACTGGCTTGGAATCCCAAGGCATTTGGCCCCGACGCGCAGGAGCGATTTCTCCGGGAATTTGCGGCTAAGGTATGCGGCGATCAACACGCCGACGCCATTGCCGCCATGCTTCAGGAATTTTATCGTCTGGGTCAGATACGCAAACCCGAGTCCATGAATCGCCAGTGGGCGGCGAAACTGCCGCTGGTGGAAGCGGAAAAGCTCATGGCCCAATATCAGGGCCTGTTCAATATGCAAGCGCATCTATATAAGAAGATTTCTGAAGGCAGCCGGGATGCATTCTTTGAACTCTTCGGCTATCCGGCACAAATGCTTTCGGCAACGGGGTTGATATTTCTCTATGACCGATTGGCGCATACCGATAAAATCGCACGAATAGAGCATGAAAAAGCGGTTGCCCATTGGCGGGCGTACATTCAGCGGCAAGTAGCGTGGTACAACAACACATTAGCCAATGGCAAATGGAGCAACTACGCCACGATGGGCGGCACCACGTGGAATCCCGCATGGGCAGCGGTGCAGTGGCCGTGGCTGCATAACCAAGCCCAAAGGCATCTGCCGCTGCCGGAGGCCGTGGGCATGGTGACCGTTTCTGCTTCTGATTTTAAGCACAATCGCGAGACGACAGGTGCCGCATGGCGAAAGGTTGTAGGCTTGGGATGGTCAAGCGGTGCCATGGCCCTATGGCCGGCGATCCCGGAAAATCAATGGGACCCGCAAACGGGACTAAATAGTGCGCCCCACATGGAATACCACCTCCATGCTCCGGTCGAATGTGCCAACGGCGAAGTGGTTTTACATGTATTGCCAACGTACGAATTGTATCCCGGCATGCAACTGCGTTTGGCTATGCGCTGGGACGATTTGCCGCCTCAGGTGATGGCGGTTCCTTTTGCTTCCAGCGAGACGCGGGTGGTGGGTAACTCTATCCGCAGCGCCGGTGTGCTGGAGAATCATATTCCGCTGCGCTTTGCGGTGGGGCCTGTTTCCAAAGGTCGGCACCTCTTAACAGTTTACGCCGTTGATCCCGGCATTGTGCTGGATCAAATCACATTGGAGAGCATCTCGTGATATTAAGACACATTATTCGCGTGCGATCCGTCCGGACTCCTGCGACAGTGGTGTTTTGCCTGATGCTGTTATTTGCGAGTCGTGGCGGGGTGGTTCACGCGGCCTCGCCCGCTTCGCAGGAAATCAGCAGGCTCCCCTGGCAGACCGGGCTGCCGGATCCTTTTATCCTCAACAATGGCAAAACCGTGAAATCAGCGGCTGATTGGAAAATCCGCCGGGCCGAACTGATACATCTGTTTCTCCAGGATGAATATGGCACGATGCCGCCGATGCCGGGTGAGGTGACTGCAAAAATACGAAACTCCAAAGGCCCCGCAGGAGCGGGATCGGTGCAGAAAATTCATCTTGCCATGGGCAAACATCACGCCGTGACGTTGAATCTTGATGTGCATACTCCGGCGACGGCCGGGCGGCATCCTGCCATTATTTATCTGGGCCGGCTGTACATTCATGGTTGGTTAAAAAAATATGTGCAGATACCGGTAAAAGAAATACTTACCCGCGGCTACGTTCTGGTTGGCGTCAATAACGCCAATATCGTCGATGACATGAAACACCAAAGCCCTATATTTGAGCTTTATCCTGGATATACCTGGGGCACGCTCTCCGCGGAGGCATGGGAAATTCATGGTATTGTAAAATATCTTCGCACGCGGACAGATGTGAACCCGAAACAAATTATTCTGGTGGGATTCTCGCGTTGGGGGAAGGAGGCCTTGCTGGCTGGCGCATTAAACTCGCACATTGCCATGGTCGGCGCGGTGTGTCCGGGTTGCGCGGGGGCGGGATGCTTCCGATTCAAGCCCGGCAATCAGGAGACAATCCGCTCCACGACCCGCGCCTTCCCCGCGTGGTACGCCCGGCGCTTCGCCCAATTCGCCAATCAGGCCCAGCGTTTGCCGCTTGATCAATTTGAACTGCTGGGGCTTATGGCACCACGCTATTTGCTTCTTACCCAATCCACAAATGATCCATGGGAAAATCCGGAGGGTGAGCAAATATCATTTGTCGCGGCCCGGCGGATATTCCAGTTTGCCCATGCTCCAACGCATATTGCCATGTATTTTCATCCCGGCGTGCACAGTATTACCCTGCCGGATTGGCGGGCTATTCTGGATTTTGCCGATGAGCATCTGCGCGGTAAGAAGCCCGGACGCCTCACGTTCAACAATTTGTATTATGCCCATGCGCCGAAATTATTTAAATGGAAAACGCCACCAGCACCGACGCAGGAGAATCCATGAAACTTGGTCTGGGGCTATACCGCCACGCGTTAACACCGGAAAACTTCCGCTTTGCCCGGCAGTGCGGCTGCACGCATATTGTTGCCCACCTGGTGGATTATTTTAATGGCGGCGCACACAGCAAAACGGATGATCAACCCACGGGGGGCAGGCAGGGGTGGGGGTACGCAGGCGATCACAACAAGCTCTGGTCGCTGGAGGAACTTGCGTCACTGGTAAAAGCGGCGGCGCAGGAGGGCTTGGAGATCGCGGCCATTGAAAACTTTGATCCCGCTCATTGGTATGACGTGCTTCTGGATGGTCCGAAGCGCAAAGCGCAGATGGAGGGTCTAAAAACTATTATTCGGCGGATGGGGCAGGCTGGAATTCCCTGCATGGGGTACAACTTCAGTTTGGCCGGCGTGGCCGGGCGAATCAGCGGGCCGTTTGCCCGTGGACATGCTGTCGCCGTGGGCGTGGAAGCTGGGGACAATACACCGATCCCCAATGGTATGGTATGGAATATGGTGTATGATCCGCTGGCCCCGTCCGGGACCATGGCGGAAATAACCGCGGATGAACTCTGGCTGCGCGCCAAACGATTCCTCGATGAATTACTGCCTGTTGCGGAAGAAGCCGGCGTGCACCTCGCGGCGCATCCGGATGATCCTCCTTTCGCCGCACTGCGAAATACGCCCCGACTGGTGTATCAACCGGCGCTGTATCAGAAACTACTGGATTTGAATCCAAGCCCCTGCAACGGCTTGGAGTTTTGCATCGGATCCATCGCGGAAATGACGCAAGGGGATGTTTATGAAGCGGCGGATCAATACAGTCGGCAGGGGAAGATCTGTTATGTCCATCTGCGAAATGTCCGGGGGAAAATTCCCAGTTATCGTGAAACATTTATTGATGAAGGCGATGTCGATATCCTGCGGGTGCTGCGAATTCTCCAAAAAAATGATTTTGACGGAGTCTTGATTCCCGATCACGCGCCGCAGATGTCCTGCAGTGCGCCGTGGCACGCGGGAATGGCGTACGCATTAGGATATATTAATGCGGCCTTGGCGGCGATACGGGCTTAAGGCCCCTGCAGCCGTGGTACAAATGGTATTGCAATTGCTCAGGAGATTTTTATGTCAGATGAAACTACTAATCCAATCGCAAAAATAAGCCGGCGGAGGTTTATTTCCGCTGCGACCGCCGGCACCATGCTGGCATCGCTGCGGCCGCGCATCGGCGGCCTCGCCGACGGCGATCCTGCCGTAGCACTGCCGCTGCCGCCGGCCGCCACGGTGGGCATTTCGCCGCAGGCGTATGAAAGAGCCGCACGCCGTGCCTCCGCTCTGGTGGCTCGGATGACGTTAGCGGAAAAGACGGGGCAATTGGGCAATACTGCTCCGGCGATTAAACATCTGGGATTGGCCGCCTATCAATATTGGCATGAAGCATTGCATGGTCTGCTGCGCGGTGGGCCGTGCACAAGTTTCCCCGTGCCCCTGGCCATGGCTAATTCCTGGAACCCGGCGCTGGCGCTAAAAGCGTACACTGCGGTATCTGATGAGGCACGCGCTTACCATAATAAACATGGCACGGCGTTGGCTTATTATTCGCCGCAAACACTTAATACAGCTAAGGACCCGCGCTGGGGTCGCATTGATGAAACCCTCGGGGAAGATCCGCATCTCATGGGCACGATGGTGGCGGCCGTGGTGCAGGGCATGCAGGGGGATAATCCCAATTTTCTAAAAACCGTCTGCTGTGCGAAGCATTTCATCTGCAATGAAACCGATGATGATCGCCATACCACATCCGCCAGTGTCAATTCCCGCAGTTTCTGGGAATATTATACACGTCCCTTCCGCAGTGCTGTCGATGCCGGCGTATTTACTGTGATGGGATCTTACAATGAAATTAACGGTATTCCCTGTTGCGCGGATCGATTCTTATTAACGGACCTGCTGCGCCACCGCTGGGGTTTCCGAGGTTATGTCACTTCGGATTGCGACGCGGTTGGGGATATCTATCAGACGCATCATTATGTTCCCACGGGCGAACAGGCCGCGGCGTTGGCCGTGCAGGCGGGGTGTGATCTGAACTGCGGATTCGCATGGGGTACGTATCAGAAGTTTTTGCCGCGGGCGGTAGCGCTGGAGTTGATCAGCCAAGCCGATATTGACCAGGCTTTAACGCGGATTCTTACGGCGCGATTTCTGTTCGGCGAGTTTGATGATCCGAATGTTGTGCCGTACAACACCATTTCCTTTAATGTTGTTGACAGCCCGGAGCATCGAAAACTGGCCCTGGAAGCCGGGCGGGAATCTCTGGTCCTGCTGAAAAACGACGGGAAAATCCTTCCCTTGAACAAGGCAAAAATTAAAAAAGTTGCGGTGATTGGCCCGATGGCGGATCGCTGTGCACTGGGCGGCTACAGCGGCGGCCCGTTTGTGCATGTATCGCCACTGGATGGCATCGCGGCTGCACTAGGCTCGCCAGGATCACAAAATCGCATCGACGCCATTAACTTTTCCTCCATTGACTGGAGCTACAAATTCTTTAATTGTGTGCTGCCGGACGCCACGCTGGGCTTGATGCAAAATGGTTTCTACGTGCAGCTACCTGCTGCGGATTTCACCGGGCGAACCAGCATTACGGCGCGGGCAAGTTGTGCGTCCACCGGCGGCGTGGTGGAAGTCCGCATGGATAGCCCGACCGGTGAAGTTGCGGCGCGAATTAAAATTAAACCCACCGGCGGATGGGATGCTTTTCAGGAATTTTCCGCCCCGATTCACAACGCTTCCGGCTGGCATTCCATCTACCTGGTATTTACCGGCAACGTCGACCAGAAAGATCTCTTTCATCTTGAGTATATTGAATTGCTGCCATTGGAGCGTCCGAAAGCCGGCCGCGTGCAGGTGGAATTCGTGCGCGGCTGCACCGTGCAGGGGCCGGCAAATAAGCAGTGGCTGAAAAAGGCGGCCCAGGCGGCGAAAGAAGCGGATGTTGTATTTCTGGTTCTCGGCACGGATCAGACCATTGATCATGAGCAGTTAGATCGTCAGGATATTGTGCTTCCCGGTGCCCAACATGATCTGGCGCAAGTGGTGCATAAGGCCAATGCCAATACCGTGCTGATACTTTCCGCCAACTGCCCCGTCGCCGTCCCCTGGGAGGATGAGCATTTCCCGGCAATTCTTTGCGCCCTGTGCGCTGGCCAATCGCAGGGAACCGCCATCGCCGATGCAATTTTCGGTGGCTACAATCCGGGCGGCAAACTGGCGGAAACATGGTATCGCAGTCTGCGCCAATTGCCGGGCTTTCATGATTACGACATTATCAATGATCGCACCTACATGTATTTCCGCGGGCGCTGTTTATATCCCTTCGGCTTTGGTTTAAGTTACAGCACCTTTGAATTCAGCAATATAACAATGGATGCCATGTCGCTGGCGGCGGGCAGTTCTGTAAGGGTTTCCGCCACGGTAACCAACACCAGCGACGTTCCTGGTTCAGAGGTTGTGCAATTTTATGTCACGGCGCCAAAATCCAAAGTGCGTCGTCCCATCAAGCAGTTGGTCGGGTTTCAGCGCGTGCCCTTGGCCGCGCGTGAACGTCGGACGGTCACGTTCACGTTGCCCTATAACGATCAGGCCCTGTGGTTCTGGGATGAACGCAAACGCAGATTTGCGCTGGAACCGGGCAAGCTGCAATTGCTGATAGGCAGTTCGTCAGCACATATTCACTTATCTGCACATGTGCAACTTGAGCCATGTACAGATTCCAAACTTGGCGCTCCGGAATCATTGCAGACCGTGATGACACCGCCGAGCGTGACATGACGTGTAAGCGCAACGCCGTAGCGTTTGGGACTTGCAGGCGTGACTCTGATGGGCACTACGCGGCATCGGGCGGACGAATAATTTCCTGCAGGGCGGTTACATGGTCTTCAAAGGCTCGCCGGCCGGTGCGGGTGGCGCTTAAATAGGTCACCGGCTTGCGGCCCAGGAATGCTTTTCGGGCTGAAATGTAGCGGGCTGCGGTGAGTTTATCCAGATGCGAGCCTAAGTTGCCATCGGTGCAACCCAGGCGGCCGCGCAGGAAAGTGAATTCAACTTCCGCATCCGCACCCGACGCCAGCAGCGCCGCCATGATTTTCAGCCGAACCGGCTGGTGAATGATTTCATCTATTTGCGGCATAGTGTCACCTCGCCCGGAGGGTCAGAAAAATGCCGGTTGCCAGAAGCGTTAATCCGCCAGATACGCCCATCCATACGTTGAGCACCTGCGGCTTATTTTCAAACAGAACGAATCCGGCGATGGCCAGAAGCGTCACGCCGGCCCCCAGCCAGACCATAAAGGTCATTCGCGCCAATAAGCCGATAGCCACATAGGCAAACATGATCAGCGTGACGATAAACACCACCGCGTGGGCATTTCCGGCCGGCAACAGGAGATACATCCAGAAGCAGCCGTAGGCCAGAAAAGCCACCCAAAACCAGAGCACGCGCGAACGCATAATCCCCGCTGATTTGCTGCGAATGCTGGTATTGGATCGTCGCCCCGCCAGGGCGCTGCCCGCAAAGCCGACGCAGTCACCAATTAACCATATCGAACCGCTGTGGCTGGGAATCAGGGCCGTCAGCGGAAAACAGATCAGCCAGATGATGCCCCACAGAATGAGCGTCGGCCCGATTCGCCGGTACATGCTGTGGTTGCGCATAAGCTCGGCCACGGTATCGGTCTGTCCCAGCAAGTCCTTGGCTTCTTGTGGTGTCACGTCCATAAGTATTCTCCTTTAGATTAAAACAGTGGAAACTTTTTACAGTTGCGGCACCACATGGCTTTTCCCAATGTGGCCCATACGATCAAATAAGCCCCGACGATTACCAGCAGTATCGCCGGCACCAATAAGGCCGGCACAATCAACGCGAAAGCAGCTGCGGTAATCATGGCACCGCCAACCGCCAGCAGCAGCACCCGATTCTTTCGCAGTAATTCCATCCCGCAAGTTGGACAATCAGGCATCAGACGGTCCTTCATAAAATCCTGCAATCGCCGCTCACGGCTAAATGATCTGTAGTACAGAGTGCTCTGTATTAAAATAAAAGTCAAGCGGAAAACTGGTTCTTCCGAAAATTCATGCAACTGATTGGCAACATGGAAGACAAAACGATGGTTTTTTGAGAAAATAGAGCCGGATGAAAAAAGAGACCGCGAAATGATTAAAAAGTTGTGCCTCACGAATTTTAAGAACTTCAAGCATGCCGAGCTTGAACTCGCGAGGTTTTCTGTACTCGTTGGCACCAATGCCTCGGGAAAAAGCAATCTGCGCGATGCGTTTCGCTTCATTCATGGCATTTCTCGCGGCTATACCTTGGCGGAAATTATCGGGGCAAAATACATTGAAGGCGGCGTTTTACAGTGGTCCGGTCTGCGTGGAGGCACGCGCGAATTGGTATTCGACGGCGGCTCTACCTTTGAACTGAAGATTGGTCTGGCTGCTGCGAGCTATGAAATCGCGGTTGATGTGGGCAGTAACGGAAAACCGCCGCGGGTATTGCAGGAGCGTTTGACGGGTCCCGGTGGATATATATTTGACTCCCATCCGCCAGATGACCCGCCTGATCAGGAACATAACCCCCGGTATGTCTTCGTCCGGCTTCCGCGTGGCGGACAAAATCGCAAGCTGGGAAAGCGACTGCGTTTTGCATCCAACCAACCGGTACTTACGCAGATTGTGGAAAGCGGTGATGCGGCCAAAGGCGTTATCGCGGCGGCGAAGTCGCTGATTTCGGAGTTGCAATCCATGCGATTTCTGGACCTGGCACCCGACGCCATGCGCAGGCCGTCGCTGCCCGGCCAGAATATCCTTGGCGACCAGGGCGATAACCTTTCTTCGGTGCTACAGGCTATTTGTGCCGACGATCACACAAAAGCGGCCGTCATCAACTGGATCAAGGACCTCACGCCATTGGATGTAACGGATTTTGAATTCGTTCCCGATCAGACCGGGAAAATTCTGGCGTTCATGGTCGAGTCCGGTGGACGGAAAACTTCCGCGTATAGCGCGTCCGACGGAACGCTTCGATTTCTGGCAATGATTGCCGCCTTGCTGGGGCCGGAATCGGCACAGTTCTATTTCTTTGAAGAGCTGGAGAACGGCATTCACCCGACGCGGCTGGCGTTATTGCTGCAATTGATTGAACAGAAGACTGCGAAGGGACCCATCCAGATTGTCGCAACATCCCACTCTCCGCAACTTCTGGCATTGTTATCGCCAGATGCTCGCAACAGCGCTTCACTGGTTTACCGGTTGGAGGGCAGGCCCGATGCCGGCATTTGTCAAATCACTGAGATTCCCGAAGCTAAGCGCGTGCTCGAAGATAACGATCTGGCCCGGTTGCATTCTTCCGGCTGGTTGGAAAATGCGGTCGAGTTTACCCGCCCTGATGTGCCCTCCCATCCCGGAGAGATTGGCGCATGAATATTCTGATTATCCCAGAAGATTTTAGAAAAGATCAATACATCCTCAGGCCTGTCGTCAAGGCGATCCTGTCCTATCTCAAAAAGCCTAACGCGAACGTCCGAGTCTGCCAAGATCCGCTGCTCGGAGGAATCAGCCAAGCTTTGCAGTGGCGGAATATCGCCCAGATTATCGAGATGTATGATGGAATGGTGGATATATTTTTGTTGCTGGTGGACCGCGACGGTCAACCAGGGCGGCGTACGGCACTTGATGCGATTGAGCTTCAAGCCGCAAGCGCCCTGCCACCGAAGCGATTGTTCGTTGCGGAACATGCGTGGCAGGAATTGGAAGTGTGGGCATTGGCGGGATGTGATGATCTGCCCGGAGATTGGAACTGGTCTGATATCAGAAACGAACGGGATCCCAAAGAACGTTATTTTGATCCCTATGCACAACGCAGAAATTTGCTGAATGAGCCGGGCGAGGGCCGCAAGACGCTCGGCGACGAGGCTGGAAAAAATTACCAGCGAGTGCGGAAGCTCTGCTCGGAAGAATTCGAGCCGCTGGAACAAAAAATCAGCAGATTTCTTGCTGCGGTATAGCCGCAAAGCTCGCCGGCTCTATGCGGAATTTCGTTGGGGGACGCCAGGCGATGGGACGTGGACGCCACCAAATAGTAATAAGAATATTATCCTCAGTCAGCGGGTTGGCATGCGTATGCCGGGATTTTCTATCTCCATGCCATCAGATCGCTGGACACTCTCGGGATATTCGCCGGGTTGGTTTCGGTTTCGTCTATCGTGAGATGACGTATGCGGTAAGATGACCGCTGATATGATATAATCCCTCACTGTTCGCCAGGGGTGTTCCGATGAACGGGAACTGAGAATAAACCCTTGGAACCTGACCCGGATTGTACCGGCGTAGGGAGCGCGGGCGATGGCGGGGCCGTTGTTTTGTATCGTTCCTGTTTTCGGTTCTGTTCCGGTGGGGTTATTTTCGGTGTTGCTGTGCGAAGCTGCGATTGCGTAGGTGAGCAAACCTGAGGCGGACTGTGGTGTGAGGTAATGGTATTACGGTCCGCATTCCCGCGGGTTTGAGATCGGTTTACTGTTCCGCGGAAGCGGATAATTTAAGGAGTGTTCTATAATGATTCAGGCTGCTAAAAATCTTGTTACACAGTATGAGTTCGCATGCGCGGGGTTGATAACCCCGCAGATGATTCGCGTGGCCCAGCGTGAAGCGCAAACGCCGGAATTTATCCGACAGGAAATAGCGCGCGGACGACTGGTCATTCCCGCCAATATCCGGCATTTGCAGGGGGCGGGCGGGCAAGGCGCGGCGGCGTCCCCGATGGACATTCAATATGATGCCTCCCTGGATGCCGGACATCCGGGCGCACGAGGAGATGCGCGGCGACTGTGGGTGAATCAGACGGTGGCGCAGCGAAGTGCCGTCATCACTGATCCGAACGCATTTAAGGGCCTGCGATCCGCTAAAAGATTAGATCCCATGGCCATTGGCCGGATGGTGACTACCAAAATTAATGCCAACATTGGAGCGTCGCCGGTTTCCAGCAATACGGCGGAAGAAGTTGAAAAATTACAATGGGCCCAGAAATTCGGTGCCGACACACTTATGGATTTATCCACGGGGGGCAATCTGGTGGAATGTCGGCAGGCTATTCTTGATCACAGCACCATACCCATTGGCACCGTGCCCATTTATTCCATGATCATTGGCCGGAAGATCGAAGACTTATCGTATGACATTATCCTTCAGGAAATTGAACGCCAGGCCCGGCAGGGCGTGGATTATTTCACCATTCATGCCGGGGTGCTCAAGCAGCATTTGCCGCTGGTAAAAGATCGGTTGACCGGTATTGTCAGCCGCGGCGGAAGCATGTTGGCCAAGTGGATGATTGTGCATAACAAGCAGAATCCGATGTATGAAATGTTTGATGAAATTTCAGCCATCATGCGGCAGTATGATGTGACCTACTCGTTAGGGGACGGGCTGCGGCCCGGCGGCTGTGCTGACGCCACCGATGCCGCCCAATTGGCGGAATTGCAAACGCTGGGTGAACTGGTGCATCGGGCACGGGCGGCGGGGGTGCAGGTGATGGTGGAAGGTCCCGGTCATGTGCCGATGGATCAGATTGCCATGAACATGCAACTCCAGCAGCGGGTATGTGATGATGCGCCTTTTTATGTGCTTGGACCGCTGACCACGGATGTATTTCCCGGCTACGACCATATCACCAGCGCCATTGGTGCCACGGAAGCAGCGCGAGCCGGTGCGG
>JAJZGH010000160.1 GCA_021798635.1 Planctomycetota bacterium | reverse complement strand
ATTTTTTCCGCGCCTCAATGAGCGTAACTATGTGGTGCATCTGGCGCTGGTGGCGGGATCTTCGCTGACTCAATCAATTGCCGTTGGAAACCGTGTTACCGCGGATTTGCGCCAGATCCCCTATATCCTGGAAGTTGAGCAGCGTTCCGGCCGATCGAATCTCGCCGGTGATGTGCTGGGGCCGCAATATAGTGAATATCTGATTCGCATAAGGTCCCTTACATCGGGGCAGGCGCGACAATTTCGCGCGGACATGGCGCGGCTCATAAAGAAATTTCCCGGCGTCTTGCTGTATTACAATACAGTCTTGTCCGAACGCATTAACGAAACCATCTCCGGTTCCGGTGCACCGGTTGCCGTGCAGGTGATTGGTAATAACTTTGCTGCACTGGAAAAGGCGTCGGTTATGATTACCGCGCGTCTCAAGAAAATTCCCGGTGCGCGCAGCGTAGCACCGCAGACGGCGTGGAACTCACCGGAGATACAGGTGCGCTTACGCCGCCGGCAGCTCCAGCGCTGGGGGTTATCGCCTCTAACCGTTCTGACCCGCATTCACATGGTGATTCGGGGGCGTACGGTGGGGCACATTTATCACGGCACGAGAGTCTGGCCGGTGGTAGTCACCATGACCCCGCAATTTTCCCAGCGCATTTCCCACATTCGCCAACTCCCGATTCGCACGCCGGGCGGCACATGGATTCCCCTGTCAGATGTTGCACGCGTTTATGAAGGGCGCGGGTTTTACCGCATTTCCCATATCAATGGCCAAAGGGCGCAGACCATCAACATCCATCTTAAAGGTGTTACCGCCGGACACTATGTAAAGTCGGCCCGACAGGCGGTCAGCAAGCTTCATCTGCCGGCGGGCGTGGTGGTGAACTTCACGGGTTCAGCTGAGGCGGCGGCGCAGGCGCAACATGATTTGCTGGTACATTCCGCCATAGCGTTGGTGGGTATTTTGCTGCTGCTGTTTGTGGTGCTTAGAAATGTGCAGAACGTGTTGCTTCTGTTAATGAATCTTCCCATGGCGCTGGTGGGGGGAGTTGTGGCGGCCTGGATCGGTGGGGGCGTATTATCCTTAGGAGCGCTGGTCGGCTTTATCACGCTTTTTGGCATTACCTTGCGAAACTCCATTATGCTCATGTCGCATTATCAGCACCTCGTGGCCCGCGAAGGTAGAACGTGGAATGTGGAAACCGCCATGGAAGGAGCGGTCGATCGGCTGCCCGCAATATTGATGACGGCTCTGGTCGCGGCTCTTGGGCTGCTGCCGCTGGCCCTGGGTTCCGGTGCGCCAGGACGAGAAATTGAAGGACCGCTGGCCCAGGTAATTGTCGGAGGCCTGTTTACTTCTACCCTCCTGAACCTGATTGTCCTGCCCACCCTGGCGGCCCGATGGGCAAAATTCACCTGACCCCGAGGGCACCGCTCGCGGGGTATCCACCGGGCCACGCGATTGATGGGGCCTATCCGGCACTGGCAATGCGTTGGGCACCGGTGTGTCCCGATTGGTGGGCTAATATCCAGAAGAAATTGGCTACCGCCCGCTGGACTCTGACAGCGACCGGAATGACTGTGATAAGCGGGGTGGCAAAAACCGCGAAAATGATGACGAATGTTGAGTTTACCAAGACCGCCCATATACCTGTTTTCAGTATTCGATTTATGATGGACCGCAATTCGGCATTGTTGCTTTTATCAAAGAGGCGAACCGCTGCATCCATCTGGTCTTGAAGCGCCTTGTTCCTCCGGAATTCCATCTGCGCTTCCACCAACCGGAAAACATTTCCGCTGTGGATGCAATTAATCCCGGCGTTCACATACTGATGGGCGTAATTAAGAACCTCACTGTCCACCCCACTGTCCACCCCACTGTTCGCGGCGGCGTGTAGCGCCCGCAAGCGATCACGCTCGGTGAACATCTGGAATCGCAGTTGCAGCCTGATGCTGGGCGCAATAATTGCCTCCCAAACAAACAACAAGCCACAGACGAGAAACAACACTATTATAAAAATCGCCATTTCCTAGCCTTTACTTGATGGAAGTTTACTTCCAACCTTTTCCGACTGCAAGCGGGTTCTCTCGTTGCAGATGCGCTTTATTTCCCTATCGGCCATACGCCGCTGATACTTCGCGTGGAAATACCATCCCATTATAGCGACGATAGCTAACGCCCACCCGACCAAGTAACCCGAGTAAAGATCGCCCGTAATTTGAGACGCCATGCGGGCGACATCCTTCCCGGGCATTTTATATACCATAAGGCTTACAATCAGGGCCGGCAAAGCAATGAGAAATTGGCCTTTATTTATCATTGCGACGAAAATATCTCGAATCGCCTCCCAAAACCCCACTGTGTGCGAAGCTTTTTTATTTTTTCCGGACGCATTTGCCATAGCCGGTATCATCACTCGCCCACAAAATTTACGCAAGTTTGCCGATTTTCCACCGACCCCCGAAGCGCTGGAATAGGTGCCCAATATCCCGTAGGGCTGGGACGAGCTTACAATATTGAATATACTGCCCAATACTGAACATACTGATTTTTACGTCGCCTTGCTATCCGTGTCGGCAATCGCATAATAACAGTGGATTGTGCGGCCTGGAGTCTGTCCGAGCAATGGCGGGGATTGCGATTACTCGGACAGGCTCCAGGTAAAGCACTCATCCTGAAAAAGGCAGAAGCTTTGTACAACGAATAGAAAATTGTTACAGTCAATACCATGACAGGTAAGAATACCATGGCGGAACAGAACAACAATCACGGTAACGCATTGCTGAGAGCCGATCGGCTTTCCACGAGCGTGCTCGCTTTTGCCGCCGTGCTGTTAATCGGGCTGGCCGCTCGGGTAATGTGGATTCAAACCCATGTGACGCAAGCCGATGCCGGCAGCCTGCACTCGCAACATGATGTAAGCGTTACGCTCATGGCGCGTCGCGCGTCAATATACACAACTGATTCTACGCTTATTGCCGGCAGCGTTCGGGTCTACAACATGTTTGCCGATCCGGGTTATATTTTTGATCCTAAGGGGGTGCTTAATACCCTGTCCGGCGCGCAACTTGTCGCGTCGCATAAGATCATGGCTCGGGCCATGGGGCGCGTGCTGAATGAAAATTCCGCCGATTTTCTTCCGTGGCTAAAAAGCCGGCTGTATTACACCAGCGGTAAATTGCGGCGCTTTGTCTGGCTTAAACGCGGAGCCAATTATGCCTTCTACCACCATTTTGAAACCATCAAACGGTCGTTGATCGCGCAGTGCCGCGCCGCGCTGCACCGTCATCATCCGGTCCTGGCGCAGGAGTATTTTAACGCCCTGGATGGAATTGGATTTATACTCTCGACGCGTCGTGTTTATCCACTGGGAGATTTTGCCGGGCAGGTCATTGGTTTTGCCAATTCCGAAACGGGTCTTAATGGTTTGGAAGAACAGTTGAATTCGCTGCTCGTGGGCCGCAGCGGCCAGGCGGTTTATGTAAAAGATGCTGCCGCGCGGGCGTTATGGATCAAGAAAAAAGGATACCGCCTGCCCAGCGACGGCATGCGCGTGTGGCTGACCTTGGATACAACGATCCAGCAGATCGCGCAACACGAACTTGATAAAGCCGGAAAACAGTTCAAGCCCCGCAGTGCCGTGGCCATTGTGATGAATCCATGGAACGGCGATATACTGGCGATGGCCAATTACCCGGAACTGGATCCCAATGACTACCAGAAAACGCCATCGAATTTCTGGCGCAATCGCGCGGTAACCGATCCGTATGAACCGGGATCAGTCTTCAAGCCTTACAATCTTTCCTGGGCGCTGAAAAATAATGTGGTGACGCTCAACACGGTTTTTGACACCTACAACGGCCGCTATCGTGACCCGACAGGGCGGCTGATTGAAGATGTGGGCGGCTGGCCGAACCTTACGGTGGAAAACATTCTCGTTTACTCCAGCAACATCGGTATGACGCAGATCGGCTGGAAAATGGGTATCCCCATGGAATATCAGGCCATCCATTCCTTTGGATTCGGACAAATGACCGGTTGCGTTCTGCCCGGTGAATCGCCCGGCATGGTCCGTCCGGAATCCCAATGGACCAAAGGTATGGAGACCAGCGTTTCATTCGGTTATGGCATTGCGGTTACGCCCTTACAATTAGCGAGGGGGCTGTGCGCCATTGCCAACGGCGGATGGTTGCCCACGCCGCAGATCGTTAAAGCCGTGGAAGTCAGCCCCGGCAAACTGGAAACCTGGTCGCAGATCGCCGGGCCTCAGCCGTGGAAGAAAATCGTCCCGCGTCAAACTGAAAAACTGGTTCGCCGGGCCATGGAACAGGTGATGGTGAAGGGGACCGGGCAATATGCCATTTCACCGCTGTATCGGTTGTTTGGAAAAACCGGCACTGCCAATCTTGCGATCGCGGGCCAGGATGGTTATCACGCCCACCAATATAACGCGACCTTTATTGCCGGCGGCCCGCGGCCCAATCCGCGGCTAATCTGTGTGGTGTGCGTGCATGAGCCTGATCCGCATCTCGGGCATTTTGGCGGAACGGTGGCCGGGCCGGCCTGTTCTCAAATTCTGACCAGGTCCTTGCAGTATTTGCAGGTGCCGCCTGATCAAGGACCCAAGACGGATCCGTGGTGGGGTAAAGAGTCCCTGTTAAAGCGACTCAAAGGATTGAGCCACTGATGATGAAACTTAGTGATCTCCTGGAATCTGCGGTTATTCCCTTGCGGAAAATTTCCAGCGATCATCGCGCCGTTGATCCAATTATTTCCCGTGTCGTGGAAGATTCACGAACGGTGCAGCCGGGGGATTTATTTGTAGCCAAAACCGGCAGCAAAAATGCCGGCCAGGAATTTATCTCAGAGGCTATCGGGCGCGGAGCCGCGGCGATTGTCACCGATCAGCCGCAGTGTGTGCCGTCGCAGGGCCACGCAGTCATTATCGCCTGCGATTCTCCAACGCAAGCGTTGGGATTTTTGGCCCAGGCGATTTACAACTTTCCCGCCCGTGGCATGAAACTGCTGGCGGTAACAGGAACCAATGGAAAAACCACAACAACGTATCTCATTCGCAGCATCATGCACAAGGCGTCCATCGCCTGCGGCTTAATTGGCACCGTGCAACTGGATGACGGCAAATCAGTGGTGGAAAGCCCGATGACCACGCCCGGCCCGGTGGAACTTGCCGCACTTCTGGCGCGGATGCGCAATCATGGCGTGCAAGCTGTGGCGCTGGAGGCCAGCAGCCATGCCTTAGCCCAAAATCGGCTTGCCGGCCTGGATGTGCAAGTGGCCATGTTCAGCAATCTCACCGGCGATCATCTGGATTATCACGGAACCATGGAAAAATATGCGGACGCTAAAGCGCGGCTGTTTGAATCTCTGGCCCCGCACGCCTTTGCGATTCTCAACGCCCAGGATTCATGGAGCGGTCGAATGGTCCGGGATTGTCGGGCAAGAAAAATATCTTACGGCATCCCGTGCGCTGCGGATTATTCCTGCACCATTCGTGCCATGAATTCAAAGGGCATGGAATTGGCCATTGGCACGTGCACCGGCGAAAATCTAACGCTTCATACGGCGCTGGTGGGGCGGCATAATGTGCAGAATATTCTTTGCGCCATGGCCGCCTGCCGGGCGGCGGGCGTGGATTGGGATCCTATTATTTCCGGCCTGCAAGCGGGAGATATTGTTCCCGGCAGATTGCAGCCGGTGGTGCCCGCGGGCATGCGTCGTGAAGAGTTGCCGTTTTCGGTATTAGTGGACTACGCGCATACGCATGATGCCCTGGAAAATGTATTGACTGCTGTACGTGGCTTTACGAATGGAAAAATTATCTGTGTGTTTGGGTGCGGGGGCGATCGCGATGCCACAAAACGGCCGAAAATGGCGGCGGTGGCGCAGCGTCTGGCGGATATAATTATCGTCACCGATGACAACCCGCGCACGGAAGGATCGTCGGTTATCATAAATCAGATTCTCTCCGGCTTTTCCGGAGATCTGGGCGGTCGCGTTTCAGTTATTCCAGATCGCGCCGATGCCATACGTGCCGCCGTTAACATTGCGCAGACCGGCGACGTGGTACTGCTGGCCGGGAAGGGACATGAAAATTACCAGATCATCGGCACCAGCCGGTATCATTTTGATGATGTTGAGCATGCGCGAAAGGCGATCATTGCGCGGCTGGGACCCAGTCCAGGTAATCGGACAGGTTTACAAACGAACGGTATGACATGAAGCCATGGCCATTTCAACAGATTCGCCGGGTAACGCTAAGCCGCTGGCTGGCGCGGGGCACGCGTGAATTTACAGGCCGCATCAGCACCGACAGCCGGGATTTGCAACCGGGCGATCTGTTTATCGCCATCATCGGACCGAATTTTGACGGTCATCATTTTATTCCCGCAGTGATGGAAGCCGGTGCCGCCGGCATTCTGGTTTCCCGTGCGGTTGATGATGCGTTGGCAGCGGCTGCCGCTGCTGCTTCGGTAACAATTTTGCAATGTGATGATACGGTTCGCGGCTTAAACCGACTGGCGGCGGCGTATCGGCGGGATTTACGGGCAAAGGTGGTCGCGGTGGGGGGATCCAATGGAAAAACCACCACCAAGCAGATTATTCATACCCTTTTATCAGGGCGATTTTCGGGCGTTGCCAGCCCTAAAAGTTTCAACAACAATATCGGTCTTCCCTTAACGCTGCTTTCCGTGCAGCCGCAGCATGAATATGTGGTGGTGGAAGTGGGCACCAACGCGCCTGGTGAAATGGAAGCCCTCGGGCAGGTGGCGGCACCGGACATTGTGGTTATTACGGGCGTGGGCCTGGAGCATCTGGAATTTCTGGGGGATATTGTTCACGTGGCGCGGGAAGAGGCGTCCTTGGCGCGGTTTGTCGCTCAGGATGGCATTTTATTATTAACCAATGATTCGCCCGAATTGCTTAACGCTTTGCGCTTAACCCGCGGGCCGCGCTTCACGGTGGGCCATGGCGGTTCTGGTGCCGATATGGAAGCGACAGAAATTCATGAGGCACTGGCCGGCACAGATTTTGTCGTCAACGGTCGCACGGCGTATCATCTGCCATTGCTGGGGCGGCATAATGTATTCAACGCGATGCTGGCGATCGGCGTTGCCCGGCGTATGGGCCTGACGGATGAGGAAATTCAAACCGGCCTGCGCGCGGTGAAACCGGCTTCCATGCGACTCGAGCCGTTACGGATTGCGGGCCATCTGATTATCAATGATGCGTATAATGCCAATCCGACAAGTATGGCGGCGGCCATTAAAATGTTTGCGACTTTACCATTGCCCGACGCGGCTGATGAACGCCCTAAGCGCGTGGCCATACTGGGCGATATGCTGGAACTGGGACCGGGCTCAGCGGAGTTGCACCGGCAAATGGGCCGGCTGGCCGCGGAAAATCCCATCGACTTGCTGATATTTGTCGGGCCGTTGATGCTTCATGCCGCCCATGAAGCGCGGCTGAAGGGTATGGAGGTTCATCACTTTGCCGATGTCGGAGTTGCCGCTGCGGAACTGCCCAAACTCCTTACCCCATCGGATGTGATATTGCTGAAAGCGTCTCGCGGGACGCGATTGGAAAAAGTGCTGGACCTGATTCGGGCGGCGGAACAAATTCCCGCAGGCACCGTGTAATTCACTACCTGGAGGATTATTACTTTTGCTGTATCTAATATATACATGGATGGCGGGACATCATTGGTTGCCCGGGCATTGGCCTATCGATGTGGTGATTTTCCGCTCCGCGCTGGCCATTATTTTCAGTTTCCTGATGGTGCTGATGGCGGGGCGGCCAACCATAGAATGGCTGCGCCGGCAAAAGCTTGGCGATCAGCCGGAGTTCAACCATGCCCAGATCAACGCCTTGACCAGTTCCAAAGCCAACACGCCCACGATGGGGGGCATGCTGATAATCTTAAGTATTTTTCTTACGACATTGATCTTCGCACGTCTGGACAATTTTTATGTGCGGATGGGGTTATTGTGTCTGATTTATCTTGGAACGCTCGGCGGCGTGGACGATTGGCTTAAGCTGACGGCCAAACGGCGCGTCCCGGGCAGCCGCGACGGATTGTTCTGGTGGGAGAAAATGGTTTTTCAGATTGGCCTGGGCGTGTTGCTGGCGTTGTTCATTTATTACCACGGAAAATATGACCAGGCCCATTATCTTAACTGGCCCTTTTTACCAAGCCATCTTGTTTTACCCACCTGGCTTTTTGCCATTATTTCCGTGGTGGTCATCACCGGAACCAGCAACGCGGTCAACCTGACCGACGGCATGGACGGCCTGGCCAGCGGCTGCATGGCCATTGTCGCGTTTGCTTTTATGATTCTGGCCTATGTCACCGGTGATGCCCGTTGGGCGCTGAATTTAAACTTCAACCACATTCGAGAGGCGGGCGAATTGGCGATTCTCTGTGGTTCCATCACAGGGTCCTGTCTGGGATTTCTCTGGTTTAACTGCAATCCGGCACAGGTGTTCATGGGGGATACCGGCTCATTGGCACTGGGCGGCGTGGTGGGGTATGTGGCGATTGTCATTCGGCAGGAACCCATGTTATTGGTGGTGGGGGGAATATTTGTCATCGAAGCTATGAGCGTGATGATTCAGGTCGGTTACTTCAAAGCCACGCACGGAAAAAAAGTTTTTTTATGCAGCCCGATTCACCATCACTTTCATCTCAAAGGATGGAGCGAACCGCAGATCGTAGTACGCTTCTGGCTGCTTTCCGCGCTGTTTGCAGCCATCGCGTTAGCAACCGTCAAATTGCGGTAGCGCGGGAATTGCGGGCAGCAAAGTACGCTGCGTTTAGAAGTTCATTTCACAGTACGTTCAGTATTATCAGTATTGGCAGTATTATCAGTGTTTTGTTTGGCATGAGAAGCCGGGCCGAGCTTGCCCCGTTTACTGCTATTACTGCATGTACTGCAATTACTGCCAATACTGAACCTGGAACCTGGAACCTGGAATTTCGCATCTGGCATTTAGCAAGCGCCAGCGCTTCCAAATCCTTCTAACTCCTAACTCCTCCTATCCTAAACAAAGGTACCTGACACCTTTTCCGCCCGTAACGCAGGCATCTTGCCTGCACGTAAACACCAAACCAGCAGGCGGGACGCCTGCGTTACACATTCTAACTCCTAACTCCTAACTCCTAACTCCTAACTCCTTTTCACTGTAACCTACCGCACCGCCGCTCGTGCGGCCTTAACCGCTTGTATCAGCTCCACTGCCGCCTGGCGGATGGTTGTAAAATCTCCTGCGGCTAGCGCTGCCTTGCTCACTAGCGACGATCCGGCTCCGACGGCTACCGCGCCTGCGGCAATAAAGGCGCCGGCGGTTTTTGCATCGACGCCGCCGGTGGGGGTGAGTTTTAAGTACGGCATGACCGCCAGCATATCTTTGAAGTATCCCGGCCCCAGCGTGGTGGCGGGAAATACCTTTACCACATCGGCACCGGCGTTCCATGCGCGGAAAATTTCGGTCGGCGTGTAGGCACCGGGAATGCTGACGCCGCCGAGCCGCCGCGTGCATTCAACAATGGCGGGATCAAATATCGGCGACACCACGAACCGTGCGCCGGCATGAATGGCATCAGCGCAGGTGGCGGTATCCAGGATCGTGCCAACGCCCAGACAGATTTTTGTGCCGAACGTATCGGCAATATGTTCAATAACGCTTATGGCCTTGGGCGTACTCATCGTTATTTCAATACCCGTCACGCCGCCCTCGGCCAGAGCTTCCACCAATGGCTTAACTTTGTCCGGTTCCGGAGCCCGGATCACCGCGACCACGCCACAGGCGGATAACATTGCAACAGTACTTTCCCGACTCATGAACATTCTCCGAAAAACAGCCGCCAGCAAATCGTCGGTCTGGCGCACCGAAAGATTAAACGAAACCGCCCGCTTGTTCCACCCACGCGCGCGTCGCTTGGCCAACACGATAAGAAAGAACTGCGGATTTCGCGGATCGCGCGGATAGATACCGGGTTTCCGTTTTGCTACCGCGACAGCCACTCTTTTGCGCCAACCGTATTTGCTCTACTGCTCAACTCTCTCCTGTCACCTGCTCCATCGGGCCGCAGCCCGATTGGTATCCGCGTTATCGGCGGAATCCGCGGTTCAATCCTGCTGCATCGTATGTGGGCTGTTTTGAGGTTGAACGATAAGCTTGGTTTTTTATATTCCCTGCAAAAATCGATTGGACAATTTCTCTTTGCCGATAGTCGTCGGCGGTCCGTGGCCGGGGCGCACGGCGGTGTTGTCCGGCAGTTGGGCTACGCGCTGCAGGGACACTTCCATAGCGGCTGGATCGGAATCGGGCAGATCGGTACGGCCAATTGCTCCGGCAAATAGCAGATCGCCGGCGATCAGCGTTGATTCGGTGGGGCAGTAAAGCACCACATGCCCTGGCGAATGACCGGGCGTAAAGATGATCTGAAATTCCAGATCGCCAATGCGGATCGTTTTGCCGTCTTCCAGATATCCATCAGCACGGCGCGGCGGAATTTTATAGGGGAGAGGAAAAATCAGGCTGCCGGGCGTGATAAGTTTCGGTTCATCCAGGGTATGGATCAGTACCTTCGCATCGGGATACGCATCGGTTACCACCTTGTGGTCACTGATATGATCCCAATGGCCGTGGGTAAGCAGAAGATACCGCACATTCCATCGGTTATGTTTCGCCACGTTGAGCAGAGGCAGGACTGTATTCTGCGGCGCATCAATAATAGCCGCGTCGCCCGTACTCTCATCTGCGATCAAATAAGCATTCGTCGCTGCCAGGCCGCCGGTGTTGGTACTGATTTTCATAGCAAAATGATAAGCACTTCGCCGCAAAATAACCAGAAGCCGCGGTAGGTTACAGCGTCAGTATTGGCAGTATATTCAGTATTGATCAGTACATTCAGTATTGGCAGTATATTCAGTATTGATCAGTATATTCAGTATTTGGCAGAAAGCGCAGTAAACGGGATAAGCTCGAGCCAGCTTCCCATGCCGAACAAATACTGATAATACCGATAATACTGATGATACTGCCAATACTGATACTACTGATGCTACTGATAATACTGAACCTACTGTAAAAAGATTCCAAGTTGCCCGTTCCAGGTTCACCACCGGGACATGCGGGAGCCGAATTCCAATAACGGGGCAACGAAAACCACCGAATACACCACCGAATACACCAGTATTGTCATTTCCTTCCTGTCCGCATAAACTATGAGGCTAGGAGCCTGTCCGAGTGATGGCCGGGATTGCGATGGG
>JAJZGH010000004.1 GCA_021798635.1 Planctomycetota bacterium | reverse complement strand
CTCCGGAGGTACACACCCAGAGCTTTCGCGCCGCAGCGGCATCAGGCCGCCCAAATACTGGAGCGGCCACATAGGTTGATCCATGTTGTGAATGCAATTTGGCTAACTCCTGAGCTGTGGTCGGGGCGATGGTACTCATCGACACATGTATGCCTTTGGATCCGAGTTTTTTCAATAGGCCCCCATCGCCCAGCATCGTCATCCGCACGGCCGCATCGTCGGCCAGCATGGTTAACACAATGCCATCTGCATCCACCGTTTCGGCGGGGGATGAACATGCGACGGCACCGGCGGCCACGGCTTGGCTCATGCGCGAAGCGGTGCGGTTATAGACGCGCACTGAAAAGCCTGCGGCAATTAAATTCTGGACCATAGGCGTGCCCATGCGCCCGGTGCCGATAAAGCCTATTGTATTAGTCATTTTATATTCTCCTTAGATGGGATTATGTCGGAACTGGGATCATATCGGAATACGACATCAAAAACTTTTCCATGGTGCCGCCGGGCGATAATTTCTTCCTTAATCATGCACAGCTTCACGGTGTCAACCTTGAAGGATGCGTTAAAATTACTTTCCAGCGCCCGGCCCATACCTTCAAAAATCAGCAGATCAGCATTCGCCGCCTCGCGATTACAGGCATCGGAGATGTGCCGCAGGTCGATTAGTGGCGTGGTGCCGCCGGAGCTTTCAGCGGTAATTGTGCCGGTGCTCAGAAGTGTTGCGAGAATCGGATCAAGCTGGGCCAGTCGCGGTAAAAGTTCCCGGGTTTCCAAAATGGTCATGTCATTGAGTGAGGCGGACTCATTCGCCAGAATGCACACGTGGGTACCGCGTTGGGCCAGAAATCGCGCCAGGGGCATCATGCCCAGAATAAAATCGCTGCCGGCGTTGTCCACAAATATCAGAGCTTTGTGAAAGGGGGCACCATGCAAGAGGCGATGAGAAAAGCTGTCGAGTTGATCCACCAGCCAAGGACGCTTGCCGTCTAATGAGGCTCGGACTTTAAAAAAATCCGGGGATTCATGGGTGTACAATTTCGTGGTGGCGGTGGCTCCGAGGTCAAAAATATTTCCGGCAAAAGCCCCTTCCACCAAGACACGCAAAGCCTGAGCTGTATCAGTATATCCATCAATTTCAGCTACCACCCGCGGATACAGTTCCAGCATGGCGGTATTTTCCCGTTCTTTGGTCAGCAGGAATGGGTCGGCAATGTGGTTGCGGGAAAGGCAATTCTGCCGCACTACGCCGAGCATCTGCAAATCCAACTCGCCGTACCGATCCGGCTGCGCGGCCAACGCGGCCATTTCATCCGCCAGATCCTGGCGAGCGGAGGCGATGTTGGCCGCGGCGGAAGGGCCATACACCTGAAGTGCCAACCTAGCCATGAACTCAAAATGTTCGACGAAATGTCCCAGCCAATAATTGCGAAATTCCACATCTTTCAGCATGTTTTGTGTGCACGGCCGATACGCGGCGGGATCAGAAAGCAAAGTAAACATTGGCATGAGGAATTTATTCTCCGGAAGTTTGGTGGATACTTATTGTGGCAGGCAGAATATTAATCAGCCGTGTTTTGGGAATTATACGATGCACAACCGATGCGCCGGACACGCGATAAGCGGAAAAGCCCCGGCCAAAGTGCATGCCCAGCAGGGCACCGCGTGGCGAAAGCCAGAATTTGTCGCGCACGATATCCATCCACAAAATGCGCATCACCCGCACGGGCTGATCGGCCCCGGCAAAATGAATGTCCTGCTGACGACCGCTGGTGAGCACGCATCCCAAGCGGGTCTCCAAGGTGCCCTGTGCCAGGTCCGTAATTGGCAGCACGCGATTGCGTTGTGGCGGCATGGCGGAAGCCAGCACCGTCAAGAGTGGTAAGGGTGAGGCATTGGCGGCGGAGAGAACGGTGCGCGAGGAACGGGATTCATGTTTCGTCGCCACAAAGTCAGTTTGAAAACTGTTTCCCGCGCGACGGCCGCGTAAAACACCTTGTTTTGACCAGCGCGTAAACGATGTCATGCGAAGGGCTGGTGCTTGTTGATAGTTGCCCGGGATAAAATCAATCCGCCACGCCAGGGCGGGCAGAGGGCCGCCGGAGACAGATTCCTGATTCCACAGTAGCTTCCATGACGGGCCTAAATGGGAGACCTGCAGATGAATCGCACCGACCACCAGTTGATGATAAAAAACCAGCATGCGTATGTCATGTCCTGCGGCCTGCCGCCCATGGGGTTCAAGAGTCTGCACCCGAGACCACTGAAGTTTCAAATTACTACGGGGCGTGGGGGGCGGGTTCAGGGGTGCCGCGGCACCGGCCCGAACACTGATCAAGCCAATGTGCGTTAGCGCCTTAAGTGCGGGCATGTGGGCGAGAAATTGGTGGATTGTCGCACCGCGAACCACAATAATGGAGATGGGCTGCTTGGATGCGCTGCGCGCCGCAAGGGCAGTCTTTAGGGCCGTTAAGTCGCGCATCCGCGTGCCGCCCAGGCGGGTAATAATGTCTCCGGACTGCAAACCGAGGTGTATAAGATTGTGCGGCAGTTGCACGCTGGTGATCAGCAATCCGTTGGCGGCGGGACTTCGCATGGAACTAAGTACCTGCTGGTAGGCGCGGGCCATAGGCTTTGCCACCGTGGCCGCCGGTACGCGCAGGGTTGTGGCCAGAAGCAAGGCCGAAGCAATGGGCAACAATGTGCGATTAGCGCAGATCATTGGTCAGCGGCTTTTCAAATTGGATCAGCAAGTCCGTGTGCATAGAGTCCCAGCGCGTGCCGACAATATCGTATTCCAGCAGCACGGTCAGATGCATCATGGCACGATGGCGATTTAAAATTTCCAATCGTGCAAATTCATAGTTGTGGTTTTTGGCCCATTCCATCTGGGATTCCAGCAATTGCCGCCCGATGCTTTTGCGACGAAAATCGCCATGCACACCCAGGAGCCAAGTGTAAAAGACCAATGGCTTTAATTCAAAACCCACGCAGAATCCCACGGGCCTGTTATCCAGCGAAGCCAGCATCGCCAGTACATTATAACGGCCTTGAAACCGGCGACGAAAATAATTTTCGCTTTCGGGCGGACGGAATACCTGATTGTATAATTCAACAATTACCGGCAATTGCGATTCGGTAACAACTGTGATATCTGCCTGCGTCATAGACTTTTCCTATTGCTCCAAAAAATCGGGCCATCCCTCGCTTACCGGCCCTAGCCGCCCGGGCGTACGTCCTCCATATCCTTAATAATAGCCGATTAAAGTCGCTCATGAAAGCCTTGGCCTTGCAACCAAAGGCTGCGGAGCGCAAAGCACAAGGACGTAATAACCGTTCTTGGAGGCAGGGGGTGAATTCAACAAAATTACAGTGTGAGTACCTGCGCATCGGGGTTTAGCTGTACTCTGCCACGGTTGCTGTGCGGGTGCAAAAAGGGCCGCGCATTTCCCTGCCGAACGGTCTTCCTTGCCCGGGCATCTAATGATTCAGTTGCACCGCCAGCAAGGCGGCGCTGCCATGATGCAGGGCGATTGTGTATATGCTTCCTTTCGCACTTCCCCTGACAAGATGTTGTTCTCCTGTTGGACGCCCGTTTCTTGAACCATTGAAGGTCAGGCCGCCAATGGTGATGTGGTGCCGTGAGGTAATGGACGGGGCGGATAGGCGTTCAAGTGTACCGTGCGAGTTGCCGGGCAGCTTTAATTGAATGGTCACATTGCGGTGCAAATCTTTATTGATCAGAACAATTCGTGCCATCCGATGTTGATCCAGTGTCATCCAGATGTTGATATTCGCGGGGGTGTGAAAGCGCATGGGGATGAGGCGCGAGCCGGGCGGGGCGGCCTGTGCGAACATCAGCATTCCGTAATAAAGCGGGAGGACTCGCACGGTGTTGGGGTGGAAGCTCCAAAACGCGCCGTAGCGCGGCCCGGTGTGAAAATTCACGCCGGCTGAACCCGTGGAGGCCACCTCAAACATAGTATCCAAGCTCCAAAGCGAGGCGGCAAATGCATTGCTTACGCCGGCCTTGCCGCCGCCGTAGGCCGAGTTAATTTCCGCAAATCTGACTCGGATGTTATCTCGCCGGCCAGCAGCTACGGACGATCGAATTAACTGGGCGAAGACGGTGGATGATGAACTTTTCAGCAGATTGGCGATGTCGGCGTAGCGGGGCGAGCGACGATTTTCAATGGGGGTGCCCAGTGGGTATTCGTGCATGGTTACCACGGCCAACCGGCGATGTTCCTGCTTGATAAACTCAGGTGTATATTTTCGCCACCCCGCACAAAAGGCTGGCCCTGCCAACATGCGATGGGATGGCAACTGCGGCTGTAGAGCTTTTGCAAAAGCTTTCCATTGTCGTAAATAATTCCCCAGGTTATAGGTGTGTGGTCTGGCTCCGTTGTGATTGTAGAGGTCCGGTTCGTTGCCAATCTCAAAGGCCAGAATGTGGCTTGCCCCGATGTGCTTAATGGCGGATTGAATCCACGGTTTGGCTAAAGCGGGAGTGCCGTGGCCAAAATTTACACCGAGAATCAGTTGGCTGTTGGTTTGGACGGCTGCGGCATGCAACATCATCGCGGTGCGATTGGTTAAATTGATCCAGTCGCCGGCGGGTTTTGGGAGCAAGGCGGGCAGATGCCAAACGGCGCAATCTTCGGAATTCCCACCAATGCGCACCACTGGCGGGCCTTGCAGCCGGGTCAGGCGATTGAGCAACCGGGAGGTGATCGCCAGCGCGGGCCTGGCGAAAAGCTTTGGAATGCTGCTGTACTCCAGCGAGATGCCGAGGAAAGATTTTGGAATAGTGGTTCCAGCATGATTGAATTCGGGCTTTACAGACACGATCACGTTTGCGTTGTCATAGCGCGCATGAAGAGCGTTTGCAGCTTTCGCCGCCACGGGCCGTTGCGTGTAAATCGGAATCACACTAATTGCGGCCGCGATCGCAAGCGATAGAAAAGCTTTTTTCAACATACTGAAGTTCTCCGTGTGTTTTGTCATAAGACATCCATTTCAGTTAGACCGCCAAAACGGGTAACAACCTTCAGGCTCGGCAGCCGACTTGCAAAAGGGGAGTATCCTGATGTTTGTACATGACAAAATATTCGCGGTGCCCCAGTGCTTCCGGTTTGCTTAAAGCGCCGCCTGCGACTTTGATCACCAGATTCTGTAACGCCTCCGCCGCCTGGTCCATGGTCATGCGGCCATCGAGCACGGCTCCGGCGTCAAAATCAATATCGTCCGCCATGCGTTTAAAAGTGTGGCTGTTGCCGGTGATTTTGATAAGTGGCGCAATGGGTGAACCGATCACGCTGCCGCGACCGGTTACAAAAAGTACGATCTGACATCCGGCGCTGATGAGATCCATGATTCCTTCGGTATCATTGGGATTGGTATAGCCAAAACTCATAAAGTGTGCATCGGGCACGCTATCCATGAGCCACAGGCCGGCCCCGGGCGGTTCCTGGGAAACTTTTATCACGCCTTGAATATTCCGCGTGCCGCTCTTGGCGAATGCCCCCATGCTTTTTTCTTCGATGGTCGTTAATCCGCCGGCAAAATTACCGGGTGATACGGAATATTGCCGGACACTTTGGCAGTAGCGGACCGCTTTTTCATAAGCTTCATCAAGCTGCCCACGGGCCTGCGGTGATGCGGCGCGGGATAAAATGATTTCTTTGAGCCCGATCATTTCCACAATTTCTTCAAAAATCGCTTTTCCGCCGGCATCCACCAGCCGATCAAAAAACCGGCCCACCGCCGGATTGCCCGCCAACCCGCTGGTTCCGTCCGATCCGCCGCATTCACAGCCGATGCTCAAATCCGCCAACGTCATGGGCACGCGCTGGGCGTTGCCGCGTATGTGCTGCCGCAGGCAAGTAACCATCTGGATGCCTTTTTCAATCCCCGCGCGCGTTCCCCCCACATCTTGAATATAGAACCACTCCGCCGGCCGCCCGCTTTCACGCACCACCTGGGCAATTTTTTCCGGTTGTGTATATTCGCACCCCAGCCCCACGCTTAACACCGCGCCGACATTCGGGTGCCGGGCCAGCGCCAGCATCAAACGCACGGCATACTGGTTGTCATAACATCCTGAAAAGCCAATAACATGCACGTCGTCCTGATCTTTGGCAATGGCATGAGACACATGGCTGGCACATTCCACCGTGTAAATCACCAGCACAATATTTCGCACGCCTTTGCGGCCGTCCGGCCGCAGGTATCCCTGCCATGTTGCTGGTGCGGCATTACTCATAACGTGTATCCGTGGCGGCTCCGGTATGCAGATCCAGCGTTCCCGAGCGTTGATCAAAGTGACTTATACAATTATGCAAATGCACCCATTTTCCCATGCAAATGTTTTCTCCGGCCGTTCCGATCGCTACACCATATTTCATCACCGGTGCTCCCTGGGCAATGTCCGCAATGGCCACTTTATGCCCCAGTTCGATGTTTTCGCCGACGGTCAGATTCTTTGCGGTACCGGCACCGAGAATCTCTACCGATGCGCCCTGCTTGGCGTGGTCGAGCAGCGTGGCGACGTTATCCGTGGGATGGATGACAAAACATCGTGCCATGGTCGTGTCTGATCCTTCTTACGCGATTGGCGCGGCATCGCGGCGTTCGCCAAAATCGGCCGGCAATAATTGCGAAACCAGCATCGGTGTAATGCCGGGGCCATCCGCATTATACAGCGGCGTCTGCCGCAGGATTTCGGGATTGCGGGCATGGTTGTACATCTGCTGCATGATACGCGAACTGATATGCACTTCCAGCACCACCCGTTGGGCAACGGTTTGATAATCCCGCGCCAGGACGATGGCATATTTTTCCAGAAACGTTATGCCCTTGCTGTCAGAAAGTGGTACCGATATTTCCGCGTGAATTAACTCCCCGAGCATGGTGCGCAAAACCACATCGGTAAGCCGGGCGACGCCTTCCCCGGTTTTGGCGCTGACCGGCAGGGCATTGGGAAATCTCAGTTTCCAGAAGGCCAGGTCATCGGGTGAAGAAACTGCGTCGGTTTTATTTAAAAGCAGCTGCGCCCGTTGATTGCCGCAACCAATATCCATAAGCACTTTCCGCACGCTGATCAACTGCTGCATGGCATGAGGATGCGACACATCCAGAACCACCAGCAGCAAATCCGCATGTGTGGCTTCTTCTAAGGTTGCCTTGAACGACGCCACCAGGTGGTGCGGCAAATCACGCACAAACCCCACGGTATCCGACAACAATCCGCTGTGGGCACTGGCCAATCGCCACTGGCGCGTTTTGGTATCCAAGGTGGCAAAGAGCTTATCTTCTACAAAGGTTCCCGCTCCGGTAAGTGTATTAAACAACGTGCTTTTGCCGGCATTGGTGTAGCCCACGAGGCTGACGGTGAAATGTTGTTCTTTACGCGTGGAGACTTCCCGGCTTTTGCGTTCCTGTACCTGGGCGATCCGCTTTTTTAGATCAGAAACTTTGTCGCGCACCAGGCGGCGGTCAATTTCCAACTGCATTTCACCGGGGCCGCGGGCACCGACACCAGCGCCGGCGCCTGAACCGATGCGTTCCAGATGCGCCCACATGTGCCGCAGTCGCGGATAGGTATATTCCATCTGCGCCAGGGCCACTTGCAATTGGGCTTCATGGGTCCTGGCCCGGGTGCCGAAAATGTCAAGAATCAATTCACTGCGATCCAGCACTTTGCAGTCACAAATCTTTTCCAGATCACGCAATTGATTCGGCGACATGTCATTGTCAAATATCACCACGTCGGCCCCATGGGCTTTGACCATGCGCCCGATCTCTTCCGCTTTGCCCCGTCCGATATAGGTGCCCGGATCAATACTTTGGCGATGCTGAATAACACGCTCGATAACCTCGGCTCCGGCGGTGGCCGCCAGGCTGGCCAATTCTCCCAAGGGGTCGCGTGGATCAGCGGTTGAATCGGGTAACACGACGCCTACGAGAATTGCTTTTTCCCGTTGTACGGATAATTCTGTGCGATGATCTTTAGACAAGGATTGAAAACTCCTGAAATCCGCCTATCTTATTTGCTCCGCCACTTACACCGTGAATGGCCCGGAAGCCGGGCTTTAATGTGAGCCGGGCGTGCGATTTTCGATCCGACTTTTCCGGCTCTGCACCGCGATTCGGCAGGCCATGGTAAGGGCCGCCTTCATGCTGCCCGGGTCGGCCTTATTTTTGCCAACAATATCAAACGCGGTTCCATGATCCACACTGGTTCGAATTATCGGCAGGCCGAGTGTTAAATTAACGCTGTTATTAAAATCCAGCAATTTCACCGGTATCAGCCCCTGATCATGATACATCGCCACGACCAGATCATATCCGCCTTTCGCCGCTTTATAAAAAATGGTATCCGCGCTGAAGGGGCCTTGGGCGTCAATTCCATGCTGGCGGGCCATGAGGATCGCCGGTTCAATAATTCGCTTTTCTTCATCACCGAACTGCCCATTTTCACCAGCGTGGGGGTTTAATCCGCAGACTGCGATTCGCGGATGTTCTATTCCGAACCAATTCTTCAATGCCTGATGCGCCAGATCAATGGGATCAAATACCGTGCCGATTTTGAAACTATGGCGCAGCTCGAAAAGGGCTTCATGAATCGTGCACAGCACCACCCGCAAACCTTTGTGTAATTCGGGCACCGTTGCTTCCGCCGGCATGCCGCCCGGTAACACTGGCGGAGCATTGGCCGCGAACATCATGGCGTATCGCCGGGCGTTGGTTTTTTCAGCCAGCAGTTCCGTGTGGCCGGGCCAGCGGGTATAGCCGGCAAGCTTCCAGCTTTCCTTACAGATCGGCCCGGTGACGATGGCGTCAATCTGATTTTTTCGGGCCGCATCAATGACATCGGTGACAAATTTCATCGATGCCAGGCCGCCTTGTTTGGACGCGGCCCGCACATCCATTCCCAAAAAGGAGAACTCGTCATAATCCAGCACCACCACGTCATGGTCGTAGGGGCGCAGGCGTTCATGTTGATCGCGCCACCAGAAGGGTTCAATTTCCGCCAGATCGGCGCAATATGCTAACAGCTCATTAAAGCCAAATACCACAAAGCGGCCCATTTTGCGTATTTGCGGATCGGATAGGGCCTTGACAATGACTTCGGCTCCGATACCCGCGGGGTCGCCCATGGTTATGCCGATGGTGGGGAGGTAAGCGGTCATGGCATTACCCCGATCATCGGATCCGCCGGATTGGCAGCCATTCGCCGCAGTGCTGCGTTATCAAGATTTTTGAGATAATTCACAATCGTGCGGGTTAAAATATCGGTTTCAATATTCACCCGGCTGCCGATTTTCAATCCTCCCAGCGTGGTCTTCTCGCGGGTCAGCTCAATGACCGCCACGCTGAATGTATTGGAATCCACCGTAGCGATAGTCATGCTTACCCCATCAATTGCGACGCTCCCCTTGGGGACAATCATGTTGCGGCAGGCGTCTGGAAGGGAGAAAAAAATCCGCCAGTCACCTGGGGCGGCATTGACTTTGACCACCTCGGCCACGGCATCCACATGCCCCTGAACAAAATGGCCGCCCAGCAGATCACCCGCCCGTAATGAGCGTTCGAGATTCACGGCATCGCCGGGATGTTTATCACCCAGACTGGTTACGGACATGGTTTCTCGCACGGCGTCAAATTCCAGACGCTGCCCCGGTTCAATGCGCACCAGGCTCAGGCAGACGCCGGAGACGGCGATGCTTTCACCTATTTCAAAAGAAGCAGGCCCAAAATTCGTGGCATCCAAGACGATACGTCGGCCCCGCGGCGTATCCATGACCGCCTGAATTGTTCCCACCGCTTGTATCAAGCCCGTAAACATACCAGTATTTTACACTAATGGCGTCCTGAATTCTCGCCGTTACGCGCCCAGACGCTTCCGCCAGTAATTAAGGCCCTTGAGAATTGCAGAATTTGCCCATTTTCTATTGAAGGTCCACCATGATCTTTTCTCCACGAGCCGCTACAAAGTATGGATTTTATCCGGTCACCGCGAGATCGTCGCGGTTTACTGCTTCCCGCCGGTGGGTTTGCCGAATTTGCGGTTGGCTAATACGGCGGCCCATAAGGCTAATGCAATGGGGGCCATGTAAATGATTTGATCAATCATGGGAGAATCGTTCATCGCCGGTACCACACCAAAGACGGCCAGCAATCCGCGCAGGACAAGAAGGGGAATCATCACCGCCATGGAAATCCGCCAGGCGACTTTCAGGGGCATTCCGATATTGCGGTTAATCGACATGATGAGAAAGCCGGTCATAAATACCATCAGCAGTGTCCAGAGGCAAAACCCTAAAAGGAAAGCCAGTAGCGAAGCCAGGCCTAAAATGACACTGGTGAATGGCATCAGAGCGGGAAGGGTTTTGGAATCCAAAATGATGGCTGGTAGTTTATCAGTGGGCAGGGATTTGGCGAGGGAGGGCTTAAGCAGACCATTGATCGCCAAGGCGTCCCGTTGCAGCTGCGCTATGGGCATAATCACCCAGGCACCGCCCCAGGTTGAGCCGGTCAAGACCATGCTATCGCGATCAAAAAGCACGATTAACGGATGGGTCGTGAGTTTTGCCGCACCGACGAGTGCTGGATCGGCCAACACGGTTTCCAGCGGTGTTTGCACCTGCATTGGAATGAGTTTGGTTTTTCCCTTCGGCGGGATAATTGAGAGTTGCCCTTTATTAAGCTGCATTGGCAGAAAGTGCTGGTCATAAGATGCGGCAAATGCCTGAAGCGGTTTGATGGACCCGGCGGACATGGAAAAGCCCATGCACAAGGTCGCGATGATCAATGCCCAAACCAAGGGCCAAAATGTGGCCCAAGCCGGATACATCGCCGCTTGCGCCCATTTTTCAGGCTCCACCAGCAAAAGAATAAAACGTTTTGGCAGGGCCGGCGGTTTGGGTGCGGAAAACCGAGTGGGTGGTTTGTAGCGTGCGTCCTGGGATGGAGATTCATCAGAGGGCGGTTTGGGTGGGATATCGGTCATTGCGGGTCTCAATTCCGCGCCGCCCTGCAGGCAGGAACGGGCATATCCGGTAAATCAATGCTGGTTTATCATCCACTAACTAACCGCGCATAAAGCGGGATTACTTGGCTAACGCCGCCGGACGGGAGTTAGTCATTTACCCGGCCAAGATATTCACCGGTACGGGTGTCCACGCGCACCACGGTTCCCTGGGCAATAAAGTCCGGCACATTAATTATCATGCCCGTTTCCAGCGTGGCATCTTTGCCGACGTTGCTTACGGTAGCACCTTTAATGCTCGGCGGGCAATCGGTAATTTCCAGTTCTACTGTGTTAGGTAATTCCACCGAAAATGGCTTGCCTTGGTACATGGTAATCTGAACTTGGGTATTGGGCTTGAGGTATTTCACCGCTTCGCCCACCACATCGCCGGAAAGTTCCAGTTGCTCAAAATCATTGAGGTCCATGAAATAATGCGTTGTTGTGTCGGAATACAGGTATTCCATGGGCTTTTGATCTAAAAAAGCCTGTTCCAACGTATCATCTACGCGAAACCGCTGTTCAATAATACTGCCGGTTTGGGTGTCTTTGAGCTTCACCTGCATGAAGGAACGCCAATTACCTTTGGATACCTTGGCGAAATCATGCACAACATATAATTTATTGTTGTATTCAACGGCAACACCGCGACGTAAATCAATGGCTTTAATCGACATTTAATTCCTCTAATTCCTCAAACGCCGCCGCGGCCTGCCTACAGGCTGCGGCGGCTGAACCAAACTGCCCTCATGGGGATTCGAACCCCAGTTACAGGCGTGAAAAGCCCGTGTCCTAGGCCTCTAGACGATGAGGGCCAGAGAGCACCGCATTATAGCCAAAGCTTTAATTTTGACAAATCACCCATTGCTTCCGTTTTTCACAGATTACTGCCACTGTCAAATTCCGGTTATGATGGATGCCGGTAGATCGTTTTGCGCGGTAGTGTCTGCTAGGAACAGGACAATGCGGGTCACTGAATCTACAGTTCTGGTTGTGGCCCTGCTGCTGCTGACAGGCTGCGGACTTTTGTCATTAGGCCGGCCTGACTTAGCCAGTGATGATCCGGCTTTGAAGATTCCTGCGATGAAATTGGCCGCCCGCCAGGATGATAAAAAGGCGATTCCCACGCTGATAAAAGCCTTGTCGAGCCAAGATTCAGCCATTCGCTTTTATGCTATTTATGCTCTGCATAAAATCACCGGCCGGCAATTTGGGTTTATATATTATGCCTCTAAAACGCGCCGCGACACGGCCACGGCGCGGTGGAAAAAGTGGTTTGCAACGCAGCGCAGCAATGATTTTCACTTACCTGCACCCAAACTCGGGCATATTGGCACTGTTACCGCGATATCGGGGGGCGCGTCATGATATTTCGCAAAAAGTCTATCCCGCATTCTGCCTTGGGAACCGTTGAGGATCTTGGGGCGGGTCGCGTTTTTTATCGCCTTAACGTCGGTATGACCTTTGATCTATGTCCCCTGTTGCGTACAGAACTGCTGGCCATCGTGGACCAACTTAAACCTAAAAAGCTGATTTTTGAAATGGAGCAGTTGAATCGCTTCAGTGGAGCGGGCCTGGCTATTTTGGCGGAAATACTGCAGCATCTTCCTCCTGATGCACAACTTTATTTGGCTCATGTGCATAAAGAAGTGCGCGGCATCATTGAAATTGGGCATCTTGATGATATGGTCATCATGGTAGATGATATGCCCGCCGACCAAGCGGCTGAACTCTTGGCTGGATCGTCCTGTGCTGTTCCCCGGAGCTGTCCGCATTGTGCGCCGCCGCAAAAATCATCCGGCCAAAGCGTCGGAGGTGCTGATGCGCGCCGCGATTGAATTCTTCGGCGATTTTTTCTATCTGCTCCTGGACACGCTTCGGGCTATCGCCCCGGCGCTATCCAGCGGGCGCGGCAGGCATCTGGCCTGGCGGAATTTATGGATACAAATGAATCGCATCGGTGTGGAGAGCATTCCTATTGTCTCTTTGGTGATGTTCTGCATCGGGGCCATTCTGGCCATGCAGATGGCACCGGAATTGGCTAAATTCGGCATCGTCCCCGTGACCGCGGACGTAGTAGCCCTGGCGACTTTCCGGGAAATGGGACCGTTGGTTTCCGCTGTGGTCATGACCGGGTTCGGCGGGGCGGCGATCGCGGCGGAAATTGGAACAATGGTGGTGGGAGAGGAAATTGAAGCCATGGAGGCCATGGCCATTGATCCCATCCGTTTCCTGGTGGTGCCGCGCGTGCTGGCGGGCATGTTCATGATGGTGTGTCTGACTGTGGTGGGAGATTTGGCCGCGATGTTCGGTGGTCTGGTGGCGTCGGCGCTGCTGTTGCATCTTGGTGCCATGCAATACGCCCATCACGCATTGGCGATTCTGAAAGTCGGTGATTTTGTTACCGGGTTGATCAAAGCGGGCGTGTTTGGTGTGCTGATCACCGCCATTGCCTGCTTCCTGGGGTTGAAAGTCCGCGGCGGGGCCGAGGGGGTGGGGCTGAATACCAGCAAAACCGTGGTCTTCACCATTGTAGCGTTGATATTGGTGGATCTGATTTTCACTTCTGTCTTCTTTTATCTGGGCGTGTAATGCCGGAACCATTGATTCAACTTCGGGGCATCAACAAACACTTCGGCGACCGGATGATTTACCGCGATCTCCATCTGGATATTTTTCCCGGAGAAACGCTGGTGATCATGGGCGGATCAGGCTCGGGAAAATCCACGCTTTTGCGGGTGCTTATGGGGCATGTCAAAATTGATTCCGGGCAAGTGTTGATTCGCGGGCGATCCCTGGATGATATGGACCGCCGCGAGTTGGATTCCTGGCGGAAGTCTGTAGGGGTGCTGTTTCAGACCGGGGCGTTGTTTAACTCTATGACTTTGCGGGAAAATCTCGCGTTGCCCGTCCGGGAGCACACCGATCTGGATGATCAAACGATTGATCTTATGGCACAAATTTATCTGCAACTCGTCGGTCTTCGCGAGCATATTGATAAACTGCCCGCGGAACTTTCCGGCGGTATGAAAAAACGGGGAGGTCTGGCCAGGGCGTTGATGATGCAGCCGCGGATTTTATTCTATGATGAACCGACCGCGGGTCTGGATCCCATCAGCACAGCGCAAATTGATGAATTGATTATGAATCTAAAAGATAAAATGGGCACTACCAGCGTTGTGGTTACCCACGATATGCAATCCGCGTTTAAGCTTGCCGATCGCGTGGCTTTATTATTCGATGGGAAATTTGCCGCCGTCGGCTCGGTGGAATATTTTCGCACGACCACTGATCCGCTGGTGCGACAATTTATTGACGGCCGCCTGGATGGGCCGTTCGTAAATCCGTCGGATCAAGTCAGTTACAAAGCTGAACTTCTTGGACGTAAAATACATGAGGTGCCCTATGGCAAAAAAACAACGTGATGCCTTTCGTGCGGGCGTGTTTATGCTTTTGAGCATCATGCTTATTCTGGTTTTGATCGTGGCCATCAAAGGCTTTGCCCGGGTATTTGAACCTATGCAGGTGCGTGCCGCCCGTTTTTCGCTGCGTGATGATTTAGGCGGCCTGCAGGTGGGTGATAATTTGCGCGTGGCGGGTTTTACCGTGGGGGAAATCCAATCCATCCGCTTAATTACCCATGTAAAAAAACCTTTTGTTCGGGTCACCTTCACCATGCCAAAAAAATATACGCTGCGTACGGGCGCTCAAGTGGTTATTGGAGGCACCATCACCGGCACAAGCTGGTTGAATTTTGTGAGTCTGGGATCGGGAACGCCGTTGCCCCCGGATTACGTTCTAACCGGTCGGCCCAGCGGTATTAGTCATGCATTGGCCACGGTGGCTTCACTGGCTCCGCAAATTAAAGCGATGGTGACGCAAGTTCGCACGACCACCGTGCCGCTTATAAATGCGGATTTAACCAAGCTCGGAGCGACCGCTGACTCTCTCCGCACGGCCGCCACCGGTGCCGCTGGTGTGTTGCAGTCGGTGCATGGGGAAATTAAACCCGTTGTCGCCAAATACGATGTTGCTGCGGATAAGACCGCTTATGCCATGGATCAAGCCGGCAAGCTGCTGCATTCCGGTCGAAAAGGGGCGGTTGTAAATATCAACGCCGTCACAGCTGATATAAAAAAAGCCATCCCCGCATTATTGGCCAAAGCGCAGTCTGACCTGAATCAGGTGCACGCCACGTTCACCAACAGTACTGCGTTAACCGCACAAGCCAATTCCCTGTTGGCCAAGAATCAGGACCGCATAGACAGTATCATCCGGGCCTTGCACGGCGCTTCGGTGAATCTTAAAACCTTCGCCGTGGAAATTCGCCACAGCCCCTGGCGGTTGCTTTACAAGCCCAGTAAAAAAGAAATCAACAACGTAGAAATTTATGACGCCGTGCGCGAGTTTGATCAAGCCGCGCGGCACCTGCAACACGCCGCGGATGTGCTCAAAGCCTCCGCGGTTAATCCGCAAAACCCGGCCCAGCAGGCACAGTTGCATCAACTCATGCGAAAACTCAACACCACCTTCAGCCAATTTCAACAGGTGGAAACAAAATTCTGGAAGACGGTTAAGCAATAGCACTACCGCTTCAAAGCCCGTTGTGCCAATCGAGCAGCATGGCTGGATTGTGGCCCTTATAACTCAGTGACGATTAAATGATTGCCCCCTCACCGGTTGTTGTCGTGTAACTTCGGGATGGGGGGCAGGGTGAAGGGGGCTAATTTCAGCAGTTGTACGCCGGCCATGATAAATGCGCCGGAGGCGTAGGGTTTGGTGACATCGGGGGTGACCATGGCGGGGCGGTCGCCGGGCTTTTGTACGTGGGCCAGATCACCGGCTTTGTTGCGCATGGACAGCAGGCCAGCCCAGGCTTTTGCCACCACCGGCATATACCGCTTTTTGTTTAAGAGATGGTGATTGATTCCCCAGGCCATGGCGTAGCAATACAGCGCGGTTCCGCTGCTTTCCGGAGTTGGAAACTGGTGGTAATCCAGCAAACTTGGCCGCCATATTCCATCGGCACCTTGTAACGATGCAATTTTGGCGGCCATTTGATGAAAAAGCTTGACATATCGGCTGCGGTCCGGGAAATGCGCGGGCAGATATTTCAGCACGCGCGCGGTGCCCGCCAGCACCCAGCCTTCGCCGCGGGACCAGAATACCTTTTGGCCGTTGGCCGCGGTTTTTTTGAAAAAGCGGTGATCACGGAAAAACAGATGCTCTTTTTTGTCATAGAGCAGATGCGTAACGAACCACCATTGCTGATTCATGGCATCGACATATCTCGATTTATGTGTAAGAATGGAAAGATGGGCGAATGTCGTGGGGGCCATGAAAAGGGAATCGCACCACCACCACGCGAGTTTGTCGGGGTTGCCATTGGAAGTTTTGAAATAGCGCAGCATCTCATTGCATCGCGCCTCCAAGGGTGTCAGCGTTACTGATCCGGGATGCAGGGCTGCGATACTGGTGATGGCCTGGCCGAAACAGTAGGAATTACCAGAGCCTTCACTGGTGAGTTTGTGTCCAAACCGGCGTATGTGCCAATGAACTTTATTTCCAATGTTCAGTACAGGTTGAAGAAAGGTTTTATCGCCGGTGGCGCGATATAGATCAACCAAACCGATATACAATACGCCATGCACCCAACCGGTACGGGGATTCCGGGGAAGCATGGATATTTCGACGTTCGCGCAGCGTTCAATTTGGGAAACAATTCGCGCCCGGCTGATCGTCGCAGCGCGGCAGGGTACACCGGCCTGACACATCAGCAGCGTGCCCAGCAGCAGCAATGCCGCACGTTTTGGAAACTTGTTTTCATTGAGCATGAGGAAATATCTCCAGTCAGGCCGGTATCGTTAGTAGCACCGCGCTAATAACCAGCGGCTTGTCCGTTCATCAGGGCCTTAGATCAACTCAGCAGTCGTCAACCCATCCATATCATTAAATGCCTGATTCTCACCGCCCATGCCCCAGCAGAACGCATACGCGGCCGTACCGGCACCGGCGTGAATGGACCAGGCGGGTGACACAACCACCTGCTGGTCGGCGATGACCAAGTGACGCGTTTCATCCGGGCGGCCCATGAGATGAAACACGCGGGCATCGGCGGCCATGTTAAAATACAGATAAACTTCCGAACGGCGCAAATGCGTGTGCGGCGGCATGGTATTCCAGACATTGCCGGAATCCAACTGCGTAAAGCCCATGACCAATTGGCAACTCTTAATCCCTTCGGGGTGGATGAATTTATAAATGGTCCGACTGTTACATGTTGCGGCAGAGCCAAGTTTTACCGCCTGGGCGTCGGCTCGGCGCGCTAATGCAACGGGATAAACATGATGCGCTGGGTAACTTAGAAGATAAAAGCGAGCCGGCTTTTCAGGCGTTTGACTGCTGAAGCGGATATCTTTAGATCCCATGCCGATATACAGGCAATCCAGGTTATCCAGGGTGTACACTTTGTCATCTGCGGTCACCGTACCGGCGTTTCCAATATTGAGAATGCCGATTTCCCGGCGTTCACAAAAAAAAGTGGAGCGCATTTCGGGCACGGATTCCAGCGGCAGAGGATTGCCAACCGGCACCGCTGATCCGATGATTGCCCGGTCCGCTTCACACCAAACCTGATCAATACGGCCGGCGGTGAAAAGATTTTCGATAAGAAAGTGCGTGCGCAGCTCCGCAGCACTGACTGTGGCATAACGTTGGGCGTCAGGTAACAACATCGTTCGCATGATGGCAAGTCCAAATAAAGGTCAACACAGTAAACGCGACATCTGTCAAACCAACAGAAATCGCCTCAGGTTAAAAATACCGCTCGTGGACACACAAGGGATATTACAGGATTTTCAGGCAATGTAAATGGCTGGGTGGGGTTGTTTGTTGCTAAGAAATAGAAATATAACGTGCTTAGCCGAAATAGAAATGTCACCCGATCATTGACTTTATTACACCGCATCGCACGGCATTGCAGCGCTATGGCCATGCGGGCGCGAAGGGAAATCCAGCGGCACAGTGATTGTCGCAATGTGCCGCAAGCGGATTGCCCGCGTCTTTTTTTACTTGGAAGATTGCGAGAGCTTTTCAAAATAGGCTTTCACCGGATCGGCATAGCCTTTGGGCATGGCACCGAGCATGGAGTCCGAAAGTTTATGCAGCGTCTTGTGGCCGACCGTTGAGTTGTCCAAGGTTAATCGTGATTCAGCCTGGTTAATGACCTTGGCGGTATTGAGGCTTTGATTGGCTAATTTCTGATACAGCAGGGCAGTATGATAATGGTAGGCGTGCATGGCTTGTTGTGCATCCTGCATAAGCACAGCGGATTCTATGAGTTTGAAATTGTTAAAACCCGCGGCCCGTAATTGAATGCGCAGGCGATCGGTCTGATTCATCAGTTGTGCCTGAATTCCGGCCATGCGCTTAATATCTTTTTGCATACTCAGCGGGGCGGGGCCTTCCAGTCCGGCACCGCCGTAACCAGACGCTTTTCCGCCGCCGGTAGCGCCGCCCGGCGGCTGCTTGGAGGAATCTTTTATCTGGCCGGAGCTGAATTGATCACCGGTTAACCGCGTGGGCGTGCGGCGGCCGCCTTTATCGGTGGCGGTGGCACCCACCATTTCTCCACTGGCCCGGCCTTCACGCCCCGAGCCGCTGCGGCCCTGGATTTCATCATTTTTGGGCATGGTATTGCCAGTGACGCCCTGGGCACTCATATCGCTGATGGGGCCGTCGAGAGCGCCCCAACCCAAGCCTTTGTTCATTGAATCGTTCCATTTACTGCCCAGAGATTCCATATCGCTGGTAAGATCTTCTTCGTGTTGCAGCAGCTTGCCGATCATGTCGGAAAGCTGTGCAGGCAGCGGCGGAGCGGGGACATCATTTTGGGTGACGGGTTCTTCCATTTCCCATTTGTAGGTATCGGGCTTTTGAAGGAGCCATTTTTCAATATTGGAAGATAGCTTCTTGGCATCTTCCAATCCTTCCTGTTCCAGCGGCGTGGCGATCTTCATGGCTTTGGCCGCCAAGGCTCCTTTTGCCATCGCTAAATCCACGTTCATCTGGGCGAGATCATCTTTTAACGACGCATTGGCCTGATCCTGCTCAGTAAGGTTGCTCATATTGACCAGTTTCTGGTTGAGGAATTTGGACCATTTATCTTCCATGGCCTGGGCTTTAAGCAATTCCTTTTTATCTTTGGCGTCAAATTGATTGATGGGTTTTTGCGCCAATTTCATGGATGTGTTCATTACACCGCGCTGCTGCTTTTCCAATTTCTTTAGCGCCAGTGCCAGTTGTCGCCATTGTTCCCGGCCTTGGTCGGGGAAATTTGTGCCCTGATGCGACACCACAGAATCCACGCCGCCGGCTTTGGCACCGGCCATGGCCAGCAAGGCTTTAATTGCATTGAGGATATTAAGTTCATGCGTGTGAAGCTTGTTAAATTCCAACGTCACGGCCCCAGCGTCAGACACCAAGCCCAGGTCATCGGCACGGGCGACAGCCTGCGTTGCGTCTCCATGCACAATAACGTGCAGCGCCTGCTGGATGGTGTCCATGGAATGGATGAACGGGAAATGTTTGTACGTGCTATCCATATATTGCCGCAGATTTCGCTGACCGCCGGCCACCGCTGAGGCGGTTTTATGGACGGTCGTCAGCGGCGGCAACAAATGGATGCCGTTGGCCAGAACAATTAATCCCTGCTGCTGCGCCAACATTTTTTCCAGCCGCTGTTCCAAGCGGGCCCAGCGGCTGCTATTGATGGCGGAGGTTGCGGAGCTTTGCAGCTTGATGGTATAGGTGCGTCCCAACGTGGTCTGCGGACCGTAGTTTGCCTGGCCGATGGTGATCTGCCGATTATCTGTGGCTGTAAAGCGGTAGTGTACGCTTTGGCCAAGATGATATTTATTGGCGGGCAGTATGAATAATTCGCGAATGGTGGAAGCCGTGGCGGGTTTGCCGTTTTCCGCATTCGAAATCTGCCATTGGCTCAAAGCGGTAAATTTGCCGCCATCAACAGCGGTTTCCAAGGTCATAGCGGTCAGGCCATAGTCATCGGTGGCCTTGGCCTCCATGGCAATGGTCGCGCCGGGAAGTGCAAAGATATCTTTGTGGGGCACCAGAACATGCACCATGGGCGGAGCATCAGGCGTGACACGAATTACAAGCCTGTCGGGTGCCGATGTTGAAGATGCCGGAAAGCGCTGCAGGGCGTTGCCGTGTGAGTCATTAATCAGCCAGTTATAATGCACGGTCTGATCCGCAATCCAGGACAGGGAAAATGTTTTCTGATTATCGCTGGTCGCTGAAATTATTTTGCCACCACGCATTTCCACCAACGCCGAGGCACCAATCACCGTGTGATCCAGTGTTGCGGTCAGCGTGATTTTGCTGCCGAAGGGAGCCGTCGCGGATGCGGAAGCTGCGTTAAATACCTTCCCGGCAAGCGTGATGGTCTGGGGTGCTACCTGGGTATAGGCGGGGGCGGTGATGTGGATCTGATATTGCTTTAAAGTGATTTTCGGTAGCACGGTCAGATGATATTTCTGGCTTTGCGTTCCGGCGGCTTGGACCATATACGTTAAATTCTCCGCCACGCTTCCGAGATGAAAGCGGAATGTGCTATTATTGCGGCCAAAGGCTACCATGGCCACTTTCTTCCGTACGCCGCTTTTGAAGTGCAGAAATAACGTGGTGGGGACAAGTTTGTGGCCCGGGGTATTAATACGGGCCATGAAATCCACCGGCTCCCCGGCCAGAACGGTTTCGTTACCCGGCTGCACATCGACAATCTGCGCGGCGCCCTGCATGGGAACAAACCGACCCGGCGCTGAAAGGACCGCCAAGCCGTGGGACATCTGACTGTGAAAAAGCAGCGTCAGCAAGGCACAGATCAGGATAATCACGCCGGCGCGGAGGCATACGTTGCGTTGCTGTCGCCATGGCGCGATCTGTGAAAGTTGATGCGTTTCAATGCTGCTGCTGATTTCCTTAAGCACCTGCGGGATCAGCACGCCGCGGGTATCAGTGCGGCCTGCGGCGGCCGGTGGAAGTTTTTCAAACTCATCCGCCAGAAGAACGGCATTGATAAAATGATTGTCCAGCGGTAACTCCTGAGCGGCGGCCTGCTCCTCAACCCACCGGGCGATCTGCCCATAGGCTGGTCGCTTCCAGACCATCTCATGCAGGAACCACCAGTATCCCACTACGATGGCCAGCGGAATAGCTGCCAGCAGCAGCCACACCAACCATGCCCCAACATGAGATCCTGTGATGCCCGCTAAGAATAGCGCCCCGATTGTTACAGGTACGACCAGCGCTGCGAACCGCGCCAGCGCTCCGACGAACATGGCAACGCGCAACCGGTTGCCCGCTTCCTCCAACTTCTGGAGGATGTGATGAAAGTCTTCAGGTAGCGCCCCGGCGGGATTTATGGCGGTCATCGTGGACACCCCGAAACATTGATGCACTTGGCCTGTGGTCCAGCAGGGCCTCAGACCGGTGTATTTCCTATCGTTAGTATAACGTCCGAGCCAAGGATTTGTTGTATGGAAATTATCGCCGCAACGATCAGCGGTCAAGCATATCCCAAATGCCCCAGCCGACGTTGCCGATACACCGTCTTCTTACTGTTAAATGCTCTAATAAGCCAATAATCGCAAAATATCAGCCACAGAGGCTGAATAACATGCACCGTCACAGCATGATTGATGACCATCCCGCTGAAATTACCGTGCCCTGCGTCATCTCCCCAGGTGGCAGCCCGGTGCCGCGAGCTTCGGGCCTGTGGCGTCCGGAACTAAAATAGCCCGGTCTCATTTGCGACTTTTGCGCTGGCGCGTGTTGTGTGGTTTACTCTTGGGCATGGTCAACGCACGCACCCACGCGACAACTTACCAAGCCGTTTTGGCTGCGGAATCGCCGGCGGCGCGCGGTGCCGGACGCAATTGGTTCAGGCCGGCACCGCTTCCGCACCGTGGCGTTATTGCAGCCACCAGGCAAAAGCTGCCTGCAAGACGCAAAAACCTATTGATTTTGCTGGGCATTATCCCGGTATAAACCACTGCATCGTATCGAAGAGTCCGCTTTGAGCACGGCAGCAATTAAGAATGCGTTCGCTGGTAGATAAGGAGACCGGTACCTCGTGGATGCTTAATAACGGCCGGAAAATGGGTGAGTTCCCGGCCAGTCATTACCCGCGTTCCCGCGAATCGGAAGGTGGAGTCTTTCCAAGCGACCTTGTACAAAGCACCTTGGATTAGGTTTTTAAGTTCAAGGCGTACCAGAGTTCCGGGGCATTTTGGGCGTCGAAAATACATGACGAATCCCATGCCCGTTTCTGGCCGGTCAAACTGCCAAGCTTCCCATTGTGTGTTATCGATCCCGGTTCGCGTCAGCGGGTAATAATCTCCCAAGTATAGTGGACGAAGCATTTTTAATTCCGCGATCGCCTCACGGATCAATTGTACCTGTTGCGGGGTTTGCGGGATATAAAGGACAACCCCGGCCGTCGCGGAACTGCGAAAATCGTAGACATCAACATTCGCATTCCCCGTAGCCCCCCCGTTCGTGGGGACGTATCTATTAAGCCCTGAGCTCTCTGCCTGGCAATATGTAGCGTTGGGCTGGTCCAAGCACATCACGTCGCTGCGCCAGAGGTAGAAACATCGTTGTATCGATTCAAGATCAATTCGTCGGCCACCGCTGGCGCAACAATCAATAGCCAGCCGCGGAAAGCGGCTTCGCAGTTCGTCCCACATCGCATAGAGTCCTTCAATATACCGTATTTCCGTTATTCCCTGGCGGTCCGGCCTATCGGCCTGATTCCAAAACGGCAACGGCGTGATGTTGAAATCGTGCCGCAGGATTCCGATATTCCATTCTCTGATTCGATTGGAAAGCAACTGAGTCATCCATCGCCGAGCATCCGGATTGCCCAAAGCAAAAAGTCCCTGGATGCCAAAGGCGGCGTTATGCATTACCCACTCCGGATGTTCCTCCGCCACCTGCGTCTTCGCAATGACTCGTTCGGGCTCAAACCACAATAAAAACTGCATCCCCTGCTTATTCGCGGCATCCGCCACTGGCTTAAGGCCGTTTGGAAATTTTTTTTTGTCGGCGGTCCAGTTGCCCACGCCGCCCCACCACCCACCGCCAGCCATCCAGCCCGCATCCAGCCAGAATACTTCTGTGCCAAAATGGTTTTCAGCAATTTGTTCAATTGCCGCCAGTTGATTTTCCTCGTTGACATCATTTAGAGTTTGGTTGCCACCAACGAAGGATAGCTGCCACATTGAAACTGGTGGCACGGCAATTTTGTCATCTATTCGCGCTACAACGTGTGCCAGCAGTAACCGCCGCAGCAGATTACTCCCTGAAACAGCGGAGTCCCCTCGCCAAGGAACCAGCGCAATGCTCGGAGTGCGAATGCTCTCGCCAGGGTGCAATTTCAACCGCGTTGTTTGCTGCCCCGCTTGAAGCGAGCCGCATCGATGTCGGTCATTTTGGAGACGCATGGACCATTGCCCCGTCCAACCGATGGCCCCCGCCACGCCGCCGCCCCGCCACTGTAAATTAAAAAAAGGCAGAACCGAGTCGGATGACCGGCCGCCGTTCGGTGCCAGTACTATCCGGTCGTTAGCCCCTATGGGTGTCGCCATCGGCAGAAAATCCAGCGGGCTCATGGTGCTTCCATTGGAGTGGTGAAGAATGTAGTCTCCGCCCTCAGGGATCACCAGATTTAAATCCAGCGGAAGGATGTTTTCCAGCAGCGGCGTATCGGCCGATCCACGGTTGGTTAATCTCAGCACCCAATTCACCGCCGGAAAGTCTTTGTATACCTTCACGTCGCACCGAGCCTCCAGTTGTGTGGCCGGGTCGGTATATGATATCTCGTATCGCGTCCAGCCGGTTTCATCCGTTACGCGCACCAGCCGTCGCCATGAATCAATTTCAGTCCGCACATCCCGCCCCTGGTATTGAAATGAAAAGGGAGCGGCGGCGGCCGAAAGTACTGTTAGATCCGGACCCTCGGATGTTTGGCCAAGTGGAAGCACGCGTCCATTGGTCAGTGTCACCTTGGGTAAGGTGACTTCAAGGATATCCGCAGCTAGCAATTTTCCCGCTGGCCGGGCCACGCTCAAGGAAAACTCACGCGCTTTTTCCAGGTCAACTTGAATCGGAACTGGCGGCTGGCCCGCGTCCAACGCTTCGGATCGGAATATTTCCCGGCCATTCGCCTGCACCACGAGAACCGCACCGCTGCCCGGCATGGCACCATGGTTCACTTGGGCAAGCGCCGCCAGCCGAATCCCTGTCTCGGGCAAGCGCAGAGATATGGACTTTCCTGCCGCAATAACCAATGCCTGGCATGAAACTTTATTGCGCTCTTCAGCGTTAGCCGGGGGCCTGGCGTCGGGCGATATCTGGAATGAAGACCGCACCCATGTGTGAACCTTGCCAATCTGGGTTAGAAGCCGATGATTCTTGACCGGCGCAACACTTTTTGCGTCGAGTAACCACGATTTCATACGCGATAAAGCCTCGCCCGAATTGCCGCCGTGCGGCTCGCGCCGGAGCGGATCCCGCGAGGCGTTTTGCCCCCACAATCCTGGCTCATGCAACATATTAACGGCAACTGTGGCAGTTGCCGCTTGGGACATCATCATCAAAAATACACGACGACTAAATCTCGGCATCGGTAGCTCCTATTGCGGTCGGCAAGGTCCCCTGGCGATAGCTTAATAATGTCAGAATACCACACCGGCCTTACAGCATGAGCGGTTGCGGTACTTTTTACCCATCTCATTCCACGGACGATTGCTTACGTCCAAAAATGCAGCAACAAGCTACAAACGTGGTCGCTAAGGGCAGTAAAAAAAATATGTTTCGCGCAGTTCGTTCACTTTACACCGCGTTGCCAGCAAGACAAGTTTTCATGATATTGTCCAATAAATACAAACGTTACTTGCACCATTAGGTCGTTTTAATTACGCGTATCCGCATTTCTTCATCGCAAGGCTTTACCACTTCACCGGTCCTCCCGACAACGACGGCGGCCCATCACCGTGTGCCGCTCCCCAGTTCTTATTGGGTGCGGTTCCGGCTATCACATTCCAGATGCCACCTTGAAATACCATGCGCTCCGGCAGCCACGGTTTGCTAAGTGGTGTCCCGTCCAATGTTGCGGATTGGATGTACCTATTTTTGCCGCCGCCGTTGGGCGTGGCAATTATGAAGGTTTTGCCGGGATGTGGTGATTGCAGGTAGATGGTGATTTTTGGGAAGCGCGGCGTGGTGATTTCAAAATCCGGATGGCTGGGGTCCACCTGATACAGCCCGATCTGCGATAACACATACCACGCCGACATTTCGCCGCAGTCGTCGTTGCCCGTGCCCATAAGTTTGCTCCACGCCAAGCCGTTCGGAGTATCCCTATAAGAGGTGTCGGCATTGGTGGCTACCCAATATTGGCTGCGCCATGGCTGGCGGCAATAGTCAAAGAGGAAGGGTGACTGTACATCCGGCTCGTTGGTTGGGTCGTAATGACCGTCCGCGAAGAACCGCTGCAACCGCGCGGAAAAGCCCTTGTTTCCGCCCATTAGTTCGATGAGTCCATACATATCTTCGGGAACTAGCCAATCGTATTCCCATGCCGAACCTTCGCAGTAGAATTGGTAGTTGTAGGCGTCGCGGGCGTTCTTGTTCAAGGGCATCCAAGCCCCTTGGGAGTTACGCCTCTGCATGAACTTTGTTGTGGGATTATACATAGAGGTATACTGCAACGCGTCACCAAACAGCACATCGGCATCCCGTTTTTTTCCAAGCCCCCGCGCCAGATGCCCCAGAGCCGAAAAAGCGATGTCGTTTTCCTCTGCGGATGCCACGTTGGCATCCGCGGGTGAAATTACACCATAACGCTGATACCCTACATCCTGATAAGCTCCTTGGTCCGTCAGGTCTGCATGACCCCTAAGATAATTGGGGAAACACTGTTGTATCATAGCCCGGTAAGCTGCTTTTATGTCGAAATGGTGCAGACCTGCCTGCCATATTTCCACAAGGCAGTTCGTTAGCGGATGGCCATTCATGCATCCCGTGGGGCGGTTGGCCTCCGGCCAGCGGTCTATGTACCCAAGTTGTTTGGCCATCTCCACCACCGATTGCGCCATGTCCTGCGCCCGTTGCGGTTCAGTGATCGTCAACAGCGGCATTTCACTGCGGTAGATGTCCCAACCGGACCAATTCGCGTAAATATGGCGGTGGCCCGCCGGTACATGATGAATTTTATTGTCATAGCCGATGTACCTGCCATCCACGTCATCAAACACATTCGGTAGCAGCAGGGCGTGATAAAGTGCTGTATAGAAAATCTTCCGGCGATTTAAAGTACCGCCATGCACGGTAATCACTGCGAGCGCCTTGTTCCAGCGGGCATGGGCTTGCGAGTGAACGGCGCTGAAATTACAACGTGGAATTTCCGCCGCCAAGTTTTTCTCCGCGCCGCCCACACTGACGTAGGATATTCCAATGCGAACTTCTAAAACTCGTGCGTAGTTGACCGCAGGCCAACTCGTATACGCTCCGATTGGCGCGCCGGCCAAACGTACGTCTCTGATGCGCAGATCCCCGGGCTGACTGCTTTTTACCAGCCTTCCATTGCCGCTGGCCTGCATCATATTGTGCTTTTCCTGCACTACGGTGCGGCCCTTCCAGACCCCGAAGGATTTGAAAGGGCGGTTGAATTTCATTACGAAATAAACCGTATAGGGCCGGTTTGTATTACAGAACGTCAGGCTCGTAACTGATCCGGTTATGGTGCGGTTATCGAGTATATGAATGTTCGAGGCTACGGTGCCGGTAACCGTATGGCTGATGGGGATCAGCACGTTGGCCGGGCGGCCTGCTGGAAACGTAAATTTTGCCATGCCACAACGTGTGGTTGCAGTCAACTGGGCTTTGATACCCCATGTTTTCATAAACACTCGATAGTAACCAGGGGATGCGCCCTCCCTTTGGTGGCTGAATGTGAAGCAGTAATTCTTGGGCTGAACACGCACCGGCCCGGTGGTGGCGGTGAAAAAAACATCACCGTCGCTTGGGCATCCAGCCCCGCTCAAGTGCGTCGTGCTAAAACCAACGATTTTGTTTTGCTGATAGGTGTAGTAGCCATTTTGCATGTCGGGACTTAGTGCTACCATACCAAAGGGTACTGTAGCGCCAGGGTACGTATCACCGCCTGCGGCCGTTCCCACAAAAGGATTCACCAGCGCAGCTAAATCCGCACCGTGCGCCATGCCGCCAACCGCCAGTATCAGGAAAATGCCAACGCCCACGGCGCGGCCTACCCAAGCGAAAAACATTGGACAGCTTGACTGCATATCTAAACTCCTGCAAATAGCATTTCGGCGGACTCAAAGCCCGCTACCATTCTTGTCTATCCCGAGCCAAGCCATTTTTAACGGGAGCCGCGAAACATATCACGCCGAGAACTCCACGACGCGCCACTCGGTGGCTGGAAGCAAAAAGCGCACCTGCCCATTCACCACCGGAAGTGCTGCATTCGCAATCAAATCGCGAGCACTCGTCATCCCCTTTGGGATGGTGGCCGTTACCGTCAAACTTGGCAAAGCGCCTTCGACCGCTGGCAATTGGCTCTCGTTAAAAAAGGCACTGATGAGTTTCACCGACTCGTTATAGACCACCAAGTAGACCTTCCTTTCCGTGACGAACACCGCTTGGACGACTGCTGGTGTCACCGTAATTGGAGGAGCGACTCCCGCAGCCTTAAGGATACCAATCAGCTTTGTCTCCGGTGCGTCGGTCCAAGTTGGCACCCCGCCATCCAACACGACCAGCTTCCCGGTCCCCACTCGTACCTCTCCCGGTTTCAAGCTTTCCACGCCCAAAGAGCGCGCCAGCGACAAACTGCTTCCTGATGCGTCGAACCTGCCGGTGTCTGGAAAGGCGATAAGCATTCCGCCACGTTTTACCCAGTTGGCTATCGCGTCCCGTGCGTGATCAGGCATAATATCATTGGACCGCTCCGCGATGAGAATCTCAATTCCATCGAGTTTTGGCCACTGTGCACTGACCGCCTGAAATGGAATCCCGCTTCGCTCCATGAAAGATCTCACGCAAGGACCGCCTTGCCGAACCTTCGGCCAATCGGATGCCCACATGGTGGCATCTGGCACTAATATTGCTGTACGCGACGCAGCGTACTGACATCCCCGCATCTGCGGCCACACGCGGGAGAGGGCCTCGAAGCCGTTGAGCCCTGGCCGTGCCCACAGTGGTCCTCCAAACGAATACTCAAAATCGTTGTAACCGCCCAACAATATTGTTGCGATGGTCATTTGCAGTGCCGCTCCGCGTTCCTTGGGCCAACCATTTTCACCGCTAATCGGAACGCCATACCGCTGTGCGAAGCCGCGAAAGGTGGACTCGACGTAACGGCTGGTCTCAACGCACTCACAATGGGGCGCTACATTATGGAATTCCGATGCCAACCGAAATTCGAGCGCCGACGCAAAGTACCCACCACGCACAAGCAGTGGCATGTCTGGAGCGTTAGCTCGTGCCGCGTGGATGACGCCACGCATGAAAGTGAGGTAGCTTGCGGCCCAGAACTGGATATATGCTGCCCTGGTTGGTGAGAGGTCAAGCTCACTTCCCTCTGGCTGCCTCGGCAGCCCCGTCGGAAGCCCCTGTTTGGCGGCGTGCGCCGCCCATGCGCCCATACCGTACATGCTCTCGTCTATACTGAAACAAGATGTGCTGGTGGTGGGTGTCACAAATAGCGCAACAACGGAAGAATGTTCGGCATAGCGCCCGGCAAGTTCTGCCATCGCTCTTTGGAAGCGTTCCCTAAATATTGGGTTGTGATTCGACGCGACCATGGACCCGTGGCCGCCTTTCTCGGTAGCCCAACCTGGGTGCGTTAAGCACATCATCCACCCATCAAAGATCACCGCCCACCCGCCAGCCTGTGCCTGCGCCACAAGCTTGTCCGTAGCCGCCCAGTCGATGACCGAGCCGTCCTTGGCTGGCTCGTCAAGCCAAGGTATCCCCGCCACAACCACATTCATCCGAAGTCGCTTTACAGAATAGATAGTCTCGGGATCACCCCAGTCGGCGGCAGCGTAGTCCAGACAACCCAAGACACCTCTGGTATTGGAGAAGAAGTCCTTCCGGTTGACCGGTGGGGCTGGCCTTGCAAGGCTGGCCAGTGACGGTTCGGTCTGCACCGGCGGCACCAGCGCTCGCACCGCACCAATAAGGGTTGCGGAAGACTGTCGGTTTACGCTGGAGAGAGGAGACGCATCCGAATTTCCTAAGCACGCCAGTAAGATTTGTGCTCCAGCATAGCGCCCGGCGCGATGCCGGAAGAGTGTGACAACCGACCCACTGAATGATCGGGGGAGCGAGACCCAGTTTGTTGCATTGTAACCAATTGTCAGAAGTGGTATGAATTCAACCCATGGCCAGTTTTTCTGCAGGTAAATGGAATCGTCGGTGGTCAGAAAAAAGCACTTTTCCGAAGGCATTTTCCGGGCCATATCCGGCCAGATATCTTTCCCTTTAGAGGTCAGCCTCCACGAGGCCGTCGCGTTCACATCGTGGATCGGCTGCAACGTTCCTTGTGTCAGGATATTCGAGGGCGCGTCCGTGGATGGCAATATTTTCCCACCGGCATCCACTGGATTGGAAAACGGCTTTCCCCCGCCCCACCAGAACAAGGCACCCCCGCGTCTGAGAAAAGCGTCAACATGTGGCCAGTCCGTGTCCCGACACGCCGGGCCTTCCCAGAGCAGGATTGCCCCCTTACCTAAGGCCGCCAACCGACCGAGCTTTCCAGCCTTCATTCCCCGCACGCTAAGTCCAACGCGACGCAGCACTGTCTCGGCATTCCTGTACGCAGAGAAATCTTGGCCTAAAGGTGGCAACCCAGATGTGTCCGCGATAAGCACTGTCGCGGGCGGCGATGGGCGATCTGAACGCCTTTCCGGATGCGGTCCGATTATGGCTTGCCCGTTCACCGTGCTCTGCGTAAGGCCTGCTGTCGCCAACCCGGTTATTTGGAGAAATCTGCGACGCTTCATACTAGTTCTCCGAAAATAGCTCAACCAATGCCTAAAGGGGCGGGACAGCCCACATCCTACGACGGAAGGGCCAAGGCCTCCGCCACACGCTGGGTTTTGAGAACCTCCCCCTTTTAGTTGGACAAGCTAACAGGGCCAGCTAAGGGAATAATTTTCCTTTTACTAAGCGCGAACAACCCATCTGCCAGCGACGTTCCGCCACTCCGAAAACAGCCGATGGATGCCAGAGTCATTAAGAAATCTGCCTCATTTTCATCGAGGCATGGCGAACCTCCGCTCGTGAACAAGTCTGTGGATGCTGTCACCAACCCATAAATGTTTGGTTTATGTAGCTATATCGCACTTTTATTTGATCCATCGGAACCCAATGCACGGAGCCATCATTGTACAATTCATTGGCACCAACGGGCAGCGCGTTGCCGGGGCTGCTACCCTCAACATAATTCGAAGCAGCCACTCCTGTGGGTGCCGAGCCTCCGACTAATCCTTGCGAACCTGTCTGGCTGACAAAGAACACGTTATCAGTCACTAGAATTGAGCCGGGGTTCGATTGCGGATTCAGTGCTGGCTCGTGCTCCGGATCATCGTTCCAGAGTTGCCGGGGAGATCCTGTAAAGTAAGGAGGCCCAGACCCCTCGAAGTATGGAGGCCACCACGAGGCCCAATTCGGGGTGGTGCAGACGCCTGCCAAGTCGTACGCGGGGCTGTAATCCTTCCCCTCGTCAACCCAATAACTCACTCCCGTACTCCACCACCAACCAGTGCAATATCCTTGGATGTTGAAAACACTTCCGGGCACGGAATCCTCAAGAGATATTCCACTTCCCGTATAGGGGCAAAATAAAAGGCTTATGCCGCTGCGCGTCGGCGAAAGAATTCCCGGAACAGGGTTTACCATTAAGCTTTCGCCCGCTCCGTACGACGAGTAATATAGAGCACCAAGCCCGGCCAGCGGAATTGCCCAAGTCCCCGGTGGGCCGTTGGTGGAGAGATTCGCATCGCCATACGGCAAATCGGCGCAGCATGCCAGAGGAAACTGGCCGCGGAAGGTGCCGGCGTACTCGTGAAGCGCAATGCCGATTTGCCGTAGGTTGGAGGCCCCTTCGACGCGCAGGGCCAAGCTCTTGGCACGCGACAGAGCTGGCAACAGCAGGGCGATAAGCAGGGCGATAATGGAAATTACCACCAAAAGCTCGATAAGTGTAAATCCAGCCCGCAAGCGAGCTCGGCTCGGAGAATGCGCGGGACCGCACACGTGCGAATTTAATCCCGGGATAAGCATGATTACTGCTCCTTAAAGGAAGACTGCAACGCGACAAGGGAGCCACAGTCGCCTGCGGCCCCCTACTTTTCTGCCAGCATTATTTTAGCGCGGGTTATAGCCGAACTTTGCGCATCCGGGCCGTCAATAGAAGCCCTATTCCGCCGAACGCGAACAGGCCCAGCGCGGCCGGTTCCGGGACGCTGGATGCCGGCGCAATTTGGAATCCTGAGAAATCACCTTCGCCGCCGAAGCCCGGAACTCCGAAAAACTGGATAACAATGCCACCGCTGCTATTCGGCGAAATTCCGTCAAACCGCAGATAGTTACCGACGTTGGAACCGGTGCCCGCGGAACTGGGACCCGTGTTGGTCGGCATTACAAACGTTGTCTGACTTACACCGGTCGCGTTAAGATTGCTGCTGCCTAGATAGGATGAGATGCTTTCGGGTCCGTAGGTTCCGCTGCCGGCAACCTGAAACTCGGTTACGGTGCTGCCATTTGGATAGAGGATCAGGTCATATTTGGCCTCCGTGTTGAGCCCGGAAACCTTTGCGTACGCAGCGTTGGAAAAAGCTGTGAGGCCGTGCTCGTCAAGATAGGTGTTGTACAGAAGGGAATCCGGATTGTTATTAAAGCCTACATATGTGTTACCCCCATCGGCACCCGTCACACTAAGCGTCAACGCCAAGCCTGTCGACGAGCCTGCCGTGTCCACCAGAGCCAAGGGGGAGGATTGGTTGTTAATCAAACCATACGATGTCCGATTCCAAATATCAGAAGATGAACTAAGGCTGTAAGGGGTTTGAGTCTCCCAAACTGCGGATCCGACCGTGCCGGAGGCCCCGGAGTTACCCTGGCCGAATTCGACATTTACCAGATTGGTCACCGATGTCGCACCAGCTTCGCCCACGCCAATGCCCATTGCCAAAAATGCCGCAGCCGCAAGCGAAAAACCACTAGAAATTGACAAGCCTTTGGAAAGCATACAAAACTCCTACTCCCTTTGGGAGCCTATAGAATTTCCCGCCAAACCGGGCGGGCTGCGGATCCACACACCAACGTGGCCGTGGACATTAGTTACGTTATTTCGATGCCGAAGTAATTAAACGACATCTTTTCCGGCGCGCCGGAACGACTCTTCTATGAGTCCACACACCTCCATTTCCAGATCCAGCTGATCTCAAAATTCCGGGACGCCTCAGCAAGCCCCGGCCCACCTGCCGACAGGCGGGCGTATTGATATCAGATGCCTTCAGGCGAGTTGTGTTTTACCTAGCGGCATCTGGTAACAATTATGAACCCTTTGATAGGGCACCACAATGGACTTTTCCGTAAAACGACTACGTTTTTTCATAATGTATATCACTACGGACCGGTCATAAATCCAAAAGAAACGGCAAACTGCGGGATGTAATACGGCAACGAACCCAGCACGCCAACGGTCCAAGCATGCAGGATTTATTTGCTTAACACTAACCTTTCCCCATTCCTGCAAACATGGGTTTTAATGGCGGGATATCTGCTTTGGCAGTATTCCACGAAATCGAGGGGATTGGCACTGTTACCCGCAAACATCCCGTAGTGGGCCGGTATTGCCCATCGCGGTTGTAAGATACCGGCCAGATCGGCCGCTTCCTGATAGGTCATGTTACCTACAATCCCTTCGGCATAACGCTTTGCATCGCGACCATTGATCGGCAAAAACATCACGTCATGGGGCCACCGCCGCAGTTTGGCGATCATCCCTTCGTATAGACAGGTATCGCCAGCGTGGTAGATCGTCCATGTTCCGACCTGGATAATGAATCCCAAACAGGGATACCGCCCACTGGCCGGATCGCGGTTCAGCCGTTCATGTGCCGCCGCAATCGCGCTAATGCGTATGGAGTTAACGTCGGTAGTTTGACCGTCGTCCAAGCCCACGAAACAATCCGGAGCCATGCTGAGGTCCCGTGCCAGTCCCGCACGCAGCAAATTGGGGACGACAAATTTTGCCTGCGGTGACGCTATCGCCATAGTCGGCCAAACGGCGCGATCAATATGGTCGGCATGATCATGGGAACCGCAAATAATATCCGCATGGTGAATGTGCGATGCATCCAGCAACGGCGGAACCAACCGCCCTTCGAGAGCGATTAAGAAGGGATCTAGATAAATGATTTTATCCGCAATCTTCAATACGAAACTATGTTGCCCCAGCCACCAGATTCCCATTTCATTTTTTGCCGGCATGAATTGATCAATGTCTTGGATAAGGTCACGTCCGATTGGCATACATTGTCATCCTTAGTTACACCGGTAATATTACATACGCCGCATGCGCCGGCGAAAGATCCCCGGTGTCTGGCCAAACTTGCTTTTGAACAGGGTGCTCAAATATTCGGCGTGTTGAAATCCCACCCGCGCCGCAATTTCAGGCAAGGGACAGTCGGTTTCCACCAGCAATTGCTTCACGCGTCGGAGCCGCACCAGCATTATCTCCGCTTTCGGTGAATGCTCCATAACTTCGGCAAAACGGTGCTCAAGCGTACTACGGGAAACTTGAGTGGCATCATTCGCGCCAAGATGGTTCAACACATCTTCGACGGTGATGCCTTCGCAGGCGTGGTCACGGATAAAGCGAAGCGCCATGGCCACCCGGTGATCTTCCACCGCTAGAACGTCGGTGGACCGTCTTGTCGCTACGCCCAATGGCTCAATACATATTTCCCGCAATGGGGGCCGTAGGCCGCGCATCATATCATCCAGTAACGTCGCGGCCTGGTATCCGATCCGATCTGTGGCCGGAATGACGCTGCTAAGGGGAGGCTCGGCCAAATCGCAAAGCACCTCATCATTATCCACACCGATAACCGCCACGTCGTCAGGCACCACAATACTACGGGTCTTGCACGCATTGAGCACCTGCCGCCCGCGCATATCGTTACACGCCATCAAACCGATCGGCTTGGGAAGTGTTGCCAGCCAAGCGCCGAGTTCCCGCTCGTGGAACATGGCGGTGGATTCCCGCTGCCATGTTGCAGCGGAATGCGGCGTGCCGCCCTCATAGATCAGCGCCTTATAATGATGATCATTAAGACAATTGACGAAATCATCGCGACGGCGCACCGAATAATCGACCCCGGCGTAACCACAATAGGCAAAATGCCGAAATCCCTTCTCCCGCAGATGGTCGACTGCCAGTTGGGCGATCAGACGGTACTCGCTGCCGACCATGGGCATGCCCGGTGTGTGGTACTTCCGGCGAACATCGACCACCGGCACCTTCAGTCGCTGCAACGCATGGAGCAGGGGTATGGATTCGATACGCGCAATGACGCCGTCGCATTGAGTCCGCATGAGCCAGCGTGGTACTTCATCGTCCCATTCCCAAGGGTGGTACACAATACACCAGTTGCCTTGCGTGCGTGCATAACGGGCGATTCCGCGCAACAATCCGCGGCCAAATGCGCGCCCGGATTCGATGATCAGGGCCACGTTTAACAGTCTTTTTGGACGCATAATTCGACTCGTGCAACGATTTTACCGCTGGGAAACGCCTTCAAAAATCCCTATCCAGCCTCGGCAGGGGACGTGTTTGTCTGTCTGCCGGCGCGGTATCCATACAAGCCGTAGAACGCGAGATAGACATACGACATCATCGGAACAATAAATGAGAACTGAATGCTGAAATGGTCGGCGACAATACCTTGCAATGGCGGCATCACCGCCCCGCCAAAAACCGACATCATCAGTAACGATGCCGCCTGACTCTTGAGTACGCCAAGCCCCTCAATGGCCAATGAAAAAATGTTGGACCACATGACCGAATCAAATAGACCGACACCCAGTATGGCCCATATCGCCGCGGCACCCGCTGACCGCATGCCTGTCAGCAGCAGAACGATGATAATCAAGCTGAACAGCGCCAACATCCGCTGTGGACTGGCCGCACTCAGAAAGAACGCGAGGAGCATCACCGACAGCATCACGCCGTAATGTAGCGCGTTGGCCGGTCCGGAAAGTACCCAGACCGTGATAAAAGCCGCCACTGGCAGCAATACGACAATCGTATTTCGCAGCCAACTTCGCACATCGCTTAATGCGAAAGCCCCCATGAACCGCCCGAGCATCAGGCCGCCCCAGTAAAATGCCAGAAACTTGGAGGCCGCTTCGTGGCTAAGTCCGCCGACCTTGGGCATATTCAGGTAATTTATAATGGAACTGCCCACGCAGACCTCTCCGCCGACATACATGAATATTGCCAGCATTCCCAGCACGGTGTGCGGGTGTTTAAGCGCACCGGCACCGCGGGTGACGTGCTCGGTGTTTGTAAAGTTCGGCAGATGGGCGAACATAAAACAGACCGCCAGGATCAGGAACACGCCGCCCACGCATAGATATGGAATTTTCACGGACTGGGCACCTTGACTACCCGGTCCGTTGAATACCTTAAAAATCAACCAGCCCGCAATGATCGGGCCGATGGTTGTGCCGAAGGAATTAAAGGCTTGCGACAGATTCAGCCGGCTGGAGGCGGTACGTTCAGGTCCCAGGATGGTGATGTATGGATTAGCCGCAATCTGCAGCATGGCAAATCCGATACCCACGATAAATAAAGCCATCAGAAAAAACGGATAGGATGTCAATATGGCCGCCGGGTAAAACAGAATACTTCCCGCCGCCGCAAGAAGCAGGCCGATGATCACGCCGTTCTTGTAGCCGATGCGGTTGATGGGATCACCCCAGAACATGGAGATCAGGTAATAGATCAGCGAGCCGACGGTATAAGCGCCAAAAAATGCGAATTGGATCAGCATCACTTGAAAATAATTCAGCGTGAACGCTTCCTTGAAGCGCGGAATGAGAATGTCATTCCAGACGGTCAGAAACCCCCACATGAAAAAGAGGATGGTCATGATGGCGAACGGGCCCCGATAAGTGCGATTACCGGGCGGCTCGGCCGTTTCAACCGCCGCACGGACTGTGCTCACATTGATCGCCATCATTAATTACCTTTCGTTCACACCACGGCTCGCGAACGCGTCTGCTAAATTTCCGCTGATCGCCATCGTGAACTATCTTTCACACACGTTTTCCACCGGCCAATGGGCTCGCATTTTGTTGCGCAAGAAAAGCACACTTTGCCGCAATTGCTCCATGCCATCGACTCCGTCTTCGATGCTGATCCAGCCGTCAAAACCGGCGGATCGCAATTCCATGAAGATGGCGTCGTAATTATTCAATCCCTGGCCGATCACGCCATGGCGTAAGAGTTGGGCGTAGCCGATCACATCCTCCTGTCGCCGCAGATCGTCGATGGTTCCATGCGCCAGATATCGGTCACTGGCGTGCATGGTAACAACGCGGTTTTTGACGCGGCGCAGGAGTTCCAGAGGATCTTCGCCCGCCAGAATGGTATTGCTCGGATCATAGTTAATGCCGAAATTAGGCGCTGTAATGCGGCCAATGAGTTCGCAAAACACATCCGTTTTCTGGGCGAATTCGGGAAATGTCCAGTAACCGTCCTTGTAGTGGTTTTCCAAAATCAGCATAATGCCCCGGTCCGCTGCGTAAGGCAAACACTCTTGTATACATTCGGTGGCGTAGCGCAAACCATCCTCCCTCGCCACCTCCGGCCGGCGCTGGCCGGAAAGCACGCGGCAATATTTTCCACCCAGCCCAACGGTCATGTCGATCCAGTGTTTTTCCAACTCAACCTGCCGATTTCGAAATCCCGGATCGGGATGCGTAAAATCCGGTGAGCAGCACAACATGGGAATGCACCGCCCCTGATCCGCGACCATCTTGCGGAACGCGGGCCACCGCCTGGTATCTTTCAGATCAAGAAACCCGCTGTAAAACTCCAATCCGTCCACATCCAGAGTGGCCGACATGTCGATCCACTGCCGTAGATGCATCGATCCATCTGCGCATAAGCCATCCAGAAAAGCCTTGGGAAATGCGGCCAATTTTGGCATTATTTATCCTCCTTCGGTAGATTACGGCCTATGATCGGATATTGTTCCAGCTCCAGCACGCTGCCGGAAATGGGCCGGCTTTCATCACTTAGCCAGTACACCGCCGCCCCGGCGATGTGCTCAGGGGTGAGAATGCGCCCCGACGGCGCATAAGCTGCGGGAATATGCTCCGGCCAGTCGGCACCAAGTCCTTCTGATATTTTCAATTGATATTCATTGGGGGTAAGTACCCAGCCCACGTTGAGATGATTTACACGTACGCCTTGGCATCCTAGCGCATCGCCTAAATTGCGGGATAACGTCATCAACGCCCCCTTGGAAATACTGTACACAAGTTGATTAGCTTCGCCGGTGTAGGCGTTGATGGATCCGATATTCAGCACGCTGCCCCGGTTAGCCGCAAGAGATTCCAATGCCGCCTGAATCAAAAGCAGTGGTGCACGAACATTTATCGCCATGGCACGATCAAAAAGCGCTGCGTTGGTTGAATGGATATTGCTGCGTACCAGCCAAGCGGCGTTATTGACCAGACCATCAATTTTTCCAAATGCGGCCAGCGCTGCCGCAATCAGACGGGGCGCCGCGCCGGCCTCCGATAGATCGTCAATGTGCAGCCTGGCCGCCGCACCCAGAGAAGAAACAACCTTTTCGCCCGCATCGCGCCGCGTACCGTGAACCAGTACGCATGCGCCCTGCGCAACGCAGCGACGGGCAATGGCCTCGCCAATGCCGGTGGTGCTGCCCGTGACAATAATCACCTTGTCCTTTAGTCGCATATTCGAGCCTTCCATGCCGTGTAAAATCCTTGTCGTCCTTCCTCAAGCATCTGGGCGGCGTCGGCACGCCATAATGAATCCGGCCACTGATGCGCTGAGAAAATTTCCAGACAATAGGTGCCGTCGTATCCCGCCGCTTCGATCTCCCCAAGCAAGACCGGCAGATCAATAATTCCGCGCCCCGGCAGTACACGATCAGCCGGTCCGCGTGGCTGTTCACGAGGCCAATCACAAACATGCACGCCGAATATAAGCGGTCCCAGTGCCCGAATCCGCCGGGCGATGTCCCGTTCATGCCATATATGCCATACGTCCAACATCAAACCAAACGCGGGGTGATGGATATCGTCAATCAGCACCGATGCCTCATCCAGTGAGCATATAAAGGTATCGTTATTCATCAAGATGGGATGCAGCGGTTCAAACATGATCCGTACACCGCAATCCGCCGCATAGCGAGCCAGATCGCCGTAAAGTTGTCGCGCTGTTTGATGGGCCAGACGGAAGTTATAGCCCGGCGCATTGCCGGCGATGGTTATCAGCGGAATATTTTGGCCGGGAAAACTTTCCGTAACCAGATCAATGGTCCGCCGATACTGTTGCATCCGTTCCCGCGGGTCCTCCATGTCCGGGCACATGGAATCCTTAAAAAGGGCATGGACACGCGGCTGAACGCTGGTAACCCGCAACCCGCTTTCCCGCAACATAGCCAACTGTTCGCGGGATCGGCCCAAGTCGGCGGAAAGTTTACGTTCGCATACTTCAATGCCCGTTATGCCCAGGCGGCGGTACAACTCCACATCTTGTTCAAAAGACTGATCCCAAGTGGTGAATTCGCTAACGGAAAATAATGGCAACTGATTCATAGCTGTCGTGGCCCCGCAAATCTTATGGTGTAAGTATGGCTTTGACCACTTCTCCGCCATGCATTTTCCCAAAAGCTTCTCGCCAATGATCCAGCGGCCAGACACCACCGATAATCGGTTTGACATCCAGTTGCCCGGATGCCAGCAGGCTTATCACGCGCTCCCAGATCGGCCAGTTGTGGCTGAAGCTGCCCTGCAATGTGATGTTCTTATGCACCAGGGGATCCAGTGAAAATCCCAGCGGTTGTGGTCCCCATCCCACTTTGTTTATCCACCCATTGGGGCGGACAATTTGCAGGGCGGATTGCAGTGTCGCGGAAACCCCGGCGGCATCAATAACGCCATCGATGCCCAATCCATCACCCTGCCTGGCCCATTCCGACAAGCCCTCCATGATCGGAATACAGCCGTAGGTTTTAGCGACTTCCAGACGGCGCCGATCATGCGCCAATCCGGCAATGGCGACGGTAGCGCCGCACAAACGAGCCATGGCGGAACACAGGATGCCGATGGTTCCCGGACCGAGAACTACGATGCGGTCCCCCGGCCTGATTCGGGCGTTGTGCACCACCGCGTTGTACGCAACGCAGCAAGGTTCAGTCAGTGCCGCGATTTCCATCGGAAGATTATCCGGCAGTCGGTGCAGGCAGCGGGTGGGCACACGCACATATTGTGCCATGGCGCCGTCCACCCCGTAACCGAATCCTTTACGACCGGGGTCCAAGTTGTAAAACCCCTGTCGAGTCATGGGATTATCGGGATCGATTACCGCCGCTGTCTCGCTAACCACCCGCTGACCGATTTGCCATCCGGTCACGCCGGGACCGATTTCCTGAATTACTCCGGCGAATTCATGGCCCAGGATGACCGGGTAATTAACCGGCCAACTGTGGTCCGCAGTCCATTGGTGCAGATCGCTGCCGCATACACCCACCGCCCCAACCTTTAGCAATACATCCAGTGGGCCGATCTCCGGCCGTTTTACATGACGTAATTCCACCGCATGTTGGGTTGGAGCAAAATTAACGACCGCCATATCATTCATGAACCGACTCCCGCCGCGATGTTACCGTAAGCATGGACTTTTTCGCAAATCAACCGCAAAGATTCTTCCATATTGCCGCTGGCGACATTAAATGCGTCGGCATCGATGGTAAGCGGTGCGCCGAGTACCACCAGCGGGGCACCGTATTGCGGCGCCCGGATTGCCTGTTCGAGGGTTAGCCCGCCGACGGCCTGCACCGGCACATTGACTGCTGCCACGACTTGGTGGAGTTGATCCAGCGGACTGGGCATACGGCCCCCGCGTGCCGCAAGGCCGCGACGTTCATCGTATCCTATGTGGTGGATCACATAATCACAACCCATATCTTCCAGGTATTTGGCCCCGGCCACCATGTCCGGACAGGCCAGATTATCCCCCATAACCTTCAGATTATAATCGCGTCCCGCTTTGACTACGCAGTGGATGGTTTCCTCATGGGCGCGGGCCATTACCACAACATGCGTAGCGCCGGCCTGGGCCATCATTTGCGCTTCCAGATAGCCGCCATCCATCGTTTTCAAGTCTGCCACAATCGGCACCTTTGGAAATCGCCGCCGAAGTGATCGCACGCCATTCATCCCTTCGGCAATAATCAAAGGGGTGCCGGCTTCGAGCCAGTCAACGCCGGCGCGGATCGCCATTTCCGCAGTGGCCAGCGCGTCGTCAATCGTGGTTAGGTCCAATGATATTTGTACGATGGCCTTCATTTTATGTCTCCTGCGTAAGGTTCCAGGTGCACGTGACTGTTCAGACTCTGTTGCGCCATCGACCCTTTATAGTGATCAGGATAATAGCGATGTACCGATATTGTCACTGATGTTTTTCGTAAGAAACCTGTGTTTTTTCATAATATGTTTGAATGTCGATTCTAGCCCGGCATGGGGCGTGGCAATTTTTCCATACCCGTCTGAAACTGCCACCGGCAAATGGGCCACATCGTAACCGGTCACAAATTATAAGACCCCATCGCCAACGTCCATTATTGAGTTATACCTTCAGCATCCGCTTGCGAGCATCCGAAGAGCATGGTGGGAAACCGCACGGGCGTACCCGTTGGACGCTGTCGGCATAGTGAGAGCCTAACCGCTAGCGCGTATGACAGGAGACTCTTTTTATGTCCAGGCTGCGGGAAAAACTTGGATTTACCCTTGTTGAGCTTCTCGTGACAGTAACGATCATTTTACTGTTAATCGCTATTATCCTGCCGGCCATGCGCAAGGCACGGGAATTAGCCAATCGCACATCCTGCGCCGCAAATTTGCTGACCTGGGGTCAGGCATCCCTGTTGTTTGCCAAGGATCATAAAGGATTCTTTCCCGCAGCGTGGGGCTTTGGCAACGGTAACGCCCAGACTTCGTTTCCTAAATATGGGATTTCCCAAGACCCGGTCAATGGGTGCATTTTTCCCATGATTCTCAATAATGATCCCGTTGATGAAAATAACAGCCAATATGGTGCTGACTGGCGGCGTTTCGGCACACCTTACGCTACATTTTTGCAATATGGCGGGACGGGAGTAACCACGGAAATGTCCGGCTTTGGCAATGCGGTATCCAGCGCATTAAGCGGCCCGGAAATTCCCTATATTTCTGGGCTTAATTCCAGGAACTGGGGATATACCGGATATGATCCGACAACTTGGGGCTTGAACAACGGTTTAAGTGGTGCCCCGAAGCCCAGCACGTATGTAAGATTGGCATCCTGGATGATTTGCCCAAGCTCCAATTACCAGAGCACGCTTTATGCCGGTGATCAACCGGGCGACTGGGGCTACTGGATTACGGATACGTACATGTATGTAGGTGGAACAGTTGATCGCACGCGAAACAGCTTCGCCCAGTTGACCACCAGCTTGCCAAGAGGTTCACTGTTTGGCGGTCAGGGAATGGTTGAAACCAGCGGCTATAACGGGAACTTAACGCCGACATGGGGAAATCGTATTAACGAACCAGCCACAACCGATGAAGATTCACCTCAATCAATTTTGGCCGCTGATGCCATCGCCTGGGGCGGCAATAATCAGGAGCAAAACGGCATACCCATGAGCGGACAGGGTAATATGTATCTGATTAATCACCCCAGTTACAGCAATCCGGATTTGCCGTCATTCCAGAATATTTTATATGCCGACGGCCACGTCAATGGAATCAGCTACCCAACCTTTTATGATTATTCAACAGGTACTAATTCCAATAC
>JAJZGH010000159.1 GCA_021798635.1 Planctomycetota bacterium | reverse complement strand
TAAGACGCCTGAGGGCGTTGGGAGTTAGAAGTTAGAAGTTAGGAGTTAGAAGAAATAGGAAGCGCTTCGCTTCTAACTTGTAACTTCTGCTCTGAAAATTCGCCAGACCTTCGCAACAGCGAAAAAACATGGCGATTTTTCATCCTGCGCGGGTGAGGCTTCGCATCATGGGAGACTAGCTTCTAACTCCTAACTCCTCGTAATTCACCTCAGGCCGGCCATGATTTGGTCGGTCATTTTCTGCACCAGATCTTCTAATTTATCTTCGGTAAGCACCGGGCCGGTGGATTCAATATGGCCGTCATTGCGGCAGGCACACACGCTTTGTGTTGGCCCATCAAAGCCCGCCAGAAACGGCTGATTATCCGACCCGATACAACCTGTGGGGGCACAGGCCAGGCGTTGATCGGGCAGGCCGAACTTTTCTTTGACTTTCAGCAGGTCCACCATTTCCTGTTGTGACAACTGATTAATTTTTCCAAGCTGCCGCGTCAAAAGCAGAATGCGGCAGTACGCATCCAAAATTTCCAGCTTGTAATAAGCGCCGATCAGGCTGGTATCAAAGCAGACCGAACCGTGGTTGCCCATCATCACCGTGTTGGTGTCTTTGTTGATTAACGCCACCACCGATTCACCGAGTTCCTTGTAACTTGGCGTGGTGTACTTGGCCATGGGCACTTTGCCCAGAAACACTTCCGCTTCCGGGTGAATGCCTTCCGGAATGGGAATATTGGCCATGGCAAAAGCTGTCGCATGAGGCGGATGCGAATGCACAACAGATTTAACATCCGCACGCGCTTTATACACCTGCAAATGCAGCAGGACTTCGCTGGTACGCTTCATTTTGTTATGTGTATCAACCTGTTTGCCATCCATATCCACGACGGTAATCTGATCCGGCGTCAGAAAGCCTTTGGATATTCCCGTGGGAGTACACAACACCCGATCATCAGCTATGCGGACACTGTGGTTGCCCTCATTGCCCGCGCAGTAGCCCCGCATCCAGATGCGATGGCCGACATCACACATTTCCTGACGCACTTGAAATTGATTCTGCATAACGCACCTCAAATAATTTCCATCTTTCAGGGTCGCCGCATCAGCGGCACACGGCCAACGCCGCTAACTGGCTTTCAACATCTTTGGGAGCTTTTCCAGTGGAACTCAAAAATAAACCGATCAGATCGACCATGGATTTAAACCCATGATGCGGATATTCCAGCACCAGCACATTGGCCCCCAGAAATTCAATACCTTCCTGCACCGCCTGCCGACACGTTCCGACAATGGCGCGCAGATTTTCACACCGGTTGGCCAGACACACCGCCCGCGCCGCTGATGGCACAAACAGCACCGCCAGCCGCATCTGGCCGCCGGAAAAGTCTTTCGCTATTGCCCGTATAACTGTCGGCAACTGTTGACCCGCTGATATACGGGCATCTGCTACCGCTTGGCCACGCCATTGTTCGATGGCCCGCGCCGCCGATGGGCAATGGCCCTGCATCCAGTAAATCCAGGATGGTGCAGCGGCGGCCTTGGTTACTGTGTTGACGGTCTGAATGTGCAGTTTGCGCTGCTTGGCCAGGTCCACAGCCAGCGGTGAAAGCCGCGCTCCAGGTGCCAGATAAACCGTTCCCTCCAGCCCCGCGAGTTTAGAGGCGGTAATTACACCAGTCAGCACCGGGCCACTGGATAACGGCGTTTCCGTGCTGGTTGGAGAGGCGGCGGCCGTTGAGCTTCTCGCTGCCGCGGCATCTTCCACAAAGCCATTCGGTGCGGCATTTGCCGATGCGTCACCGGCTGATCGCAAACGCGCCAGTTCCGGGAACTTGGAGTAATCACCGGTGCAGATACCCATGGGCGCGCGAACTTCAGCCGGTGAAGAGGCCGTATCAGCCTTGCGGCTTAGTACTTCCAGCACCGCATCGGTGATTGTTTTAATAAGTTCCGGACTTGCGTCCACAATTAACTCCTGATGCCTTTATAGGTTCCGGCATCGCCGAAATATTATTTACACCACATGCAGCGAACCGCTGATGGCCATGCGCCGAAAACGCGTAAACGTCAGCGGATTGGTCACGCCTTCGCCCGTCGGTGTGGCGATCGTATAACTGGGATATCCTTCGCCCTGTATGCCCAACGTCGCAGTACTGGGGCCATTGACCGCAAACAATGTCGTATTCATTACTTGGCCCATACGCGTAATATTCGCCAGATTATTGGAGTGAATAATGCCCGTATGACCAAAACCATGCTCGTACTTGACTGCCAATGCCAACGCATGTTCAAAATTACGCGCCCGCACAAAGGGTACAAACGGCATCATCTGCTCTTCCGGCACAAACGCATTGCTCTCATCGGTTTCGCCAAACAGCAATTCCACGTTGTCCCCGCAATGCGTTCCCGCAGCCTGCGCCAGAACGGAACAGCTTTTGCCCACCAGTTCCTTGTTGACCGCATAATGGTCGTCTTTCCAGGTGAAGGCTTTTCTGGTGAGCTGATCAATTTGCTCTTTGTTCAGCCGCAGCGCACCGGCCCGGCTCATCGCATCCATCATTTTGTCAAAAACGCTTTCCACCACAAACACTTCTTTTTCACCGATGCACAGGAGATTATTATCAAAACCTGCACCGGTAATAATAGAGCGTGCCGCACGATCCAGATCAGCCGATTCATCAATAACCACCGGCGGATTGCCCGGTCCGCCCACCACCGCCCGCTTTTTCTGGGCCAATGCCGCCCGCGCCACCGCCGGCCCGCCGGTAATGACCAGCAGGGCCACATCCGGATGTTCAAACAGTGCATTGGCGGATTCCAGTGTCGGTGGCTCAATAACGCATATCAAATTGTCAATGCCATACTTTTCCGAAATCTGCCGGTTGTAGGTACGCACCGCTTCCGCGGCACTGCGATGGCCGGAGGGATGGGCATTGGCAACCAACGCATTGCCGGCAGCGATCATGTTAATGGCATTGGCGCTAAGTGTCGGCACCGAATGCGTTACCGGCGTCACCACACCGATCACGCCCCATGGTGCCATTTCATCCAGTGATATGCCGTTATCCCCGCTATGGGCGGCGGTGCGGATAAACTCCACACCCGGCACGCTGGTCAGCAAATGAAGCTTGGCTATCTTATGATCCAGGCGGCCCACTTTGGTTTCATCCAGTTCCATGCGGCCCCACGCGTCGGCATTCTGCACGGCGATTTTCTTGATCAGCTTGCAGATGCCGTCCCGGACGGCCATCCCCGCTTTGGCCAGTTGCTTTTGCGCCTGTGCCGCCGCCTCAACGGCATCACCGGCAGTTTTGAATATACCATTGGCACCGCCGGATGTTTTTACAGCACCGGTCGTGCCCAGCCGCTGGAGAACTTCACGAACCACAGATTCAACTAGTGCGGATTGATCCATAAATATCCAAACCCCATCAACGGGATTTTCCTTTAATCACGACCAGACTACTTCCGATCTCAACAATCAAATCTCAAATTTGAAAACTGAAAGCTGAAAGTTGAATTCTTGGCGGCCGCATACCCAGCATTTGGCAATCGCAAATCAGAAATTTCAAATTTGAAATCTCGACTGCCGCGCATCAGACCTTCACGGTCTCTTCATGCGGACGGGCGATGACGGAAGTTGCGGCGATCTGACCCAGCTTGCTTCCGGCGGCCGCACCGGCTTCCACCGCGGCCTTCACCGCTGACACGTCACCGGTAAAAGTGATCGCAACCAGGCCGTTGCCGACGCGGTGTTGTCCTACATACTGCACGTTGGCGGCCTTGAGTGCGGCATCCGCTGCTTCGATGGCGGCGATAAGGCCCTTGGCTTCAATCATGCCGATGGCTTGCTGTGACATTGTTGTACTCCTGAAAAGAACCTCTGTTTATTCAATCAGCCCGACCCGCAGTCGCGACTGTACGTCCGGTTTGGTTTAACGCCTTCACCGTCTGGCGCGCCACAATGAGTTCCTCATTGGTGGGCAACACCCAGATCTGCACTTTGCTGTCGGGGGCGTCTATGCGGCATTCGCCTTTGGCGTGGCGGTTTTTCTCTGCATCCAGCACAATGCCCGCGTATTGCATTTCCGAAATAATGCGTTGCCGGATATTCACAGCGTTTTGTCCGATGCCGCCGGTAAAGACCACTGCGTCGGCACCGTTCAGCACCGCCAGATAGGCTCCGATATATTGCCGCACCGATTCCACAAACATATCCAAGGCCAATTGCGCCCGTTTGTTTCCCTGTGCGGCGGCCTGTTCCACGTCGCGGCAATCCGAGCTTATTCCGCTGACTCCCAGTAATCCCCCTTCTTTCCCCAGCTTCTTCCAAATATCATCCAAGGTCAGGCCGGCCTGCAATAACTTCAGCAACGCAAACGTATCAAAATCTCCGCAGCGGGACGCCTGGGGCAATCCGGTCTGGGCGGTCATGCCGAAACTATTGGCAACGCTTTTGCCATGGTGTGTCGCGTTGACACTGCTGGATCCGCCCAGGTGTACCGAAATAATTTTCTGTGCGTCGGCATTAAGCTCAGCCATGCGCGTGGCGATATAGCGGTGTGATGCACCGTGGAATCCATAGCGGCGGATTCCCAATTTCTCGGTCCACTGATACGGAATTGCATAGGCCTGCCGATGCAGAGGAATGCTCTGGTGAAACGCTGTTTCAAATGCTGCCACCTGCGGAATATCCGGTAATCGCCGGGCAAATGCCCGCATGGCGGCGATGTACGGTGGATTATGTGCCGGGGCGACATCTGCAAACTGCTGCATGACCTTCAACACCTGCTCATCCACCTGCACCACTTCCAACTCTCCGCCATGCACCGCTTTGAAACCGATGGCCTGGACATCTTCCATCTTTTCAATCACACCCGCCTGAACGAGTTCATGCAGATGCAATTCAATGGCCGCGCCATGATCCGCCAGCACCGCGTTACCGGAACGCCGCGCTTGGCCGGTGGGGATGAATGTCCAGGCGCTTTCCGGCAGGCCAATGCGATCGGCAGCGCCTTCCGCCAGAACGCGCTCGCCCGCGGTCATATCAAAGAGCTTGTACTTAAAGCTCGTAGAACCCAGATTGGCAACCAGAACAATCATCACACATCCAAAACAACACTATCACGTTCCGCTAACGCATCGGGCGATCCATCGCGCATTTCGCCGCGTGTGCTTGCACCGCGCGTCCGTTCATCCTGCGCCACCGCGCCAACGATCACTTCGCGGTACTGGATCAACCACCGGATTAATCATCCGGTGCTCGGGGGCCGCATCGCATCAGAAGTTTTCCATCAACCCTTCGGTTGGCCGAGCGATGACATGTGATGCGATGAGCTCACCAGCTTTTTGCGCCGCGGCCGCCCCGGCTTCTACGGCCGCCTTCACCGAACCGACATCGCCTTTGACAATCACCGTCACGTAGGCTCCGCCGATCTGAATGCTTTTCACCAGCGATACATTCGCCGCCTTGAGCATGGCATCCGTGGCTTCCACGATGGCGGTCTGACCTTTTGTTTCAATTAATCCCAGTGCATGTGCCATAATATTGGCTCCTAAAAAAAGTTTTGTCTTAACCTGTAACAATCCGCTGGCAATATCGCCAAGCCCGGGTTTGTCGGCTCCCGATTCCGGGGCACCCGGCCTGTTGCCTCATTGCCGCTAAGTTACTTCTTCGCCGGAACGGCTGATGCCGCTGCCGCCTTGCTCTTGGGCAATACATTGGCCAAATCTTCATGCGGGCGGGCAATCACATGCACCGCCAGCACTTCACCGATTTTCCCGGCAGCTTCTGCGGCCGCGTCCACCGCGGACTTTACCGCGCCGACATCACCGGTAATAAACGTGGTAACGATGCCGGAACCAATTTTGTCCCAGCCGATCATCTGCACGCTGGCGGACTTCAAGGCCGCGTCGCTGGCTTCAATCAGCGATACCAAGCCGCGGGTTTCAATCATGCCTAATGCCTGTGTCATAAAAACTCCTAAAAAACTCGACCTGTATTGCCACCGCCGGTCGTGTCAGCGGATCAGTTCTATTCGCGTGGCTGATTCCAGATCACACGCGTTGCCTTCATCGGTATCAATGTGCACTTCCAGGCGCACCCTGGGATGCTCACGCACACGCAGATTATCAAATGTCACGCCGCACGGCCCCGCAACCGCCAGCTTCATCATATCGCCGTCTTTCACGCTGTAATGCGCCATATCCGCCTGGTTCATGTGCACGTGCCGCATCGCCCGGATAACGCCGTTTTTCATGTTCAGCGCACCATAAGGTCCCACCACCACCATCCCCGGCGTATCTTGATGATCACCGCTGGTTCGCAGCGGCAAGTCAATGCCCATAAATATGCCGTCGGTGTAGCTAAGTTCTATTTGTGTATAGTTGCGGATGGGCCCCAAAATGCGAACGCTGGGAATCATTCGGTTACGCGGGCCGATGATATTGACCACTTGTTCGCTGGCAAATTCGCCTTCCTGATACAGATCTTTAAGCTTGCTTAGTTTTGACCCCGGCCCGAAAAGAACATCCAAAGATTCCTGGGAAACGTGCATATGCCGGGCGGAAACATTCACCACCAGCGGATTGGGGCCGCCATTGTGGCTCGCGGGCTTAATCACCCGGCCTTCACTGGCCAGCCGCTGCCGCAAGGATTCGCGGACAAGATTTTCGACCGTTTTGCGATCCAAAACTGCGGAACCGGATTCAGCCATAGTCATGCTCCTGAAGCCATCATCGGCAAGTTATGGAAGATTCTAAAACAATTTGGAATGTTTTGCAACTAAAATGTCAAAAGCTTCTAATTTTATAAATGCGGAATTTTATATAAATCACAAAGCCACCGGCTTTGCCGGTGGTGCCGCGCGGGAAATCACTGTCTCGCCGTTCTTAGGCCCACGCCGTGATTTACAGCACAAACGGAATAATCCCGCTGCGAACTTTTTGGCGATAAGCCGGATAGGCTTGCGGAAATTGCCCCTGCATGAGTTTTTCTTCCTGCTGAGATTTAATCCAAAGTGCTACGATAAGCGCTGCCATAAGCATCCCGCTGCCGACCGTCGGCCAAGCCGCTATAAAGGTTCCCAGAAATGCCAGCACCAAACCCGTGTAAATGGGATGCCGCACCATTTTATACGGCCCCCGGCAAATCAATTCGTGATCCTGCTTCACGGTGGCAATTCCGCTCCAATTCCGGCCCAGAATCGTTCGCGCCCAAATGGCAAACGCAAAGCCGCCGGCGCACAGGATCATCCCCACTGCTCGCTGGATTGATGAGGCGGGTAACAGAACTATTCTGCCCCCCGACCAATGGGTGGAAATTATCGCCGCAATAATCAGCGGCCAGGCGTACGCCAAACGGCTCAAAAAAGGTTGGCGATAGACTGATTTCTTGTTGTTAAAAGCCTTGGCCAGCCAATAAAGCCAAAACATCAGCCACACGGCCTGAAGAATGTGCACCGTTACCGCATGATTGATGACCATAGCGCAGATGTTACCATGCGATGCCCGATCTCCCCAAGTGTCGCTGCACCCAGCAAGTATTTTACACACGATGCAACGGGAGGGGACCGCGGATGACGCGGATGACGCGGATACGCTGCCGGGGGAACATCATTCAGTACCAAGGAGTTAGCTGGAAGGTGACGGCCTTGGCGAGCCGGTGGGTTTATCCCACCGGGAATGTTAGCCGGCACATTAAATGTGCCGGTGGGCTCCCCGGAGGCCTGCCGGCTTGATCCAGTGGCATCCGGCCTGACGCTTACCCAAATGTCATGCATTCCCGGAGCCTTCGTAATTACGCCGCCATATCGGGGATTTGACATCCGTGACTCTTGCCGCGCCTTTTACGAATCAGCAGCAGGGCCGCCCCGCCTGCAAAAAGACTGATCGCATCTGGTTCAGGCGTCTGGACCGGCGAATAATTGACATACAAATTCATGCCATCGGACGATGAAAGCGAAAATGCGATGCTGTCGGCGGCGTTTAATTTGTTGGCGGCGACAAATGCGCTGGAATCAAGCGAAAATGCGCTAAGGCTGCTGAATGCGTTATTGCCCGCGGTCGCAATAAGCCATGAATATTTCTGATTGGCGTTAAACCCGGGTAACGGACCATCGGCAGGAATTGCGCCCACGGTTTGTGAATCGATCATGATCGTCACGGTCCCGCCGGATGAAGGCAGCATCAGATTTCCAATTTTTACATAATCCCAGCCCGGATTGGCCCCCGTGCCGCCGCCACCTTGGCTCAAAGCGCTTATTTGCCACAAATAAGTGCTTCCCGGATTCCATATAGCAGTGGTAATAACCGCCGATCCTGGCGAATTTCCTGGTGAAAAGGTGGCGCCGCTGTTAAGTGTCAGTGCATCAAATGAACCGTTTCCAGACACACGCGCGCCGTTGCCGGCGGTCACTGCTCCGGTGATGGTTCCATTATTCACCAGCGAGCCGGTCAATTGCATTTGCGTGCCCGACGCGATGGTGGCCGCAGCGGATGGATTCACAACAAAGCTTGCTGCGGAGGTTACCAGAAGATCGCTTCCGGAATTGCTGAAGGTCCCACCAGTCGCCACGCTTACCTGCCCGTCAATTTCCAGGCCGGAAGCATTGACGACTGCACCGTCAGTAAGAGAAGCGGTGGCGGCAATGTCGCCGCTGGTAAAGTCAGCAGTGCCCGAGTTGACATCAATGCTGCCGTTGGCAATTAATGATTGAAAGGTTACAACACCGGTCGCATTGTCGGAAAGTATTGTGCCCGCCGCGATGGTGGATTGATTGAACGTGGTACCCCCGGCGGAAACACTCAGGCTTCCGGCTCCGCTTAAGGTTCCTTTATTGACGGTGATCGGGGTTGTAAATACAGCCGTGGACCCTTGTGCCACGGAGATTAATCCTGTGGTACCCAGGTTAACGGTCGTGCCGCTGAAGGTCAGCGAACTACTGCCGGATAGCAGATAAGCACTGGAATTGGCCGTTGCGGCCGTCACATCCACCGTGGAATTTCCGGAAATGGACGTGGTTCCGGTATAATTCAATATGCCTCCCAAAAGCACAAGTGCATTATTTTTAATGGCAATGCTTCCAGGCCCGCTTGCGCCATCCGCAATGGTTCCGTGGAAAATTGATTCCGTCAGCGTTGCATTTTTGGGGTCATAGGTTCCATTGATGGTCAGCGCGGTGCCGCCAACCGGGTCAGATAATGTCAAATTACCAATGTCAGTGAACTGAACAAATTCAGCGGTCAGAGTTGCGGCATTCACATTGACCGCACCATTGGTCGGGCTATCCAGCAGGCCGTTGCCCAATGGAGCCGATCCTGTGTAATTAATCGTGACACTGGAGCCGGAAGTGATGTTCAATACCCCCTGGTCGCCAATTTCAATGTATTGGGCATTTAAAGTCGCATCATTTTGAACATTCACCGTCCCACCAAACGGCGAAGCATACGACATCAAAATGCCGCCCTCGCCGGCGAGTATTCCGCTGGGCACGGTGGTAGCGTTCCAAGTTGTTCCTTTACCATCCAACGTGATACTGCCGGTGCCGCTTATCCCCACATAGCCCACGGTATTAAGCGTAAAGCCGTCGTTTACCAAAAGGGAGGTTCCCGCCGCCACAGAAATCGCATAGGGTGAATTGGATAGAATCGGGCCACTCGTCGTGAGCGTCATACTGCCGGAACTCAAAATGGCGGTTCCTTGTTGCACATACAGGCTGTTCAGCCCACCGTTTTCCCCACCGGTTCCATTGTATACCCAGGTATTGGTGCCATATTTTATGATTTGCGTCTCTAATCCGGCTCCCCCGGCATTGACGAATGTTCCCGAATAGATCGTGCGCTGATTGTCCGCGCCAATATTTGCTCGCGCCAGCGTCGTGCCCGTCGGCGGCGAAAATGTTACCGTGGCCGTGCTGTCGCCGGAAAGACCACCGACATTGGTGTACGAGCCACCGCTGACCACCGGCGATTCAATCGTTAAATTTCCGGAATTGGTAATATTGGCGGTTGAATCCTGCAAGGCATTGGTGGTCTCAATAATTAACGTTGATGCGCTTAGATTCGTGTCTCCCGTGTAAGTGTTCGCGCTGGTCATGGTGACCAGCGCTCCATTGCTAATGGCAATACTGCCCGGCCCCTTGGCTCCATCTTCTATAATGCCGCTGAGCGTAGATTCTGTATTGGAGGCGTTTGCCGGGCTGTAGGTACCATCAATCTGCAATCCGGAAACCCCTGGATAATCGGTCAAAGAGATAGTCGACCCGGCGATAGTGGTAAGTGATCCGGTCTTGATCTGGGACGCATACACATTGATGGAACTGCCATTATCCACATATATCTGCCCATTATAATTTGAAAATACGCCGGATTGCCCTACATTCAGAAAACCGGCCGGTGACAAATTCAATACACCATAACCAGGGTTTTGCGCAAATCCGGCATCGCCCACCTGAAGATAAGGAGTCGAAACATCAGCGAAATCCTGAATGTCCATGGTGGAAGTTTTGCCGGCATAGCCAATCAGAATGCCGCCAACGATCGTATTGGGCGTTAGATAGTCGTTTATAACTGTTCCCGAACCGGACACCGTCAACACGCCGGTTCCATGCACTGTCACATAACCTGTCGCCGATACATGGAATCCATTGTCAATCAAAATCGAACCGCTATTGTCCGCAAAAAGCGTTGAATACCCAGTAAAGCCGGTGAAGCCGGTGGAAATCAGATTTAACGATCCGGCACCGGTCAGATGAATCTGGCCAGCTTCCGCAGCCAGAAAATCGGGACTTTGCGCTGCCGTTGCCGTGCCATTATAGGTAAAAGTACCCGTGCCGTATTTATAAAATCCTGCCTCAGCGCTGGTTAAAGTGTTAGAAAATGTGCCGGAATAGGTTGTGCTTTGGTTGTCCCCACCAATATTGACTATTGCCAGCGTCGTGCCCGTGGGCGGCGAAAAAGTCACCGTGGCCGTGCTGTCGCCGGAAAGACCGCCGATATTGGTGGTCGAATTTCCGTTCACGACCGGTGTTTCAATCGTTAAATTTCCGGAATGGATAATAGTGGTGGTTGAATCCTGCAAGGCATTGGTGTCTTGCACCACCAGCGTTGAACCATTTATAGTCGTGGTACCGGTGTAAGTGTTGGCACCGGCCATGGTGACCAGCGCATTGTTGGTGATATCAATACTGCCCGGGCCGCCAGCCGCATCGGATATGACTCCATCTAAAGTGGATTGACTTTGGATTGGATTGGCGGCGTTATATGCGCCGTCAATTGTCAGCGCTGCACTTCCCGCTGGATCGGAAAGTGCCATGGTTGAAGATAAGCCGCCGGTGATATATTGAGATGTCA
>JAJZGH010000158.1 GCA_021798635.1 Planctomycetota bacterium | reverse complement strand
GTCGGCCGGCGACAATGGCGAGATATTGCTTATCCAATCGGCGGTGTTCAAAATCTTCGCGCAGCGCGTCATACGCACGCGGCCGCAACGCCACAACCAGCAATCCGCTGGTCTGCCGATCCAATCGATGCAGCAGTCCCCAATCCCGCCGCGGCCCCAGCTGGCGCAATTGATGACCATACCGGGCAAACAGGCCATTAAGCAGCGTATCTTTGACGTGCCCCAACCCCGGCTGCGTTACCAGGCCGGAAGGTTTGCCGATGACCAGCAGATCATCATCGGCGTACACGCTTTCAAACTGCACATCCGCATTGGCAACAGGCGGGCGATTGTCTTCGGCAGGTTGTTTGGGCTTATATTTCAATGAATTCCCTGTTCCGCCAGCCAGCGTTCGGCATCAATGGCCGCCTTACAACCCATACCCGCTGCGGTAATCGCCTGACGATAAACTGGATCGGCACAATCCCCTGCGGCGAAAACGCCTTCCACGCTGGTAGTGGAACGGAAAGGCTCCTTCAGGGCAATATATCCTTTGGCGTCGAGATCAATATGGCCTTTTAGAAACGCAGTATTTGGCGTGTGCCCGATAGCGGCGAACATACCGCGGCATTCCAGCACCGATGTGGCATGGGTTTGCAGATTCTTTACCCGCACGGCGGTTACGCCATCCGCCTCATTGCCCAGCACCTCTTCCACGGCAGAATTCCACACCGGTTTAATTTTTTTATTGGATAAGGCCCGCTCCGCCATGATCTTGCTGGCACGCAGCGTATCGCGGCGATGGACCAGATAAACCATGCTGGCAAATTTGGTCAAATACGTTCCCTCTTCCACGGCCGAATCACCGCCGCCCACGACCACCAGTGGATTATCACGAAATCTCGGCAATGCGCCATCGCAGACGGCACAGGCCGACACCCCGTTGTTTTCAAATTTCTTTTCGCTGTCCAGGCCCAGGTAATTGGCACTGGCACCCGTGGAGATAATCACAGCGTGCGTCTGCACTTCGGTTTCGGCCTCGCCGGAGAGATCATTAATATGCCAAACTTTGAAAGGCTTCGCGGTGAAATCCACACGGGTCACAAAATTCTGCAAGACCCGTGTGCCGAAGCGCTCGGCCTGCTGTTGCAGCACGCCCATCATCTTCTGACCATCAATACCGTGGACAAAGCCGGGAAAATTTTCCACTTCCGTGGTGAACATCAACTGTCCGCCGGGCATGCGTTCACGATTGGCACCATCGCCGGCAATGACCAGCGGCTTGAGATTAGCCCGGGCGGCATAAATAGCGGCGGTCCAACCCGCAGGGCCGGAACCGATGATCACAACCTGCTCAATATTCGCCATACTTCCAAGTTCCTTTTTTTCAGTTTATCCCCGGAACGTGTCCAGAGCACTGCGGGCAAAAATATCTCGCGATCAACTTACTGAATCGCACCGGACACCGCAGGGGAATTATAGCGGGCGATGCAACCTCGGCCAGCCTTCACTGTGCGCATACCGTCGGCCCTCCTGTAATGTGACGCGAATCGGCCAGTCAAACGCCTGGGATAACAGCGAATCGGTAAGCGTTTGACTTGGCGGACCCGCGGCAATGGCCTGACCGCGGCTATTTAATAAAAGGGTCTGCTGAATCTGCGGCAGTAATTCCTCAAGGTGATGGGTAATCATTAATAAGGCGGGCGGCAAAGGTAATTGAGCCAGTTCGGAAAGAAATATCAGCACCGTTTCCCGTGATGGCAAATCCAGCCCGGAGGTACATTCATCCAGCATCAGCAGTTCCGGCTCATGGACTAAAGCACGGGCAATCAGCACGCGCATGCGTTCGCCGGTGGAAAGGGTCCAGAATTTTCGCTTGGCAAACGACTTCATCCGCACATCAGCCAGGACATAAGCCGTACGTTTCCACTGTGCCTGATCCGGTTGATGATAATTTAGCGTTAAGGAACCAAAGAAACCGCTGCATACAACGTCTTCGGCCGTCATCTGCTCATCAAAGGGATAAATGCTTAACGCCTCAACGACCGATATTTTCCGGCGCAATTCGCTGACCGGAAATTCTCCCAGCCGATGCCCCAGCACCTCCACAGTTCCATGCGTGGGCCACAAATACCCCGCCGCCATGCGAACCAGCGATGATTTTCCACTGCCGTTCGGGCCGACAATAGCCCCCCACCCACCCGCGGGAAGTTCCCAGTTTATACCCGCCAGAATCACCCGATCCTCACGCATGAATTCAACGTTGGTAAAGCGAAGGGCGGCAGAATAATCACGCATGTATATAAAATCCTAAATAACTCCGGGAAGCCGCGATCATTCCTCCAAAAATGCCGCAATGCTTCGCCTGAGTTTCTTTATAGCGGTGCGCTGCGACGCGTTGAGATCCCGGCTGCGCTCAGCCGACTTCAGGATATCGTCAGCGTGTTCCACGTCTTTTCTCACACCGGGGTCCTCGGTTGCAACCGGTGTGGCAGTATACGCTTTAATCAAGCTATTCCAAGATCGTACGAGTGGCGTAAACACCCGCTTATCGTTGCTGATGCGAATAGTCACCCGAGCCACACGCTCCATGTAATGCCCATTGGCGTGATGCTTTTCCGGGGGCTGGCCAAGTTTGTGCCCCTTATTTACGACAGGACTGCCTGTCCCATCCTGCCAAAAGCGTATGCCGAGCGTCGAAAGATACTCGGCAATCCAATAGCGCGTATCCTCCGGCACCTTTGGATTCCCCAAGGCACTCAGGCATAGGTTTCGTCCCATCGGTGTTGCGAAATCGGAAACAAACTTCCCGAATAGGCCTCCGACATCCTTCCAAAGATAGGGACTCGAAAGAGCGCCCACAATTGCCTGCGGGTTATGAGACCGTGCAATATTCCTGATGGCGGCCCGGCCAATACTGTCTGTATACCCTCCGTTCCACAGCTTCATGGCCTCGCGGCTTCGGAGCAGTGCGAGCAGTCGCGGAGCCAGCTTTGGCTGAGGTGCGGATGCGAAATCCGCGCGAACCGGGCCAACGCGTTGCAAAGATCGCTCCAACATTCCGACGAATTCATGCACCGTGGGCCAGGGATGTCCCCAATATGAAGTACGGCTCGCGAAATAACGCTTATAGCCGCCAGAACCAAAGAAAAATCCGCGGACGCGACCGGCCACGACCACCTTGACACCTGAAGGAACCGGCACCACTGCACCCTCCGGGACGGAAAAGAGGGGCGGCGAGTGCGCGCTCGCAAAATGTTCCAGAACCGGCGTCAAGGCCGATGGAAGCTCCATCAATGTGCCTGCCGGCAAGTTGAATATGCATCGTCCCTGATAGTTAATCGGGGTCAGGAACAGAAAAACGTTAACTTTAGGCCGCAATGGCTTGAGACCTAACCTGATCGTCGGGGACCAGCGGCTAGAAACTGTTTTGACGCCCTCGGTTGCGTATTTGCGGTCCGCAACTCTGTACGCACTGCATGCTGCAACGTTAATTACCGCCCCTTCCCGCAGGTTTCCGTAGTAGACATTCTGGATTTTTACTACAGCATCATCACCGTGTGTTGCGACAATGCGCCCATATACGATGTCATGTGACAGAAATGCAAGCGAATCCAAATCGTATGAGGGCTGGCCAGCCTCGTTGCCGGAATTATCGCAACAGAGTAAAAATGCGGCCATATCCCGGAGGACCATGTTAATCGCGGTTTTTTGCCATCGATTGGCTCCGGCCTTAAAACCTCTCGCCAGTATGAGATACGCATGAGTCATATCGCGCCGCACACTCGGTGCAGGCGTACCCAGGGGAACGCCCGTGTTGCAGCGGATTAGAAAATCCCATTGCCCCATCAACCCTATAAACAGCGATTTGTTGCGCCTTAATCGCAGAGCAAGAGTCGCCAGCCTTGCCATGTAATTCCCGTTGACCGAGGGGGTTACGCGACGGCCACGTCCAGCCCCCGGCTCCAGCACCGGCCCGCTAGACGAGCCATACATCCAGTAATTCACGCCTAAGGTGAAGGAACCTGCGGCAAGTGCCCCCTTAACACGCATAGGCGTGCGGCGGTCTCCAATCCAGGTCAGCCACAGGTCGCGCCCGGCAGGCGTTGCCAAGGCCGAGGGGAGTGACACCGATGCCTGAAAACCAATGTTGCTGGCGTAGGTTATCGCGGAGAGGATTGCGCTGGGGCAATCGCGGAAAAGCGAAAGTCGTTCGGCTGCGGCATCCGCGATCGCATCCTCGGGACCCATTTCCCCCTTGTCTAAGGCGGCTCGCCGTTTCAACATTGAGAGGAGGCGCGGAATTTGTGTGCGATTTGGCGGTGTCTTAAAGAAAGCCTTTGTGGTTTGCACCCGCTTAATGCTTCGTTGCAGCGACGCCACGAAACGCTTCAGGGCCTGCGACCTCTTGTTTCCAAAAGGCCCATTAGGCCCCGCGAGGTAGCCCCCCGGATTCATGAGTTGGTAAAACCCGTAGACCCGCCGATCCACGACCAGTTTCAGGCCGGAGGGCACGGGAACGTAGGAGCCTGGTGGGGGATGAAAGAAGCGTTGGGGACGACCTTTGACAAGGAAGAAAAAGAACCGATCACCCGGACCCGGTGCGCTGCTCTTGCCATCACTGCGCCATATCTCAAAAAAGTCGGGTACGTCCACGGAGATATCCGAGCCTGCCCGTAGGCCGCCTGCGTAAACGGTCTGGAGTTTTACTTCGAGAGCACCGCCGTGCACAGAGGTAACTCGGCCAGATACGATGTCGTGCGCCAGGAAGGCCAGCGAATCGAGGTTGTACGACGGAAGGTCCATGGCGACGGCGCGGTGGGAACTAATGGCCAAGAGGAGGACACATGCGACCGCACCAACTACTATCCTGGCATGTCCGAAAAGGACCCGCCCGTGACGCATCCTGCAACGCATGCAACCCATAAGAGGAATCCTTATTCTTTCCGATGCTGCCGTTCAGTTCAGATCCGTTCCTTTACCGAATCACCGACATTTGTGCTCTCTGGGGCAGCCCAGAAGGGCAATGGGCTAACGGTTGTGCGGACTTCGCCGTGGGGGGTGTAGACGGTTAAAACGCGGCCGGGTTCGGCGTAGAGTTTTTTGACATAGGCCATCGCAATGGCTTGATTCCCCAGCATGGGGGACATGCAGCTGCTGGTAACGGCCCCCACGATTGTTTCCCCATCCCGCAGGGGTTCACCAGCCACCGGCGGAACATCGCCCGGATTTTTTAATCCTACGAGCATCCGGGCGACCGCTTTATGGGCGTGCATCCGAGCCACCACTTCCTGCCCCAGGTAACACCCTTTGGAAATATGCACAGCACGGGTGTACCAGTGTGCGGTTTCCATGGGCAGATTCTGATCCGTCAGATCAATTCCCAATAGCGGCGTACCGGATTCAATGCGTGCGATATTAAACGCGGACCAGCCAACGGGGCGTAATTTGACCATCCCCGGCTTAAAATCTGTATCCGCAGGTTCACCGTTGGCTGCGTCAAGTAAACCGGTCCAAAGGGCGGGCAGGGCATTGCGCTGAACAATTAATTCAAATTGCGGTTCACCGCATTGATCATTGCGAAATACCGTGCAGGCATGTGCCAGGATTTCGGTGTGGCAGCTCTGCAGCGGTTCGCTCAAATCCGCAGTAATTTTTTTGCCGGCAAGGGTATCCAGAATATTACTTGCATCCGGCCCAATGATGGTTACGCGGCCAAATGCATCGGCGCCATTTCGTATTTGCACCTGATCGGAAAATAGATAACTATCAAGCGTGCGGCAAAGCCCATCAGCAAGTCGGGCGTCTACTTCCAGAAGCGTGGAGTCTTCCTGATGCAGCACATTGATATCCAGAACAATGCGCCCCTTAAGATTCAACAGATACGCGTAACACCCGCGACCGGCGGTCAGGGATTTTGTGTCATTGGTCAGCAGATTTTGCAGAAAAGTCAGACGATCTTTACCCGTAAGCTCCACCACAGATCGATGGGGTGAATCAGTGATCGCTGCGGCCTTGCGAATGGCGGCATATTCCGCTTCAGGCTCGCCAAAACTTTCAATAATCTGGATTTCCGGGCCATAGGGAAGATAGCCGGCATTGGCCTGTTCATGTAAAGCAAACAGTGGATTTTCGCGCATGGTTTAAGAGGCTCCATTATAAACACCCGCCGATGATTATATCGCCTATCGCCAAACACTTCAGGAATGAGGAGGCGATCGGCGAGGCAGCGCTTCCGCGTCCGTCGCAAATCCGCTAATGTATTGCGGATGAAAACAGCGGAAGAACACTGGAAACAATGGTTTGAAGGGGTATGGAAACAGCGGGAGGAAACGGTATATCCCGAGTTGTTCGGGCCTTTTGCGGACAACATTGAATCCCTTTCAGCCCGGTGGTTTGAATCCATGGGGTTTAACGACGTTGATCCGCGCTGGCTTACGCATGGCGTATTAACATCGCCTCCCAATGACCGCCGCGACAACTGGGTATATATAACCACCGGCTTATCCAACCCATGGGGATTAGACCCCGCCGATAAGCAGGCGGACCAATACAGCGGCTTGGGCTTTGAATTTTTTATGCAGACCGCGGAACCTGCCCCATGGGCTTTAGACACTCTTGCTTCGCTGATGGCCATGCAGATTCTGGCTGCGCAGGAATTGATCACGGGGGGCCTGCTGGAACCCTTTGACCGCGTACCGCTGGGGCGGGCACTAGATAAATCCGATCATTCGCTGATTCGCAATCTGCTGATTCTTCCGCCTGAACATATTCCAACGCAGGTCCGGCTGGATTCGGGTGTATTTGATTTATTGTTATGCGTAGGTATTACCGATGCTGAGGTACAATTTGCCCGGGCGCAAGATGGTCCGGGATTGCAAAAAGTGCTGCTGCATCACGACTGTATTCCCGTTACCGATCCGCATCGCCGCAGCACGGTATAAGCATGTCCTTTATATGTTCATGGATAACCAGGGATTCTCTGCATGACATTAATCGCCGCCGATAAAAGCCAGGACGCGCTGGGCGTGAAATTAATCGCTCTGCTGTCGCTGGCTCTGGCACTGATTGTGTTTGTCACGGCCGTGCTGTTGATCACAGCCCCGCAAGCATGGATTGCCCGCATCAGCTTGTATTGGATGGATCAGCTGGGATTTATTCCGCATTCCGGGCCGCACGGGACCGGGCCGCTGCCGGCAACGTGGATCCTTTTTTCAGCGTTGATGCTGTATACGGTGATCTTTGTGCTGGAAGGCGGAGGCATGCTGCTGCATAAAGCCTGGGCGGAGTACCTGGTGCTGGTGGAGCTGGGACTGCTGTTACCCCCGGAAATCCTGGAAAATTTCCGCCAACCGGACTGGTTGCGCATTGCGACGCTGGTCTTTAATATTGTGATATTTATATATTTGGCATTTCGCCGCACCCAGTCGCTTTTGGCGCATTGCAGGCAGACGTCGGCAGGCGGAAATTAATGGCGGTTATGACAAGGGGCAGGGAATTTGGGGGTGTGAACGGGCTGGGGAATTTCTCATCACCGCCGGCGAATGCAATGGAGCGATAGTTCGGAATATTTCACGGGTTGTGCTGCAATCGAAAACGATACCGCCGGTAGAGCCGGCGGCTTTGTGAGCGACTGCGAACCCGATTTCATGGGAGGCTATTCCTGCCGCGTTTCCCGGATTGCGTGCTTAAGAGCGCTCGCGTTCGCGTGTTGCAGTGCGTTCTTTGGTCGGCGGCGGGGCAATGCCGCTGGCTTCCATCAGGGTTTTCATTTCGCGCTTCTGGGCTTTCCGCAACTGGCGGCGGCGTTTTTCGCTGGGTTTTTCAAAATAGGCGACGCGCTTCATATCTTTGATAAGCCCCTCTTTTTCACAGAGCTTCTTGAAGCGACGAAGCATTTGATCCACTGTTTCATTACCGCGCGACTTTACCTTCAGCATAGCTACTCCGCCGAAATCGGCTATTTTCTGCATCAGTCCGCCATCTTTAAGCACTACCAGCCCGGTTCGCCGGACAAGAGAAGATACGCTTGCTGATGGTCCCCGCACTGCTAAGCAAGGGAATTTTCAAGCCACGCAGTATAATACCTGCCGGACTTGCTGGCAAGGCAGAAAAATAGCTCTGAAATGAAAATTAGCAAAAGCAATAGGGGTTACGGGGCGGCGTTGATTATAATGAGGCTGTTTAAGCGCGCAGTTGCAGCGGATTGGCTTAAACTGACTGTAAAGGATGGGTATGGATGCACAAGCGGTAACCGTTATACTGGCTCAATGTCGGGCCGGTGATAAAAGTGCCTGGGATGCGCTGGTGGATGCCTATTGGCAGCGATTGTATGGGTTCGCCTGGCAATCGACAAAAAATCGTGATTTAGCCCATGATTTGGTGCAGGAAACCTTCCTGCGGGTGGTGCAGAAGCTGGAACGCTACGATCATCGCGATAAGTTTGATGCATGGCTTTTTCGCATCCTCGTAAATTTAATCCGAGATCACAGCCGTTCGCGTGTCCGTCGCCCCGTACGATCCACCGTCATAGATGCCAGCACCGGGGCCGAAATGACGGATGATATGGCGGCGCGGACGGGCCACCCATCCGACCCGGTTCATCAACGGGAGGATGTACAAAGGCTCTACGAAGCCTTGGAGCAATTGCCGGAAATGGATCGGCAAGTGTTGCTGCTGCGACACTATGGAGAAATGCCATTCAAAGACATTGCCAAAATGCTGCGTTGCCCCCTGGGAACGGTTCTGGCGAGAGCCCATCGAGCCTTGGGAAAGCTGCGCGTTACCATGGAGGTTGGTCATGAAGTCCAATAAATTTTCACAAGCCTGCCTGCTGGATGTATCCGGAGAACTGGGCGCTGAGGCCCGTGGAATTTTGCGCGATCATGTTGAAACCTATCCGGCCGCCATGCTCGAGTATGATCAGATATTGGGGCGATTTAAGCAACTCAATTCGCTGCCGGCCGTGGAATCACACCTTGATCAAGTTTCCATTGAACGCATGAAGCAGCAGGTGAAACACAGCCTCCATGATGCAGTTCATCAGGAACAGAAAGCCGCGCGCTGGCGCATCATGCGCCGCTGGTTTTATCGCTCCATGTCCGTTGCCTCCGGTGTCGCGGCTGCGGGGGTTGTCATAGCGGGTATTTATATTGTCCGACAGCACATTCAGGCCCATCAGGCACGGGTGATGGATGCTGAGAATACGTTCCAGGAAATGGCGGAAAGTCATTTGCCTTACCGCGCCAATACGCCCATTCGACTGATTCGCACACGCATTGAACATTTCGGAGGCGGCAACTTATTCGATGCGCAAAACGGTGCGGGCAGCGCGGGGATCATGCATCTATTTAACGCTTTGGACAAAATCCCGATTCCCGGCACCGAAGATAGCGTATCGCAGGCGGACAATATTCAGTAAAAACCAGCAAGGATTTTTCGCATGGCAATGCGCTCTACGATTGGCCGGCAAACGGCGGTTCCAGCTTTGGTGGCTCTCTGGGCATTGCTGATCCCCACTGCTGTGCTTTTCAGCGCAACAGCGCCTAAACCACCGGTACCGCCTCCCACCCCCCTAAGCCTGCCCAAAGGGCAAATCACAAAGATTTTGACCTTCCTAAAAAGTACCGAGCCTGATGTTTTTCATAAAGCAGAAATTCTCCGGCAATCAGACCCCAAGCAATTTGACAAGCTCATCGCTGAAGCGGCTCCTAACTTCGCCCGTTTAGAGCGACTGCGGCAGAGAGATCCTAAACTGCTGCGCCTGACGCTCCTTGACTTGGCGGACACCCATGAATCCTTCAGGCTCGCGGGAGAACTACGCCAGCCGGGCCTGCCCCCATCTGCGGCAGAACTGCTGCGGGCACGCCTGAAACAGGTTGTTACGGCACAGTTTGACCTGCGGCAAAAAATCCGTCTCCACGAACTCAATGAACTGGTCAAGAAAATCAACGAGCTTAAGGCCCAACTTAAGCATCGGGAAACCCAACAACTCCAGATTATCAACCAGCGCGTCGCACAACTTATTGGCAAGCCGCCAAGCGTAAACTGGTAAAAATCATCCTGATAAAAATATATCCCAACCTTGACGCGCTCCAGCCCTACTTGGATAATCCCTGCCTGTGGAAATTCCGTCCGGCTCGTGGCTGCGGGAACTGAATCAGGACACGTTGTTGCGTAACTCCATGGAGAACATTGGGCCATGGCTACCATTACAAAAAAAGAAATTGTCGATCGCATTGCCGATGCCAATAAAGTCAACCGTGCCATGGCTAAACAAATTGTGCAGGCTTTTCTTGATGAGATCAGTGATTCTCTGATTCTGGGCAACCGCCTGGAGTTTCGCGACTTCGGCGTTTTTGAGGTCCGACAACGCGCCGAACATAAGGCCCAAAACCCCAAAACTCTGGAGTCCATCACGGTACCGGGCCGATTGCGGCTTCGCTTCAAAGCCAGCAGCACACTGAAAAAGCGGTTGGAGAATCGTGGCGCTTCCGGGGGGCGCTAAACCATCCGCTGCCGTCCGAACAGCAGCCCGATGCGTCCAACCCTGGGTCGCATCTGACTGTATATTCACGTTGGAAACGCCGGCAAGAGCAAATTTGTTACCGCCGCGGATCGTGCACTTAACCTGACATGCACAACAGATGTTTTAAATCGGATCAGCAGTTCCATGAATCACCAAGCTGCACCAACTACGCCCGCAATCCAACGATGGCTGAACGCATTGGCTAACGATCTCGACGCGCGAAAACGCGATCATCTGTTTCGCGAATTGTCAGAAGTCAGCTCCGCGCAGGGCGCAGAATTAGTCATTGGATCCAAACGGTATCTGCAATTCTGCACCAACAATTACCTGGGCCTGGCAGCTGATCCGGAAGTGCTTGATACCGCGCGGGACGCGATGGATCGATGGGGATTTGGTTCCGGAGCCTCCCGGCTTGTCGCCGGTTCGATGCAGTCACACCATGAACTGGAAGCGGACCTGGCCCAATTCAAACAGGCCCAGGCAGCTTTGGTTTTTTCATCCGGATATGCAGCGAACATGGCGGTATTGACGTGTCTTACCTCTCCGCACGATCGGATTTTCTCGGATAAACTGAATCATGCCAGTCTGCTGGATGCCGCCGATGCGTCCCGCTGCAGGCACCGAACGTATCATCATAAAAATTATGGCCGCCTTGCGGAATTACTCGCACGCAGGTCCCACGCGGAAGGACAAGCGGTACCACACCCGACCGATGCCGCCCCCTCAGCTTCAGAGGCCCCTGCGGATGCAAAGGCAGCCGAGGAAATGCCCCACACATGGATTGTGACCGATACCGTTTTTTCCATGGATGGAGATCTCGCAGACTTGCGCCGGCTAGACTGTCTTGCGCAATCGCACGGGGCATTGCTGGTTACCGAT
>JAJZGH010000157.1 GCA_021798635.1 Planctomycetota bacterium | reverse complement strand
AAATAATATCAAATATTTTAGTGGCTACACGCAAACGCGAAAAACGCATGTAAGTCATTGTAAATAAACGAGTTGCGCAAAAAGTGGCTTGGAACATCCGTTACAGTGGATCTCCCTCAAGCCACACATCCTCTGCCGCACGACCCTGCTGCGAATTCTAAGTTTTGCTGTGGCGGGCGCCAAGCAGGGAGATCACGGATTTGGCGCGACGCGCCAATTCTGCACCCGCAGTTCGGTAATGACCTCCCTCAGCCGGGCCATCTTGTCTGCGGTAACCAGCACGAAATTTCGCTCAATGGCTTGCGCCACGATCCAGATATCGCATTCGTCGATGCCAAGTTCGGCACCGGTCACCGGGTGGGACCATGTTTCCGGCCACTTCGCACGATTTTTCTGCCCTTCTGGCCGATATTGTTTGACCAGTCGAGCTTTAACAGAGCCATACACATGGGCGGTGTGCTTTGTTATCTCATGCACCAGAATGCCGTTTTCCTTAAGAAATAATGCCAATTCGTCTCGCGCTGTGTTGGGATCGATCCCTTTCAGGCAAAATCCTACATCCGCTTCTCCCAACGCAATGACCGGTAAATGCAGTACCGCATTGCGCGTCCGTCGATGTGCCCAGACGCGCTGGGAATCTACAGCTTCGGAATTCATCATGTCGAACAAAATATTCGTGTCTATCAGGTATTCGTCCACTCTCAATCCTCGTCAAACAGGTGCGCGGTTTCCTTGATCGCCGCTACAATATCCCGTGATTTTATGGGTTCGCACCGCTGTATCGCTTCGCTTGATGCAGCCTTCTGATATTCAGCAGAGATATATTCGTGCAATGGAATCCAAGCGTTAAAGTCCGGAGGGAAATAGCCGTCAAACTGGCAACCCACGCCCGGCCTGTTCTTCCCGGAAAAAATGTCCAGTACCTGCCGTTCCAGTCCCGGTGGTAAGTCATAAAGGCGCAATACCTCGGCGTCCATGCGCAGCAGGGCATCCTTAACAGCCATTTCATCTGGCGCGCCGGCCATAGGTTCGACGCTGGATTTTGCGACAGCCAGATAGACTTGAGCGGCCTGAACAACCACATCAATCTCCTCGCGCGACGCGTCAGGTATCGGCATTTTTTCGACCGTACCCGCCAGCACATGGCGCGACGTTCTGCTGGTGTGGGCGAAGGCGTTGGCAAACGGAGAATTGAGAATGGCCCAAACATATTCTAATGGAAACTGACAGACTGGGCGAACGACCATAAAATTGTCACTTACCGCGTGGCCGATTGGATCCAATAACGCTCGCACCAGCCAGGGCATCCCAAGGTGTGCATGGTTCAGCAATACTTGGGGTATTCCAGGCGTTGCCGCCGACCGACGGGTCCCTATTACGTCGGCGCCGTCTCGGAAAAACTTTTCTTGGGGTTGGCCGAATATGGGTGTTTCAGAGACGCCTCCGAGGTAGGCTTTAACGTAACCCGCGCCAGCCTTACCATCCGAGCGAACCGCGTTCTCCGCTCGCCGTGTTTGTGCGACAAAGGAAAAGCCCTCGCCTACCTTGGCCACGCTTCCAAAACGGGGGTAATTTGAGCAATAGCGCCAGACCGACTCCAGCTCGCGCCATTGCAGCGTGTAATCCGGGGACCGACCCAAGGCTTGCTGCGGCACCTGTTCAGAGTTCCGGACCAGATAGGATCGGCGGAACACACCAATCTCCGCTTGCTTGATGCGATTGTAGTGGAGGCCCGCAAGGGTGCCGGCGGCTTGAATCTTGCATCGGCATATTAGGATTGCTGTTTCGTGTCGCGAATATGTGAAGGCGTTTTTCGGTAGCAGACAAATTTCGAGCACCTCGCAACGTTCAAGCAGTAGCTTCCGCGTGCTTTTTCCGTCTTTGCCGTGCAGTGCACCGATTGGCAAAACGATACCCAATACCGCTCCCATCTGCAGATTAGGAACAATCCGAGAAAGCACTTCCATCGCCTTCGTGGCGGTGGTGGGCGTTCGCGCGGATTTTGAGTAGTATTGCTTCTCGGCGGCCTTAAATCTCTCGAACGGTGGATTGGCCAGCACGACACGGGCTTTACCGGCATACTTCTCCAATATGTCGGATGCGAACATGTCGCCCTGTTCTAATTTCCACCCATTGGAATGCGGTACATCGGCAAGCGTAAGCGAGAGCCGCGCCACTTCCAGCGCGAAGGGGTCCAATTCCACCCCGGCGAGTCTCTCCTTGAGATATTCATGTCGGCCCTTGCCGGTTGTGCATGTGGAAAGCTCCCGCAATAACCGCATCGCGCCAACTAGAAATGCCGCCGACCCGCAAGCCGGCTCGAAGACATAACGGTCCTGTTCGGGAATTTCCTCTATCCATGGCTTCAGCTTGCCGAGGATGTAATCAATCAGATAAGGAGGCGTGCTGTGGATGCCCAATTCTTTTCGGAGGCTCTTTGGAACCAATGCATTCTCGTAAACATTGGCCAACGCTTCGGGTGTAACGTTTCCCAGATCGGAACATTGGAAAATCTCATCAGCGGCCGCCTGAATTGCCGGTATCCAGGCCTTTCCGCCGGGCGGGCGCACGTCGGATTCCGAGTAATGCCGACCGACTTTTCTAAAAATGCCATCAGCGTCCTGCGGCCCCAGTCGCATAAAGTGTTCGACATGCTTATCACGCAGAATCTTTGCTGCCAGGAGCCAGAATACGGATTTGAACACATCACGGGCCGCTGGATTGTCCACGCCCCGCTGCCTTAAATTGCCCTTCAGAACATCGATCGCGCGTGCTACGAGGCGCGACAGATGATCTCCCAACCCCGTTTCAAGGGCCGGCAAAAGGCCGATATCGACGAACGCCAGTTGCATCTCACCCGGCACGTTGAAGCGCGCCTTGGCCTCGTATATTGACTGTGGCGAAAAATCTCGCTCATGCTGTCGGAAGAATAACTCGACTCCATCGAAGCCGATATCCTGTAGTTGTTCAACTCCCCCGGATGTCTGCTTATACCAGACAAGCCGTTCGTGACGGCATTGGAGCACTACAGGAGCACCAATTTTCCGGACACGATCCGAATTAGTCGTCGCAATATCGGAATCAACAACAGTAATACAAGCTGACCGCACATCCCACGGCGCGTAAGCGAAGCCGGCAAATGGCAGAACCAACCCGTCAAATTGGTAATCCGTCGCCAGTCGTTGCGCGTTGTACCCGCATTTCTCAAGGCCGCGGCGAATCGCGCGCTTCATTGATCGGCTTGCACTTACGATTACACGTCCTCCGATATTACAGCACCATCGCCTCAATGGAGTCGATATGTATAAGAGTGTAATTCAACGTAGCGCGAATTCAAGTACGACCCTGGTAATTGGAGTTAGCAGACACCGGTGCGGGCGGATTCTTCCTGCCGATCTCCGAAGATTCTACTTCCCCGCTATCTTCCGTGGGTCCGGCGGGCGGGTTTGGGAGTCTATGTAGGCTGCTACATCCCACGCCTGCTGATCGGTGAGGCTGCCGGGCTTGGTAAATGGCATATTGAATTTAATAAAGGCTGCTGCCAGTTTAACCTTGGCCATCCCGGCACCAGAGTTGTACGATTCCGGACCCCACAGCGGGGGAAACTGATATTTATGATTCATCATCAACCCCTGCCCGGCCGCCCCGTGGCAGGCCATACAGTTGATCGTGAAGACCGTTTTGCCGCGGGCGGCGCTGGGCTTCAGTGGCGGAAGTTTGAGCATCTTATAACCCCGTCCCGCCAGTTGGCCGTAAACCGGAGCGCCTTTGGCGAGCCACGCACAGTAGCTGATCAGCGCGGTCATGACCTTGCCGTTTGCGGGTGGAATTTTGCCGTTCATGCTGAAACGAAAGCACGCCTGAACCCGCGCGGCAAACGTGATGACTTTACCCGCTTTGGCCTGATAGCTGGGAAAGGCCACATACGCGGCCCACATCGGGGCCGAATACGCCTTCCTTCCCGACTGAAGATGGCAGTTTTCACAATTTAAGCCGTCACCCACGTATTTGGCCGCAAAGGCCTGGGTGTTGTCAAATACATTTTTCCCCAGCCGGATCGCCTGTCCCAGTTTGCCGTGCGGCATGGCTGATTCCGGCGGCGGAGTGAAGGATATGGCCGCACCTGGAGCACCGTCCGGCGCGGCGGTTACGGCGTCGGCAAAAATGACCGTGTGGTCGGAACCGCCTGCTCGTGGGGCTGGTTGCCGTGCCACATTTGCGGCCACCGGCTTAAAGCCATAATGGGCGAAAATGCCCTGCGCGGCGGCGGTCTTGAGGAATGCCAGCCACTGTAATGCCGAGCGGCGATGCCGGGCATTTTTTACGACCGCCCCGGCGTACACCGCCGTGGTGTTGTATTTGGCTGGAATGGAAATATCCGCAATCGGATGGCCGCTCTGCTCTTGGAAAATCGCCTCTGATTTCCATGTCACGCCCGCATCCGCCAGACCCTGCATTAAATATAGTGGGGTCTGCCGGTGGTGAATATGGGTCAGAATCGTCTGGCCGTTTTTCACCTTGGTGCCATACACGCTGTGTTCCAACTTGGTTCCGCCGGCTTTGACCAGTGAAAGCTTAATTTGCCGGGCCACACCTTCCCACGCCGGATTGGGCATGGACAATGTTATGCCGGGCCGGCCTAAATCCCGCAAGGAATGAATATGTCCCGGATTGCCTTTAGGAATCATAATCGTGAGATCATTGGTGGCATAACTGACCGCCGGGCCGGTTAAAATTCCCTTGGCAATCAACGCCTTCACTTTCAGCAATCCGGCGGCATATACGTCCGGCTTCGCGCTGAACGTCATATTGCCCACGGTAATGCGGCCATGCGCTTTGATTTGCCGCAGGAGAATGCCGGGCGGCAACGTCTCGGCAAATATTTTGCCCCTGAGATTCGGATGCAGTTTTTCAAACCGGCGCACCAGCGGCCCGACGGCAAAATAATAATTTCCGCCAATGTAGAGCACCAGTTTGGCGTGAAAGGGATCGCCATGAAAATCCGCCATGTCATCCACTTCCGGCACGGTGAACTTAAAGCCCTTGTTGACGGCGGAATTATTTTTTCCGCCGCTCCATGGCGGGAAAATGGCTTCCTTATAGCTTGGCGGATAGACGCGGCCCCGCCAATCGGCGGGTGCTTTGGTGCCCGTGGCCCAGAGCAATCCGCCGGTCAGCACTGTGGCCGCCAATGCCGTCAAAGAGATAATGCGTTCTTTCAACATCATTATGTTCCTCCTTCTGCCAAGGGGGGCGTCATTTCGTATAGCTGTAACCGGCCAGTTCCAGTTCCGGAATGGTGGCCACAATGCCTGGCGTTAAAACCGCACCAGGAATCAGATGGTTGGTCAACTCCGCAGCCAATTTCTCATGGCTCAAATGATCGGGGTTATGCCCCTTGGCCATCAGGCCACCGGAAAATTCCCAGATTGCGTTATGGCACGCCAGAAACACCACGCCGCGCTGCATCAGCAGGGGAATACAATCGGATTCCGGCGAAAACAATCCGGTCGGGTCGTTATAATCCGCCGCGGTTTTACCCTGCATGGCTTTTGGAATATCAAGAAATACATTGCTCTTGAATTTTCCGCCGATCATGCCCGGCAGGTTGTATTTCTCCCATATGTACGGATCCCAAAGCGCCAAATGGCACGTGCCGTGGGTGGCGGATACCACCAGGAAATCCGGATGTTTATATGACCAGATTTGGGCGTTAAGACTGTTGCGCATGAGGTTCAGCCAGGGACTGGTGAGATCAGTGTTATCCCATACCTGCTTGGGCTTGGCGCGATAATGCAGTATCGCGTCCAACGCCTCGCTGTCCCACTGGTGCGGGTCAGTGAGAATCATGGGAACGGTCTTGAAATCCCTGCGGCGCGGGGCGGCGGCCAATTTGGCCGTCAATTCTTCCAAGCTTCGCGCGCCATGCGGCTCCAGCGGGGCTTTATCCATCGCGTCCGCGGCTTGGGCCGCTCGGGGCAATGCCATCATCGCGGCACTGGCGATTGATCCGCCTGCCAGCAGGCCTAAAAGCTTCCGACGCCCCATGGGAACATTTGTGGAATCCTGATGTGGTGTGGTCATGATACATCTCCTTGTAAAAGTCTTCACGAAACACCTATAAGAGAGTATATGACGATCCCGCATATTATACAAATAAATGGTTTCTATATATGGCATAACATCGGATTATCGTTAGATGCCATCGCGATCCGCGCCCCGGCCGCAAACTGACGGTTTTATGAGCCAAGCTACGCTCCCCAACTGCCATGCCCGAACCGCGGTGGAAAGGCCTGCGTTCCCGAAGTCTGAAACCGCCGCGGCGATTATGTGCTAAGCCAACTTACCCCAGCTCCAGATTCATCCACCGCCGATATACGAAAGGAATTAGAATCAAGCCCAGGAGCATGGATCCTGCGGCGGTAACCAGAAGACCTTTATAACCAGATCGCAGATCCAGCAGGAAGGGCAAGCAATAGAAAATACCTGGCAGCAACATTGCCCAAACGATCCCCCGGATTGGCAGGCTCCACCAAGATGCGACAAAAATAATGAACTGAAACAACAGCGATGCTAAGCCATACGGAGCGGCCAGTCGCAACGCCGTAAGTCCAACGCCGGCGCAAAGCATGGCCAGAATAAACATCCCCGCTGCGATCATCCACAGCGTTAAAATTTGGACCAGCATCCCAACTGCTATGCTGAAGACGAACCGGTGGCGTGGAGCCGGCTTAAGTAATTCGCCCGCGAGGCAGGGAAGAATTTGCAGCCACTCGCTAGTGGTAACCAATCCAGGAACCGCAATGAGCGCAAGGGATATCGCGATTGTGCCGAGCGTTACTTGTGTTGGTGGTTCGCTCCTGATCGAAAGAAAATAGAGCACCGAAATCAGGCACACGATGGCGGCGAACCCTATTCCAAGCCAACGTGGCCGCGCCTGGTGCCAATGGCGCAGGATCGCCCTGAACAATTTCCACGGGCCCAGCCGACCTCCTTTTCCCGGGCGATCGGGCCGCGCATAATTGATGCTCGTGTGTGTATTTTTCTCCGTGGTCCGGAGCAATGCTGCCACGGCATCTAACGCATCTCCCGCCGGCATTTCCATCAGACGCGGGCGATGTATTTCGGATTTCCTTGCCAGCAGCTTGACCGCAATTGCAACCTCCGCGACACCAATACAAAGCAGTAACACGGTATATAGCCATCCCTTCGGTGAAGATGGGTCCCCCACGCGTTGCCAGAAGACCGCACCCACCAGCGGAAGGCACGCAACAGGGAGGATGATTGCTGAAAGATAATTCATTGCGCTGACCAGACCCACGGCCCCAAACAGGAAAATAGTGATGGCGTAAACGCCGATGTGACCACCACCATGGCGATATATCGCAATCGCGGGCAATCCAATAACCACTGCGCCGGCCAGCGTCAGAAAAGCGGCTACGTGCCATCGGAAAAAATCCGGGATCAATTTCCTTTGCGGCTCAGTCATCTGCTGGCTGAAATGTGTCCACAACAGGCCAGCCGCCAATAACGTTCCCATGAACTGCGAGAAAAAACCGTATTGGCGTGAATCGCCCAGATCCCCTGTTATAAACGCCCAGATTGCAAGGCCGATCCAGATAACTGCCCCCACGGAGCCATAAGAGCGCCGCAGATACGTCATCAAAACTTCTTTATACCGATTATCCATTGCTTAGCCCCTGCTGAATTTCCAGAAACGCGTCCTCCAGACTCGTGTGCGTGCGCTCTTTCAGCGCTTCCAGCGGGCCGAACCAGGCGATTTTTCCTTCCTTCATGACCGCCACATGATCCGCCACACGCTCCAAGTCAGAAGTAATGTGGGTGGAAAACAATACGGTCCGCTGTTCTGGTTCGGAAAGTTCCACCAGCAACTGAAGAAATTGTCTTCTGGCCTGCGGATCCAGGCTGGCCGCCGGTTCATCCAGTATCAGCAGATCAGGTTGGTAGGCAACCGCGGTAAGGATCGCCAGCCGCTGCTTTTGGCCCACCGACAGCGTGCGCACGCGATCCCCCAGCGGTAACTCCCACTCCTTAATAAGCCGATCGGCCAATTCCGTATTCCACGTGGCGTAAAAGGAGGCGGTATATTGAATCAGCTCTGCCACACGCATCCACGGATATAGCGTGATCACCTGTGGCACATATCCCAGCCGAGCCTTGGCCCCCGCAGAAAGCGACCAGGCCTCCTCGCCCAGCAGGTGACACTCGCCGGCGCTGGGCCGCAGCAGTCCCAGCGAACATTTAATCAGCGTGGTTTTTCCTGATCCATTGGCTCCAAGCAGGCCGACGGTGGCTCCAACCGGAATTTCCAGTTCTACGCCGCGCAAAGCCTGTTTCAAGCCGAAACATTTCGTTAGATTCCTGATGCTGATGGCCGGAGGCATTGCGTTCTCCTTAGAGTTGGGCTTCCGTATCCGCTTCCATGCTCATGGATTGGTTGAGCATGTCGTGCAATTCTTGTGGGGATACGCCCAGCAGTTGCGCCTGGCGGGCCGCGCGGCGCAGTTGCGCCAGTAACATCTGCGTTTGCGCCTTTTTCTGGCTGCTGGATGCGGAATTGGCTTTTACAAATGTTCCGCTGCCATGGCGCATTTCCAGCCAGCCCTCCGCGGTCAGGCGTTCGTACACGTGCAAAATGGTATTCTGATTGACGGCTAATTCACGGGCTAGCTCGCGAATGCTCGGCACCCGTTCACCCACCCGCAGGGAGCCGACAACGCATTGGGAACGAATCTGTTCCGCAATTTGCCGCCCGATTGGCACGCCCGAGGATGGTTCAATACGTAATCGCAAAAGGCTGCTCCAGGTGACTATAACACTATAACACGTGAAATCTTCGCACGCAAACGGCGGCGGTCGAGATTACGGTTGAGTGCGAACCGCGCCGGCGCGCGGCGGGGCACTGCGACAACGCCCGGCGACTCCGGTGGCAAAAAAGGTACCTGACACCTTTGTTTCAATGGCAAATCTGATTTTTCGGACATGACAGAATTTGGAAGTACCTCCCGGCATCTGATGAATGATGGGGCGGTCAATGGTCGCGGCCTTAACGGGTTGCGGTGCGCCTACAATTGCGACATCAGATCATTTTGTTCCAGAACCAGGACAAGTTGCTGATAAATGGGTGCCGGGTGAACAGACTCCGGGGGAATAAGATGCGCTGATCGCGCGGACCGGGCCAGCCGGAGCAATACTTCGGCGACATCGCATTCCGGGATGCCTTTGACCTTTACGCCGCGAAAATTGCTGAGAAGGCACTGAATGGCTTTGGGTAATCGCCTTTCATCAATGGAGCCGTCACCTTTCAAATATGGTAATTTCCAAGTTCCCGGCTTATTTGCATCGCCCACCCATGCGAAGCAATATGCGGGAAGTTTATACTTTGAATGCAACAGAACGCCTTCATCCGGCTGCTGCGGGTGCGGATATGTATGCGGTCCATCTCCAAAAATTGCGTCCGTCACCACCGTGCCTTCCAGCGGTCGATACACGCCGTGCACGCTGACCCACCAAAGCGATTCCGGCGGCGATTCTTGAGCAAGATTGACCACAACGCGGTGCTGTAATCCGCCGTTGATAATGTCCGCGGCGTAGAAAATGCACCCGTCGGTTACGGCCACGCGAGTGATACGCTGCGCGTCGGCGTATCGCCGGGCCTGTTCCAATGCAGCAGCCAACGATTGCTTGCCAGGCCGGAGTATGCCGGGCTTTTTTACTTCGATCACCAGATACTTCTGAAGATTCTGGCTTAATACAATGTCGGCATATTCCATTTGATAGGCCAGATCGCCCTTGGCCCAATCCAGCACACCAGTCAGCAGGTCTTCTATAATAGCCTCGGCAACTTTTTCTGATTCATCACCGTGGCGCAGTCGATCATTGCGGGTTTCCTGAAATCTCGGCCAAGCCGCGTGCAGGCGGGTAACACAGGCGCGATAGCCCGCAAGCGTCAAATAAGTTGGTTCGGCCATGGCTGATCCTTAAGGGCGACACATGTGGTATTTATAACGGAGATCGGCAATTTTTGCCTGCGGATTTATCGACCCTGCGGATATTGAGGGACACGTTCTTGCCGCGACTAAAGTAGCCGGTGATAATGCTCCGATGCCGCGTGTACACAAATGTCAGCGTTTTTGGGAAGCGGGCGCGGGAACGGTTTTAATTGGCGGAAATAATTATGGACAATCCATCCGGGCACTCGATAAGCCGTGAGGATGTATGTCACAGGAGCGGGTATGCCACGAAAACGTAGGCAGCAACTTGTCAGCCAAATGCTTGAAAACCTCGACGCGTCCGCATTGGAACAGTACGAGCACATTATCCGCCGGTATACCCGTGGGCGCGATGGTGTGTATGCCCTGTATCGCAACGACACTCTTTATTACGTCGGCCTCGCTCGCAATTTGCAGGGGCGGCTCAAGCAGCACCTCAAAGATCGGCATAGGGGCGCGTGGAATCGCTTTTCGGTCTATCTGACGATCGGCAATTCGTTTGTTAAAGAGATGGAAACCTTGCTGCTTCGCATTGCACGGCCTAAAGGCAACAAGCAACTTGGAAAATTTGTGAAATGCCAAGATCTTCACCGCGCATTCAGGCATGACTATAAGGCGGACGTGGAGGAAAGATTCGGGCAGTTGGTGGGCCGCAAGAAAGTTGGAACATCGCCGCGTGCAAAGCCCGCGGACGATGGCCGGCCAGCGCTGGCCAGCTTTATAAGGAAGGGTATCGCCCTCCGCGGCTGGTACAAAGGAAAAGAGTACAGGGCACGGGTACTGAAAAATGGTTCGATCAAATTCCGCGATGGTAGGACCTTCAAATCGCCTTCCGGAGCCGGCCGGGCGATCAGCGGCGGAGCCATTGATGGCTGGCACTTCTGGTGCCATGAGCGGGCACCGGGGGATTGGGTCTCGCTTAGTGAACTTCGGAAGCACGGGCGGCATGGCTGAGAGTACCACAATGCGGCGGGGGTTGCACCTACACAGTCGCGGCAAGTTTTCCGGGTGGCTTTAAAAACTCCGCGGAGTTTGGCCTCATCAGCGCCGAGGCAAGCCTGTTTCTTAATTAAAGCGGCTGGGGATCCCGATAAATATCGGGACGCCCCCAGAGCCGCCCGGAACATTGCCACGCGCGAACCGCGCCGGTACGCGGGGCGACACTACGACATTGCCCGGCCATTCCCAGCGGAAAAAGGTACCTGACACCTTTTTTTCGCGAGGCGCGTTATGGGTTGTAGCTGTAGGTGTAGGATTCGTAGGTCATGGCGGATGGATCGCTGGTGTTGTAGCCGGTGCCGAAGCTGAAAAAGCAGGGGGAGTGGACTTGACTGGGCAACGGCATGGATGCGGTATCGGCTGTCGTGCTTGTAACCGTGGTGAACGTTGGGCAGTAG
>JAJZGH010000156.1 GCA_021798635.1 Planctomycetota bacterium | reverse complement strand
GGGCATGCGTGATATTGCGTATACCCGTGGTCCAATTCAGCATGACCGGCGTTTTTCCGGAAAACAGTACGGCCAGAAATACCGTATCAGCCGCCACAGAAGCCGGCAGCATAATGCCGACCCGCTGTCCCGGAAATTTCATAATTTCTTCGCGTAATGCGAAGATGGACGTGATTAAATCACGGTAGGTCCTGATGCCGCGTTGAATATCAGCCGCCGCAATCTGATCCGGGTGCATCCGGGCTTGTGCCAGAAATACTTCCTGAATCGTGTTGCCCGGTGGCAGTTGCACGCGCTCGCTGCTGCCCTCCTGAAACCAGCGGGATTCAGGCATGGGAACGGCGGATTCCTTGCTGGCGGCCCCCAGTTGCCCGCACGCCGCCAGCATGACATCATGAACCGATTCCAGCGATTCCACGGCCGGCACCGTTACACCGAACTCCTTTTCCAGCCAGGCAATTAAATCCATAACCGCCAGACTGTCCATGCCAAGATCCCGCGCCAATAATTGATCGCACGTCACGGTCTTCAGACCGGTGAATTCACACATATAGTCAAGGACGATTTTTTCCGTCGCGGGCGGAACCGATTCATTGGAGCGCTGCAGCTTGGGCGCGGACGCGGGAATATCATGGGCACCGCTGCGGTCCCAGACACTGTACGGCACATACCGCGCCGGCGGCGCTTCCTGATTATAAAAGCTTTCCATATACCGGTTCATTTCGGCGCGGGTGCCGTTGCGGGGAAAATCAACCGGCTGATGAAAGGTGATGTGCACCTGCCGCTTGGGAAGAAAAAATATTCCGCTGGCTAATAAATCTGTAAGATGGGCCTTAAACGCCTGGCCGAGCCGCGGCGGTGCGCCCGCGCCCCACCCAAAACTGCTGCCCCATAAACCGGTGGTTCGCACCAGCACCACGCGCACATCCGGCAACTGCGCCAAGATGCGTTCAACTGCACTGGCACTGGCCAGATCAGTTAACTGTTCCCGCATCAACCGCCCAGCCGGGTACAGCAGAATATTATCCCCCTGCCGCAGCGCTTCCACGCACCGCCCTATCGCCAATTGCACGCGATCAGCCTTGCCGTGTTCAATGCTGGACATTTCCGGTATGGGCAGAACCCCCACCGTGCCGACCAGTGCTTTTACCAGTGGATGACGAAGTTGATCTTCCGCAGTTAAGGGGCGCACCGCCAAATATCGGTGCAGATGCGCTACCATAATAATCGGATCAATCAACGCCGGGTGATTGGGCAGAAAGAGTTTCCCGCTGTGGCCGGCCTTTTTAATCTCGGTAGCGCCCTTCAAGGTTATGCGATAGCGCAGGCGCAAAATCACCCGCGCCAACAGGCACCACAAACGCCCGGCCCAGTTCGTTTTGCCGCCCGTGCGCTGGGGATCGCTGTACGCGAAGGCCACGCCAATAATGGCCGCCGCGATAATCGTCAACACGCCCGAAGCCAGGAACACCTGCGTGGGTGCAAGACCATTCTGTAAAGGTATATACAACATACTGCCCATAAGAATACCAACAAATGATGCAAACCACGCGGCGGCGATCACCTGCCCCCGGACGTTGGCCGCCGGTCGCACCTGGAAAAAACTTTCCAGCGGCACCATGATAAACCCACCGGCAATTCCTGACCCGCCCAACGCCAAGAGCACATAAATGAGTTTGACCGCGTGTGGCAACAACGGTGCAGCGCCGATACCGCACAGAAATATCGCCAACGCCGCCATCGCCGGGGCCGTGGCGCGATGACCATTGTCTCTGGAAATAAATTTACCGGCAGCCAGACTTCCGATCACAATTCCCAGCAATTCCGCCAAGGCCAGATAACTGGTGGTGGCGTCGTTGAGGCCAAATTGTACCAGCCCCATTTTGTTAATCACCAGAATCTGCAAGGCCGCAATGAACCAGAAATAAGTGTTGGCTAGAATGGCGGTTATTAATATTCGGTCCGTGCGCAGGAACCATAGATCCCGAATCGAATTCACGGGTCCTCCCCGTGGAAACTTTGCGGCAGGGTTCGCGGCAGGCCGGCCCGGAACGGCAAAGCTGATCAGGAACCCCATCATGGAAATACCCACCAGGGATGCGGCCACAATGACTCTTCCAAGGGGATACACACCGATATTCCCGCGGCAAGTCAGCGCGATTCCCGCCAGCACCACACCCAAAAGTATCGCGGCGGTGGTGGCGGCTTTGAGCCGGGCGTTGGCCTTAATAACGTACCATTCGGGGTAGACATCCGGAATGGATCCCACTAAAGCCGGACCAAAAATCGTGGCCTGCAGCGCCATGAGGAAAATAACCGCCATGATCAGAAACCAATTCAGCGTCAGAACTCCCACGGCTGCCACGGTCAGCAGCACCAATTCCAAGGCCTTGGAGCCGATGACCACATGTTTGCGGGAAAAGCGATCCGCCATCCAGCCTGCCGGTGCGGAAAACAATAAAAATGGAATCGTAAAGAATGTCGCGATCCATCCCTGCAAGTGCGCCAGGCCATGCGAAACCGCCAGGAGGCTTACAGCCTGCTTCATAAAATTGTCGTTAAAATTTCCCAGCGAATACGCGCCCGCCATGGCGATAAAACGTGAACGCCCCTGACGAATCTGCTGTGTCTGATCGGCGGCTGTGATCTGGGGTTTGTCACATGGTGATTCAGCAATAGTCATCTTCAAACTCCGAAACTTCGCCTCGCCAATCTACGCGTGCGATATATTAGTTAATACAAACCACGTGCCGGACTTATTAAAGTTCATAAGCCGAGAATATACCATAACTTATGACTTTTAACCGAAATTTTATTTTTCATCGATATACGCCATATGCACACACGGCGTACATTCAATGTACGTCGTTCGCACTGCCAAAGAGCTGCACCGGGGCACAACGCCCTCCCCGTTTCCCGACACAATGCGCAGTATCCACGGGCATGGCTGTGGCAATATTACCGGGCGGGCGGAAATAATGCGAAATCGTTAAAAAATCGCACCGTTTGGTCCAGCGGTAGCGGGGTGCGATCGGGGTGCGTTCCACCACCGGCATAGCCGGCGGCTATGGAAAGATTCCCCGCACGGCCCGGTGGCCCGGAAATATTGCGACTCCTTATGTGCTCCATCACCGACTGGGCCTATCGCAATCCGAGCCGAATTATATAATGACGGTAATGGTGAAACCGGTGTGGTTCGCTAGGGTATTACGCCGCAACCTGACTACAGCGCTTTTGGGAGGCTTTCTGTGCGTACGCTCAATGATCTGGCATTGAAGGATAATGATTTATGCGCGGTCCGGGAAGCCTCAGCCATTTTACGATCCCGGTTCCCGGTGCAACAAGTGATCCTGTTCGGGTCAAAGGCCAGGAGCTCTGATGACGAGCAATCGGATATAGATTTACTTGTCCTGACCAGCCGAGCAGTGGAACAGTCGGAAAAAGACAGTATGACCAATGCCCTATTTGACATTGAGCTTCAACGCGCGGTGGTACTTAACAAATTGGTCGTGCCCTTGGAGCAATGGGAGCATGGGCTTTACCGGGTGCTTCCAATTCACACCGAAATTGAGAGAGACGGAGCGATGGCATGAACGATCAGGAGGCTCGCAAAGCGGTAGCGGAGGGATGGATTAGAAAAGCCAGCACAGCCCTCGTGGCTGCTGGCAGAGACTACGCTGCGGGGGATATGGCATTAGCCATTAACCGAATTTACTACGCGTGCTTCTACGCCGCCAGTGCGGTTCTGCTAAATGAAAATCGTCAGTTCAGCAAACATGCCGGTGTGCGGGCGGCCGTGCATCAGTACCTGATAAACAGTAATCGCCTTGCGGTGCAATGGGGACAGTTTTACGATCAGGCGTTTGAAGACCGACAGGAAGCGGACTACCAGGCTTTGACTACTTTTGAACCGGATCGTGTACTGCATCGGATTCGTCAGGCAGATGAATTTCTCGCGGAAATGCAGAAGCTTTTTCAGGCCGGAGGAAGATAAAGGGGGACGCAGTTGTATCATGATTCCTCTTGCCTCGGCACGCCGTGGCGGTGAGCACAATGGGCCGTATGCGCAACGTCACGCTTTCCAGAACCGCATCATATAGCGATTGGCCGGTGGCCAGCGCCTCGTCCCGGGTGTTCCTCGGCTGATGCAACCGGGTACGGAGGGGCATTCGGTCACCGTTTGCCGCCCCGATCACGTTCTATCACGGTCGTGAATTTCATACTAATTTATTTAACCTTTAAGGCTTGGTCTGCCGAGCACTCCTGATCGTTCAATAAAAGCGACCTCCCTACCCCTATTGTGAAGTTTCCCCGCACGACCCGGTGGCCCGGAAACATTGCTACCCCCATGGGCACTGATAGGCGGACCGTGTGTTAATTCACCGTCGGCGATAATTGCAAAAGTATAATCCGGTTGGTCCGCATGGGAACCTGATAAGTCCAATCGCCGCTGCCGGCCACGGTAACGATTTTCTTTATCACCGGTTTATTGGTTGTGGACCGGCGCAGAATTCCCAGTTGACTTCCGGTTAAATGAGGCGGCCTGCCCCACTTCTGATAGATCGTATACGCATCATTATGGCGATATCCAACTTCATGTATCCGCAGAATATATTTCCCGGCCTTGAGATGCGCGACATGCAAGGAAATGGTACGAGCCGGCACGGATGGATGCGGTGCCGCGAAAAATACGTCATCGCGCGCGGTTTGTTTAGGCCACCGGTAGCTCCAGGCCAGCAAGGAAATGCCGCCGTGCCGCACAACGGCAATCGAATCGCCGTCATGGGTCATAAGTTGCCGCCCCTGAAGATCATGAAGATATTCCAGTGCAAAGAATGTAGGCTTGCGGATGCCTTCCGGATTGAAAATGCCAAATCCGCCTTCAAAGGGCAACGTCTGCGGCCCGTCTTCTTCAAATATATCCGACAGAGCCCAATAAGACATGATCTGCGGAGGATGTTTCATGGAGTGCAATTGTTCCAGCAGCCATACGCCCTGGAAATAACTGTCGTGCACTGCATCGCGGCTGGAGTATGACGGCCCCCATTCGCTGATAAACAGCGGTAAGTATGGCATGGCGGAGTGGTGTATTTTGGCCCACGTCGCACGAATGCCGCCGGCGATTGCATTGGGATTTCCGGCAACGCGCAACCCCTTTCGCTTGCCCGGCCACGGGTGCGGGCCCGAGCCGTAGGTGTGGCTGGAAATAAAATCCACTGGCAGATGTTTCTGATGACACGCGGCAATAAAGCGCTTTATCCAGCTCAGGCCGGCAGTGGCCGGGCCGCCCACCCGCAGTTTCGGGTCAACAGCTTTAATGGCATGAACGGTAGTCGCATAGAGCTTGATATAGCTCTGGAACGTTCCCTTCCAAAAGCCAATATTGGGTTCATTCCAGACCTCGAAATACCAGGTCTCAACATTCTTGCGACCAAAACGCTTTTCAAGATTCCGCACCAGAGCCGTGATCAACTTCCCCCATTGCCGGAAATGTTTTGGCGGAGTCACATTTCCTTTGTAATAAAAGATCGTAGCTTTTCCGGATGCCAAAGCGTCAGGCATAAAGCTTAATTCAACCAGCGGCTTGACCCCGGCTTTTTGCATCATCGCGTACAGCCGATCAATTTTGCGCCAGTTATAAACCAATTTACCCTGCGGATTGCGGGTAACAACTTTCATATCATCATCCAGCAGCCCGTGAAACCGCAGATAGGCAATACCACAGTCCCGGTGTGCCTGGGCCAATTGCCGCATAGTTTCCGGGTTCATCTCATTGGCCGCATGATCGCCGCCGATACATATGTTCAACTGTGAATGGAACCCTTTGCCCGCATGTTGAGTATTCAAGGATATCACTCGAGCTGGCGCGGCACCCGCCCTGACCACCCCGGCAAGACACACCGCAACCGTAAAAGCCACTACATAATTGAAAGTGCTATACCGCCAATCCACTATGGACAACCTTTGTATTCCGCCGCCGTTACGCATACGCACTCCTGTTATGACCATCCCATGCACGAAGCAGAATATTGTAATAGAGTTAAGGAACCACGCCAGCAACCGCAGGCTGATCTTCTTTAATAAGCTGGCTTACCGCAGAAAGCACCGGTGCGAGATCCGAAGCAACGGGCCGAGCCAGTTTTCCCGGCGAACATTATCGTAACTACTTCCTACCCTCAAAGTGCTGGTTGGTAGTATTCCAGCGTACGGGGATAGCGAACGTATTGGCAGCAACTGCCGCTTTACCTGTTGTCAGGCACACCGGCCCGCAGGCTGAAGCCGCGAGTTGATGCAGGCTCGCGCTCACTCGATATAATATTACACAGGAGATGTTCTATGCGGTCAATTTTAGCAGCGATCTTCGTGATTTTTTGTACCTCCGCGAGCGCTGTGGCAGGCGATTTTCTCGCCTATGTTCAGGCTTTTAATTCACCCATATTAGTGGCCAACGGCAAGGTACAATTGTCCTGGTCGGTGGAACAACAGAAAGTGGTTGATTTTATCGACATGCAACGCAGCGCGATCATGGGCGGCGGCATCGGCGCGTCCAGCCGTTTTATGGTTAGGGCTGATTCGATTTGCGTAACGCATTTACCGGGCGGAAATAATTTCCTTGTCGCCGCCGAACGCTACCGTCCTCAAAAGAACACACCGCCCACCACGATCTACGAGGTTCATTGTTCGCCAAACGAGGGAAAATTCAGTGTGCAAATCGTACGCATAATTCATGCCCCATGGCATTTTATAGACGACACCAAGTCACATGTATGCCGAGGAGTTCAGGCCGGCCCAGATGGCATTGTGTGGGAAACACGGCAGGGGCCGGTCCAGAAGCACCCTAGCTATATCGAGGTGGTGGCGGTGAACTGGCAAACACAAAAAGTGCTGGGAAAATGCCGCATTTATGTTAAGAATTTGGGCGAGGCGGGCATGCCCGAACCATTGGACCATGCCGCAATTCTTTTTGCCTATCCACATTTCAAACAGATGATGCGCAATGGCTTTGTGCATAATCACTTCGGAAAACTCCACACCACTCTTATCATGGAAAACGGGCGCAAGCACATACTCCACCTGGCACCGAAATTACCGGATAAGCCATTCCTTTGCGCTACGCGGGGAGGCAGAACCACTGGCATCACCTACGACGGCCGGAATTTTGTCTCCTTTTCGATTGGTTCGCAAGGTAAGTTGTCAACTCCGTACACACATAAATTACCACTGAAAGCTATCAATGCGAGGCACGTTGTCAATTTCAAATCGCAACATGCGACGCCCCTTCATGCCGAAAGCTACTGTTGGATCAGCCGTAATGACGCGGCTGCTTTGGTAAGATACACAAGCCACGAGGAACTCATCTACCTGAACCCATCCATCGGAGTTATCACGCACGTACAGCCAGTAAAGCCATCCGTTCAGTGGTTATATGCGCGGCACGGGAAGCTCTACCTGATCAACGATATGGGCACCATTATTCCCTGGTCCATCGATGGCCAATCAAAGGAGGCATTCGGCATATCTCCAACTTATGTCACAGGCGTCACCGGGCCACAATAGAGCGCGTTTAGAAGGCCGCTGCCCAGTTTCACTTAGTTTCCAACTTGAATAAATAATATTCACGGCTATCCTCAGCGATCGTTAGGCACCCCTGCTTTCCAGGAGCAACAATATGACTACCGGCGAGGAAACATTCAAAAGCCGTGTGCAGGAATTCTGGCGTTGGTTCGCGGAAGCGGCTCCCCGTTATAGCCAAACAATTGCCGCCGGCGCGTGCGCCACATTGACAACCGAGATCAGTGCAAAAGTGAACGCGATTGCCGACGGTCTCGCTTGGGAGTTCGGACCAGGGGCTGGTGGCCGCGGGCACTCGCTTACGCTCAGTGGAGAAGGAAATATTGAAATCATTAAGCGCCTCATGCGTGAGAAAGGGCTGCCCGCCGGTTCCAGCATCAACTACTTTGCCAAAGACAAGCGAATGTGCCGCATCGTTATGTAAAATCAGCATGAATCAAGATCGCGGAGCGATCGCTGGCCAATGCGACTTCAGCGCACGTTCCATTCGGTCCACCTCGTCGTCAGTCAAAAAGCCAAAGGTGCTGCGGCGTTTGGTGGCAGACAGCCGCCCCTGGTTTTGAAGACAGCAGCGGATAAACAAGTCGATCTGGCGATCCGGCATATCCACAATGGCTTGCATCGCGGGCTTGGTCCGGTCGTAATGGGCCAGGAAAGCAAGTTCATCGGCTAATTCCGTCTCAAGGGTCTGTGTGATAAAATCGAATAGCGCTTCCGCCTGCGCTGTCGTATCGATGAAACGATACCAAACAGCCGTGTCGTTCTCGACTGTCATACGTCCTTCTTCATCAATTGCATATTCGACTCGCGGCATCAGCGGCTGGGAGAAAGCTTCCAGAGAAGCGTTATAAGCAGTCGGATTTTTCAGCATGGATGCTGACACGGGGAACATCAACCCTTGCGGCGTGTAGGTGCGGCGGGCCAGTATGTTGTGAATCAGGAAACGATGGATGCGGCCATTGCCATCTTCGAAGGGGTGCATAAAAACAAATCCATACGCCACGACGGCGGCGTGGATCACAGGATGAATGCGGGATATCTCCATGCGATGATGGGCGGCCAGAAGCCCGGCCATCAAGCTGGCGACGTCATCGGGTTTTGGGCAGATAAAGTGAACGCGTTCCCGCCCCATCGCCACAGTTTCGCCAACATAGTTTTGGGTAGTACGGTAGTCCTGTGCGGCAAAACGGGGATCAACGATTCGATTCTGCAACTCCAGCAAACGTGATTTTTCACCAAAGTCTTCCTGTTCTGCGAGTTGCAGCAGGGCAATGAATCGTTCGGTGCGATTGGCATCGGGGGTGATGTGCTCTATTTCAAAGGAGGACTTGGTTTCCTTGGTGTACAGATAGCTTAGCGCCCGCCGAAGCAGTTCAGGCGGATATGCTTCTACCACCTTTTGGCAGCGTGCGCTGAAATCGGTATTGATGTACCGATTGATTGCATCAGTGCGCCGTATGACGGGGCAGAACCGTCCATCCCCCAGCAGGTTGTCATTGATGCATTGCCGTGGAGCGCCTTTGACCGTATGGGCGGTTATATACACCTCCGACTCCAACAGATCGACATAGCCGCACCGCTTTACATCGTTGAGAGGAAGTTTTTCGCCCGTGAACAGCTCATATAAATACCAGATACGCCGAGCATATTTACCGGTGGGTTTGCTTCCGACATACGACGCAATTTGTGAAGCGCCGGTAGCGGCAAATACGCGGGCGAGGATCGCCAGATTCACTCCATCGTACTTGAGAGCGAATTCGAGGTGATCCGCCAAAGTATCGCCTGGCCAATACCGGGCAATAAATGTTTCGCGTACAATGCCGCGCTCGATTTCGATGCGATGCCCCCCATTGGCAGCAACGACGGATTCGTGCCAATTCGGCATAACAGCAATGCCCAGCATCCTGGCAAGGGCCGTATAACCCGCCGGACGGGCACCGGTATCGCTGGGAAAAACACTCTTAGCCATGCAGTTTCCGTGAAAAACAGACGCAATACGGGATTATTGAGCGCAAATCGGCATTTTGCAAGAAAAACGGGCGCGCATTCAGCAATTTTGCGACGCTATTAAAGCCGCGATTTGCTACCTTTGGCGATTGATACGCGATTCGAGGGCGGTCAAGGTAGTGAGTATATCATCAAAATCCGGCGGCACTGCAAGGAACAGATCACGCATGGCCTGATAGTCGCGTCGCAATGCGGACAATTTTTCAGATGGAGGAACCAGATGGAACGTGCCAGGTTCCGCCTCCTCGTAATTCGCCCAGCCGCTGCCGAAAAATTGACTTTTCCAACGTACCACTCGGGCGCGCAGTTCGTCCCTATCGGCGGCCGGATGTTGCGAAATCGCCGCCATATCAGCGTAATGGCGTGCGAGTCTGACCGGCATTGGCTTTTCCGCAGGTCGATAATACTCCATATGCAGGATTGTTGCTTTTTCCCAGAAAGTGCGCTCTATTTCCAATGCCACAACCTCGCAACGCCAGTCTGCAAACGCCTCGGGAAAGACATCAGCGATCCAAGGCCGTACCGGGTGACGCCCCGCCGGTTGCTGGTCGGTGAGGGATCCAAATTCCAACTTGACCGAGCGCTGCAGGTACTGGAAGCCCGGCGGCTGCGAAGATGGGTAATGAAAAAGAAGTAGCGGGGACTGCGTTCGGCCGTCGGTCTGGAATTCAAACCATGAGCTGTCCGCTTTTCCCAGCGCATGGTTAGCCGCCGCCTCCAGCGCCGGACCGATCCGGCCCTGCACTGCGCGGCCGCATTGGACTTCAGCGTTCTTCATCCATTTATCAATTTGGTTGCGGCCTTTATGCGCTGGCGGTAGTTTCAGAAATTCGGGCGAGAGGGACAAATCTATGTCCTCTGAAAATCGTTCAATGGCACCGAACACTTTCGAAAGAGAGGTTCCGCCTTTGAAAACCAGACTGTCCGCAAATTCAGACTTGAACAGGACGTCCAGCAGCCAACACACCCAAAAGTCCTTCTCCATGATGACCGAAGAAAGATTTCGCCGGGTTGCCGCCTGCTCGATGTAAAGCCGGCGTTCCTCCGTTGGCAGCCTGAGAAAGCTGTGATTCATGGATTTTCCCCTGCGAGTTCGCGAAAGATCGGGTGCATCCACGTCGGAGCCAGGGGCATATCATTAAGCAGTCCCCGGCGCTGTTTAGCCGGAAGGGAATGTTTCAAGTGATGTCGGTGCTGCCGGGTCACATGTTCCTTGCCGATGGCCCGCAATGCCTGAATCAGAAGACCACTTAATCGTCCTGCTGCCGCCATATTCCGTGCGGTAGTTCGCCGTAACTGGATCGTGGTTGAACCGATTTTCACGGTCCGGGTCGGGCCATCAGTCAGAAATACTGCTTTGGCCGGCACCTGTTCCGAAAGTCCCAACGCATTGACCGCATAGGCTCCTGCGGGCTGAATGCGCGTGTGATCGCGCGCCGCCAGGGCCCCAGCAACCGTCTCCGCCGATGGGGCAAGAGTTCCGAGCACCGGGTGCTTCTTTGGGAAATCATACACGCCGCGAGCCAGACGCCGAATCATTCCTTTTCGCGCCAGCCGATGAAGCGCTAAATCCACCGCTCCTCGACGCCCGAGATTCAGAAAGTCCGCCGCGACAACGACACAACCACGTCCTCTATGACGAATCGACATCTGGATGCCATATTCTATGGAATGAGACGATTTTATCCGAGAATTCATGTAAGAAATATTAGCCTGTTTTTCTTACAAGTTCAAGCGGCATTTTCTTCTCCCTCCACTATGCTGCACATGCTCGGGACAGGAATCGAACCTGCACTCCTTTCGGAACCGGAACCTAAATCCGGCGCGTCTGCCAATTCCGCCACCCGAGCGGGCAAAACGCTATTTT
>JAJZGH010000155.1 GCA_021798635.1 Planctomycetota bacterium | reverse complement strand
TAAGTACAGCAAGGTTCTCAGGAATGATCGCATGACCCAGGTTGATGAACATCATAATTCTCATACGCATGATCACCCTCATGATCATGATCTGAACGTATTGCCGCCCGGCGATCAGACCAGTCGCTGGGCAAGTCCGCAGTTTGTCCTGCTTTACTTTGTCATCGGTATCGTGATTGTCTGGATACTAAGCGGATTTTATCAGGTGGGGGTGGGTGAAGTGGCGGTGGTGGAACGGCTGGGACAATACGAAATGCTCCCCGGCGGCAAACATGCGCTGTTAATGGAAGCGGGTTTGCATTACCACATTCCCTGGCCCATTGATACCATACACATTGTTCCGCTGGAACGTGAGCACCTGCTGGAAGTCAGTGATTTTAATTCCTCTCCGGCGGCCTCGGCCAATTTGGAGAAAGCTTATTTGCGCCGAGGGTATTCCAAGCGGCTGCTGAATGCTATTTTTAATCCGTATCTGATCACCGGCGATAAAAACATTCTCCATGCACGCGTGGCCGTGCAATATCAGATATCGCATCCGCTGCAATTTATTCTTGCGGTCTATCAGCCGCCCGGTGGGTTGCCCAATCAGGCATGGAATGAAGTCATGAGTCTGCTGACGGATCGGGAATTAATTCATAAACTTGCCTACGCCACCGTGGATGAGGCGTTGTACAGCGGTAAAACACAGGTGGAGCAGGAACTTTATGACCCGGTTAAGCCCACGATTGGACTGCAACGTCTGGTCAGTAAGCTTAATCTGGGTGCACAGGTAGAGCGCGTGGAACTTAAGTACATTCATTGGCCCAGTGCGGTCAATCAGGCGTTTTCGGCCGTGCTCAACGCCCGTCAGCAGAAAAATCAGTATCACCAGGATGCTAAGAAACAGTTCAATCAACTGGTGAGTCGTGCCAAGGCGGACCGCCAGACCATTTTGAATCAAGCTCAGGCCGCAGCCGCCACTACGGTAGATGAAGCGCAGGGCGAGGCCAATGCCTTCAGCCAGGTTTTTGCACAATATCAGCAGAACCCACGGGTTATTACGCTCAAACTTTTAAATGATACATTAAGCAGTGTGATGAACAATGTGGGCCGGGTATTTTTCGTGCAGCCGCACCAGCAGATTATTCTGTCAATGCCGCCGCCGCCAAAAAAGGTTAATATTCAGTCAGCGCAGTAAGTTCGTGGCAAGCGTACCCCTTTGCGGGGCTTATTCTGGAGTTATGGATGGTTGCGGACAGCCAGGCAATACAAACAAGACAGCTTTCCAAAGTTTATCCCGGCTTTTTCAAAAGCCAGCAGGTGCCGGCTCTCACCGAGCTGAATCTGCGCGTGGATCAGGGCCAGATTTTCGGCTTATTGGGGCCGAATGGAAGCGGTAAAACCACCACGATTAAATTATTACTGGGGTTGATCAATCCAACCTCCGGCGATGCGCTGGTCATGGGGCAACCCGCGGGCGATCAGGAAACACGGCGGCGTATCGGGTATCTGCCGGAAGAAAGCTATTTGTATCGCTTCCTTAACGCCCGTCAGACCCTGGATTTTTACGCCCGTCTGTTTAACATGAATCGCGCTCAGCGCCGGCGCGCGGTGGATTATTATCTTGATTTTGTGGGTTTGGATCCCAGCGTGCGGGGGCGGAGAATCGGCACATATTCCAAGGGGCAGACCCGCCGGGTGGCGTTAGCGCAGGCGCTGTTGAACAATCCTGATTTAATTATTATGGATGAGCCGACATCGGGTTTGGACCCGGTTGGTATGCTGGAAATCAAAAACATGATCATGCGTTTGAAGGAGGCGGGCAAAACCGTTCTGCTTTCAAGCCACCAGTTGGCGGATGTGGAGGATGTGTGCGATCGGCTGGTGATTTTATACCGCGGTCGCATTGAACTGGAAGGGGCTTTGCGTGATCTGCTGGAGAAAAAGGACGTATTCCAGCTTTCCGCCCGCAACGTTTCCGAGGCGTTGCAGGCTAAACTCACCCAGATTGCCGAGCAGGAAGGCGCTGTAGAAATTCTCACGGGCCGCGCGCGCGTGCGCCTGGAAGATTTGTTCAAAGAGCTTGTAGCACGCAAACGCAGCGGAGAACCCCGGTAAAAATGTTTGGTTTGTCCGTGGCTTACCGTGTCGTCAGGAATGAAGTATTCGCATGTTTGGATTATTACAACAGTTAGGCCCAAAACTCGCCGGAGCGGGCATTGCTTTGGGAACCGTTTATCATCCGCCGTCGCAGCACCACTATGTCAGCCTCTTTACCGATGTGGTTATGGTGCTGTTGATTCTCGCGTTTGTGCTGACGGCTTTTCGGGATATTGCCCGGCTGGGCAGCGGTTTATCGCGGGCCTGGGCCATCGGCCGCGTGACCATTGCCGAAGCCTGGAATGCCCGCATGTGGGCGGTGCCGCTGGTATGGTTTGCGGTATGCGTGCTGCTGGGCGTACTGATTGTCCGCGGCTATGAGCCTTCAGGCGTGGTCCGCGTTTACATGACCATTTTCCTCCGGGCGCAGGCCCTGATTTTGCTGGTTTATCTTGGGATACTGGCCTGCGTAACGCTGCCGCGTGAACGGGAACGCCATACGCTGGTTACCACGGGCAGTAAGCCCATTTCCCGCCTGGAATTGCTGCTGGGCAAAGTGATCGGGCTATCAGCCGCCGGGGCCATCATGCTGCTGATAATGATGATCCTCACCTGGGGCTACATGAACGTGCTGGATCTGAAAATCAGGCATGACGCACAGGTGCTTTATGCCATGCAGAAGAACAGCTATGACAAGGTCCAGCGCCGTATGCCGCCGGATACCGGCGTAAAATACCTGTCCAGGCATGGCATGCTTCAGGCGCAGAATTTTGTTTCGGGAAATTTAAGTATCGCCGGCTACGTTAATTACCTGACCAACCCTCCCAGCCGGCTGCTGAAGGGCGGAAGTTCCGAAATACTTTACTTTGAATTTCCCTCGCTGCCGGCCACCGAGTATTACCGGCCCATGTTTAACTTTGAGTTTGGTGTGGTTCATGCCCTGCCTTCCACCAAGCCGGTAACGATTGATGTGACGCTGGTGCAGCGCAGCAACCCTATGAATACCCAGGAAGCAACCTTAACCCTGAATGCCCAGGGGCAGGTCTTCTGGATGCCCAAAAATCCGACGGCGTTTTTCAGTTATGGTAATCCGCAAACCGGTCAGATTTATAATCCCGGGCCCGTGGTGGTCAAAGTAACCTGTCCGAATTTTGGGGTGTACCTGGATATCGGTAATGGCTTACGACCGCCTAACGAGACCAGTTGCATGGCCGTGAGTTTAGATACCAACCGCACGCCGCACCATTCCGGTATGGTTGCACCCAGAGCTAATCCGGTGATTACCGGATTTAAAAATAACGGCAAACAGGAAATTGTCGGTCCCAGTATCCGGCATCCGCAGATTAAACCCGAAGTGGCCTCGTGGGATTTCCCGAAAGTTGACCAGCAGCAAATTCCGATCGGTCCGCATGGGAATTTTACCGTTCACATGGTGATCAGTGTGGATAAACAATCCAATGAAGCCCGGGCACCTGTGGCGCAGATCGTGGCGTACAACACCAGCACACCACGCGATCGGACGGTGCAATCGGTTTATGTCAACGAAAAACGCATCACCACCATCAAGCTGCCCTCCACGCTCCTTGAGGCCGGCGATCTGATTATCAACCTGCGCAGTGAAGTGCCCGGCCACTGGTTTAAGGTTAAAGATAATTCCATGATCATCATGCAGCCGCCCTCGAGTTTTGTGTGGAATTTATTTAAAAGCGAAGCGATTATTTTATGTGAAATCGTGCTGATTATCAGCATCGGCGTGACCGCCAGCACGGCACTGGGCTGGCCCGTGGCGATGCTCACGGCCATGGTGGCGTATATCCTGGGTAATTTGTTCCATTTCGTGCAGAGTCTGTTTCAGTCCGGCGGTTTGGAACTTTTTGATTACGTCCAGGATAATCGGATGAAACACGTCTGGTATTATCAGATTGGATCCTTTCTTACCAATGTCATGGTGCATATATTGTGGGTGACGGTGCATCTGATGCCGGATTTCACGCGGTATGATCCGTTGTACTTTATTGTTCGATCCAAGGATATGCCTTTTGAAATTGTATTCCTGGATATCATCTGGACGCTGGTGTGTATTTTGCCTACGCTGGCCATCGGTTATCTGCTGCTGCGAAAACAGGAGTTGGCATAATGTCACCCAATACTCCCTTGCCTGAACCCATTCGTCCGGCAGCCACCCCCGGCAGACTTCTGGGCCGTGTGCGTAGTGAAGCGCGGCGCGACCAGGTGATTTGCGTGGCCATCGCCGTTATTCTCCTGGCCGGCATATTCCTGATCCAATCGCCCCTGCGTTCCCGCCGCGCCAAGTTGATCACCAACCATAATAAAAGCGTCGGCGATCTGATTATGACCTTCCCCCGTCTGACGCTGGGCGGATTCCGCGGAATTTTGGCGATGGTGCTGTGGGAAAACGCGGAAAACGACAAAAACAATCATGACTGGGTGCCGCTGGAAACAGATTACAACGCCATTGCCGCCCTGGAACCCTATTTTGGCTCGGCGTATATATTTAATGCGTGGAATCAGTCGTATAATTTATCCGCTCAATTTCATGATATGAACACCAAATACAAATGGGTTCTCGATGGATTAATATATCTATATAAGGGCGAAAAGTACGTCCCCAATAATGCCAATATGATCATGAACGAGGCCAATGACTATTTCCTGAAGCTGGGCACCAGCTTTGAACGGCGCTATTACACCGCCCGCTGGCGCTACGACCTGGCGCACCTTTACCGGTATCAGCCGGGGAAGGTCAGCGGCCAGTTAAGCACGCTGGCGGAAGTGTATTACCTGGTTCATCAGCCGCAATTTCATGTCACACTATTGCCTCCGCGTTCAGGTAAAGGGCCGCTGGGCCACGGTGTGGAAGTGAATGGCGTGCATTATCGCTATGGATTAAGTGTATTCTATTTTGCCTATCAGGAATATCAGCGGGCGCTGCACACCGTACCGGGACCTACGGACATGGGGCAGCAGGTGCTGGATTCCTGGCCTCCCATGACCCTGCGCTGCTGGTGTCGTGATGATCTGTTTTACGCGCAGCGTGTCATGAACCGCATTTTTAATCTGGACTCCGAAAGCAAGATGCTTAAGCGGTTCCCCGCGCGCGTGGAAAATGTGGATGACTGCTACCGCAATGTGAAAATCAATGCGCCGCGATCCATTGAAGAATTTAAGAAATATCTGGTAAAGTATCCTTACCAGAGATTTGTTCACACCCAGCATATTGTGGAAGTGCAGTACTATGAAGCACTGGCCAGGGCAGAGCACCAATTATTTCGCGGTTTAGTGGCCTGGCAGAACAACAACCGCCGCTTCCGCCTCGGAGATGCCGCAGACCGGGATTTGGCCAAAGCTGTGGTGTTATACGATCAGGCGATTGCTTCCTACAACCATTATCTGAATGTGGCCTACCCCATCCAGCCCAACGGTATGGCTGATCCCAGCCGCAAGAGCCAGCTTAAGTTCCTCAACGCACTGCGCGCGCGGGTGGACGGTATCCAGAGTTTCCGTCTAACGGCCCAGCATAATAAACCTGACCTAAGCTTCCTGGCTCCGGTAACGTTGTCGTTCAGCGATTAATCCTGCGTCTTACGATAAATTTTCAAAAACCATTGAATCGGGCTATAATTCAGGGCCTTAGTTGTTGCGCACGGAGAATACTCCCATGGTTCCTGTTGAAACGCCGACACTCGCCGGCACCGATGCTGTAATGGCGGGCTGTGTACCGGTCCCCGCAGCCATTGATCCAGCGGATATTGCCGATGCGGCGCTGCGGCCCGTGGCTGAAAAGGTGGCGTCGGGTCAGCGCCTGGATTTTGATGACGGCATGGCGCTATGGAATTCGCGCGATCTATTTACCATTGGAGCCTTGGCCAATGCCGTACGGGAATCCATGCATGGGCGGAGAGCGTATTACAATATCAACCGCCACATCAATTATTCCAATATCTGCGCCCTTTCCTGCAAGTTCTGCGAATTTCACCGCAAGCGCGGTGAAACCGGTGCTTATGAATATGATCTTGAGGAAATTTATCGTATCGCCGGGCAGGCGGATGCCGCCGGGGCTACGGAAGTGCATATTGTCGGCGGCCTGCATCCATGGTTGCCGTTTGCCTGGTATCTGGAAATGTTAAGCGGTATCAAAAAGCGATATCCCCGCCTGCATCTGAAGTGTTTTACCGCCATTGAAATCGATCATTTTTGCCGCATTGCAAAACTTTCCATCCGGGAAGTTCTAGAGGCATTGCGCGAACATGGGCTGGGGTCCATGCCGGGGGGCGGGGCGGAAGTGTTTGATGATCGGGTGCATGACGAAGTATTCAAGGGCAAACTTCGCAGCGACGGCTGGATGCGCGTGCACCGCACCGCGCATGAACTGGGAATAAAGACCAACGCCACGATTCTTTATGGTCATGTTGAAACCCGGGCCGAGCGCGTGCGGCATTTAATTAAATTGCGTGAACTGCAGGATGACGCACCGGGCTTTCAGTGCATTATTCCCCTGTCCTTTATTCCAGACGGCAGTGAGTTGGGCCACCTGCCCGGCAATACCGGACTGGAAGATATGAAAATGCTGGCCATTTCCCGGCTCATGCTTTCCAACTTTCCGCATGTCAAAGCCTTTTGGATTATGCAAAGCATGAAGCTTTCGCAGGTGAGCTTGAATTTCGGCGTCGATGATCTGGACGGTACGGTAGTCTGGTATGACATCACCAAGCGCGAAGGCGGATCAGGCAATAAACATCAGGAACAAACCGTGGAAGACATCCGCCGCCTGGTGGTGGAAGCCGGTTATATCCCCGTGGAACGCGATACGCTGTATCGCCGGGTTATCCGCAACGGCAGCGATTGGCAGGTTGCCCAGGAGCGGGGCTAGGTCACAGGTTACAGGTTACAGGTTACGGGTTATAGGTTATGGGGGAACGCAGCGTTTAGGAGTTAGGAGGTTTTGAAGCGCTGCGCTGCTATTTTACGGGTCGGTGGTCACACGGCGACTGTCTTCTAACTCCTAACTTCTGCATTCTCGTAAAACTCCCATCTCCTGCATCCTCGGTTTTCCCCTGCAACTTCTTTTCATTAGCTGCGTGTTGCATCATGCTATGAACATGCGTTGTGTTTTAGCAGGGCTTGTTCGGTCGTACCGTGGACGGCCAGGAGCCTGGACAATTGCGGTGTCATCAAAGCGCCCGCTGGTCGACGGCTTGCGATGTCGCGGCTGGGCCGGCGGGGGCAGTATTCTTTTCTTGGAGGAGCTTTATGGTTTCTTTTCGGAAATCAGGTGTAGCTGTCATGCTTGCGGCGACGGTCGCCGGCGGGTTTGTGGCCGGCGCGATCATCAACGGACCCTCTGCGACAGTGCAGGCTCAAACGGCGGGCACAACCAATAACGCACACCATTTACCACCGAAGCTTAGAATATTATTCTTTGCAGGTCGGCATCTACATACCGCCAACCGAATTCTTCGTCGCGGTAAGCCCATTTACGGCGGGCATCGCGCTGCGGCCATGAAGTTAATCGCCCAGGCGAGAGCGGAACTGAAAGAAGCTGCTGAAGCCGCTACCGGCCATCATTGATCGGGCAGCTCAAAAACGTAAATTTCTTACAAGCTCTCCAGTGAAAACTTGGGGAGCATTTTTTTACATAATCCCGATAACTGCGAATCACTGTGACTTGGGCTGATAGCCTACCGCGTAGCGATAGAAGGTGCGGGAAATTCGACGCGCCAGGATAGCGACCATTTCCGACTGCACCGCCTGCGGGCTTTGGCTTACCGCTGTGGCCGTGGGAACACGGGCGGTTACAGACAGCCCGGGCGAGCCGGTCTTTGGCCATAATCGTTTGCCATTCTCATCCACCACTTTCACCCATGCGTCGGCACTTCCTTTAGTGAGTTGGCCCGCGCTTTCAATGGTGACGTCAAAGCGCTTGACGTAAACGTAAATAACATCATTGGCGTGGACCGCATGAGCGATATCCGCAATTCCCATGGCATGGTATTTTTCCGCATTGCGGCGCTGCAGAGCAACAATGCGGTATGCGGGTACAAAACGATTGGCACAGTGGTGCTGATAAAGAGTTTGATTCACCAGGGTCACCATCGTAGCCATGGCATGAATACTTAGTTGGCTGGCGGCGGATGTATCCATCAGCACGAGAATTCGATTTTTCTCTGGGAGCTTATAAAGCGCTGCATGGGAGCCGTTGCCGGCAAACAGATAAGCCAGTTCGCAACCGCCCAGGCTGAATGCGGTTGCAATCAGCAGCAGGGCGATCAGCGCGGTTCGGACCGGAGGGACTTTAGTTAGCATAGCCATTCTCCCGATCGTGCCAGGTGTAAAAGCAGCGGGCCAGCAGGGTGCTGAATCGCTGGAGGGTGTTCATACGTACCGTATTGGCATCGGTGTTATAGCCGGGCAACGGTCCGGATTTCGGCCATTTGGCGTTAATGGTGGTGTGAAACACTTCGCCGTGGCCGGGAATTTTCGTATTGTAAACCACGACATGCGCCTGGATGTCGCCTTGCAGAACATAAGTGGTATGCTGCGAATGCACCGTATAATTCAGCAATTCAATATAGACCACGCGGGCAACTCCGAAATGGTGCCCGAGAGTTTTCATGGGCAAAACGTCCCAGTTGGGATTGGCGTTCTGATAATTCAGCACCAGGTGGTAATCCAGAATATGCGCTTTTGGAAGGTGCTTTTTGAGACTCGCAGCCACAAACGCGGAAACTTCCTGTTGCGCCTGCGGATACGTGAACATCGTTGACGCATCCTCATACACCACAATGGCCACGCTCTGTTTTTCCAACCCGCGATACTGCGGTTTGACCGCAACACCCATCGCATTTTCCGCAGCCAGACCCAGAAATTGGCATCCGCCCGCCCCCAGCGTTAACACCAGCAGGGCCAGCAGCGCGGCGGATCGTATCCGCTCTTGATATCGATATTTATTAAAATCGCTATACATATATGTTTCCTGGCCACATCGCCGTCCGGTCTGAATCTTCAACACGCCGGCGGGTTTCATCATTCGCGGGCGCTGCCGCAACATCCGCTAAGACAGAATTCTACCCGTGGTGCCGGAACCATGCACTCATAATAATAATTTTGTATCCCCATGCCCCCAGAATAATCGCTGCCGCGCCAAGCAAAATCTTCCACCGGTTCCAGGCAAACCAGAAAAACGATGGCCCATGCCATGTGCCGGTGGTCACACCCAATGCTCCGACAATCACCGCCGCCACGGCCAGGAATCCCACCATCGCCCCGCCCGGCTGCGTTGCCAATGCCGTCAGCCATTGCCCATGCGCCACGTGGGTTACCGCAGTGGTGTAGCCGCAGGTGGGGCAGGGCCAGCCATACTCGGTGTAAAATCCACACGGAGGAAGCCCCAGTTGCGTATGCGTTGCCATCCCCGCAGGGCTGGGATTCAGATACAAACCAATGGCCAGCATCGGAACAAAAATCAGCAGCAGAAATCCCGACCACAACCGCACCCGATGCCGATACGCCCAGAGATAAGGTCCGCTTAAGCCCATACTGAATTCAGGTTGTTCCATCGCCTGCGACATGGCAGCGATTATACAGGATGGGCGAGGGGGCTAACAGCGTGTGGGGCGGGGTAGGGGGTAGGTTACAGGTTACAGGTTACAGGGGACAAGCTTCAAAGGTTGGGAAGCGCTGCGCTGCTATTTTGCGGGCGGTGAATGCCGAGTTCCGGGTTCTAATGAAAATCACAAAGCCGCCGGCTCTGCCGGCGGCGGGGCGTACCCAATTGTCCCGGGACCCAACAAAGCATCTTTGCCCCCGGTCGGAAAATTGCCACGTTCCGGGGAAGTTCCAATATGGCGGCCCTCCCTTCCGTTCTCACACCGGGGTATGTGGTATAATGGCTGTGTCGTTTTTTGAGGATCACGCCCATGCGCAACGCTATTGTCATTGCAGGCCGTTTGGTTGGCCCTCGCCAGGTGGAGCTTGATGAACCGGTATCTGCCTTGGGGGCCCAAGTCGAGGTAATCATTGACTCACAATCCGCGGCACAGAGTAAGAACGGCAGTCTAGCGGCATTTCTTGGCGGCCTTCCCCCAAGCTCACGCTCCCGCGAGGACATTGATCGGCAGCTTTCGTCGGAACGGGTGGGATGGGAGAAAGGTAATTGAATGCCCCTGAGCGACAACAGAGCCTCTTCGATTTTTTCCACGGGGTGCCGGGTACATCTCCTGCGGCTGGTGCTGGCGTGCTTTGTGCTGGCGTGGTCGAGCTGCGCGGTCGAGGCTCATGCAGGTGCGTTGCATTTATGGCGACACTTTAGAAAATTTGACCACTTGGCACGTAGCGATCCACGCTATTGTGCCATGGCCCACGGGGTGCAGCGCATCTCGCAAAACGCCGTTTCCACAGCGCTAAAACAAATTCATTCGAGAGTACAAATGACATTGCTCGGCACGCCGCTTCGCATACCCGGCCGGGTAGGAAGCCTGTATTTCTACCCTGTCGCCCCACGGGGACGAACTGCAAGCGGGATTTGGAAATTCAGCTGGGCGGAAAAGGCAGGAAAAACGCACACGAAATCCATTCCTGTTGGGCCTCGGGGAGCCTGGCACAGGCTCCATTGGTCATTTGCGCCATCGGGCTATAGTCGCCCGTACCACGCCCCGCCCCCCGGAGTCCTCTTGCCAGAGGAGGCCGGGCCTGTACCGCCACCCGGGTCGTTCTCAATCTACATGGGTGCCCAGTCGCACGGAATGGCCAGAGTGCGGGGCTGGGTTCCGGGCGCGGCTCGACACTTCTGGATCACGTGGTCTGGAGGGAAGTACGCCCTGCGGACGCGTCAGGTCAACGTCTCCTACTTCAACCTACTTGGGAACAAATTCGGAGTACCGCCGACAACTCGATGCGAAACCGAATGGCCAAGCCTGGCGGCGATGTGGCCGCCGGACCGCATCGTGATCTGTGAATCCTTTTGGGGATTCCCGACAGTCCGGTTCGGTGCCCGGGAGACCGTCTCACGATCCTTAATTTCCGCAGGCTTTCCGCCATTAGAGGCGAAGCAGGATCTCGCCAACGCCGCTAGACTTCTAGGTAAGCTCACACCGGAGGAAAGCTTCCTGTTGCAGATCGTGGGCCTGATCCCTCCGCCGCTTCTGGGCGCGAAAAAAGAGGTGCGACGCACGGCGATGCTGATAGGGCAATACCAATTTTACGGCCAGTTTTACAGACACACGCGCTTCACCGTTGTAGCCACGCGAGCCGGCGGCAAGGACGTTTATGTTGTTGCTGGTTATCGAAAGCTCCCCGCCACTGGTCACCGAGGGGTCGAGTACTATCTTTGTTTCACGAGAAGCGGGCGGCTGTGGTGCGTCGGCCACCAAAGTT
>JAJZGH010000154.1 GCA_021798635.1 Planctomycetota bacterium | reverse complement strand
TCCTCCGTTGAAGTCGGGGATGAAATCACCGTCCTGCTGGAACAGGTGGAATCCGAAAATGGTCTGGTCCAGATTTCCAAGCGTAAAGCCGACCGCATCATCGGATGGGAAACCATTGTCACCACCAAAAAGGAAGGCGATCCGATCAGCGGCAAAGTCACGCGTAAAATCAAGGGCGGCCTGCTGGTGGACATCGGCGTGCCGGTGTTCTTGCCCGCTTCACAAGTGGATATTCGCCGCCCGGCGGATATTGGCGAGTTTATTAACAAAATCATCGACGCCGAAATTCTTAAAATTGATCTTGAACGCCGGAACATTGTTATCAGCCGGCGCAAGCTCATGGAGCGTCACCGCACCGAAGCCAAGCAGAAACTCTTTGACGAAATTGTCGTCGGGCAGGTGCGTAAGGGTACGGTTAAGAATATTGCTGATTTCGGTGCATTTGTGGACCTTGGCGGCGTGGACGGGCTGCTGCACATCACCGATATGAGCTGGGGCCGCATCAATCACCCATCCGATATGGTCAAACTGGATGAGGAAATTGAAGTTGCCGTTCTGAATGTGGACCGCGACAAGGAAAAAATCGCCCTGGGCCTCAAGCAGAAACATGCCTCGCCGTGGGAACATGTGGATGAGAAATACCCGATCGGCACGCGCATCAAGGGCCAGGTCACCAACATCATGAGCTACGGTGCCTTTGTTAAACTTGAAGAAGGCGTTGAAGGTCTGGTGCACATTTCCGAAATGAGCTGGACCAAACGCATCAATCATCCCGGAGAAATGCTTTCTGTGGGTGAAGAAGTTGATGTCGTGGTGCTGGAGGTTAATAAAGGAAAACAGGAAATCAGCCTCGGCGTTAAACAAACCGAAGCCAATCCCTGGACAGTGCTGGCCGAGAAATATCCGCCGGGCACCGTTGTCACCGGTAAGGTCCGCAATTTGGCCAACTACGGGGCCTTTATTGAAATTGAAGAAGGCATTGACGGCCTGCTGCACGTAAGCGATATGTCCTGGACCAAGAAAATTGTCCACCCCAGCGAGATGATCAAGAAGGGCGACGCCATTCAATGCGTTGTGCTAAGCGTGGACCAGGAGAAGAACCGCGTGGCTTTGGGCGTCAAGCAGTTGGCGGAAGACCCATGGCTGCATGCTATTCCCACCAATTACCACCCCGGCATGATCGTCAAGGGCAAGGTCACGAAGATCACCAATTTCGGTGTGTTTGTGGAACTTGAACCGGGTCTGGAAGGTCTGCTGCACATCAGCGAGCTTTCGGACAACAAGGTGGAAAATCCGCAGGACATGGTCAAACTGGATGACGAACTGGAAGTCAAGATTCTCCGCGTGGATATTGAAGACCGGAAAATCGGCCTGTCACTCAAACGCGCCCAATGGGGTGAAGACCGGGAATCCTCTGAATCCGAACGTCCGGCTAAGAAATACCGCGGCGGTCTGGAAAGCTGAGTTCTGTTCCCACATTCTGGGTCATGAAAATTTCAGGCGGGTGCGGCAAAAGCCGCGCCCGCCTTTTTTTATAGCCACCAGCGGCAGGAATAGGCCAGGGTACTAAGGAATCGCTGCTTAAGTGTGCGCTTTTCGCAGTCAGAGAATCGAATCCGGCGGCTGCGGCGCAATTCGTTGCGGGTAATGCGAATGACGGCCTGCGCAAAGGCGGTCGAGCGTATGACAGCCATAAATTCCAAGTTGATATATAAGCTTCGCGGATCCATATTGGCTGATCCGACCACCGTCCACTGCCGGTCAATGACCATCGCTTTTGTGTGCATAACGCGGTTCTTACGTTCATACAACCGGACACCCACTCGTAAAAGTTTACGATACAGATACCAGGCACCATACTGGGCAATAGGGACATCCGTCATGGCGGGAACCAGCACATGCACGTGCAGGTTTCTTTTCCGCGCCCGGATGATTTCGCCCATCACACGCCCCACGGGAATAAAATAAGCCATGACGATTATCACGCTATGGTTAGCGGCGCGTAACAGGCGGCGAAAGACGCGCGGTGCCCGGCTGAACTTAAGTCCCGGCCCGGTATCAAAAAAGTGGATGGATTCGGGATTCTGCAGTAACTTCACGCGCCGATAGCCGCCGGGGCGTGGTGGCATCTTCTCACCTTTGGCGTGCATCCATGATCGTTCAAAACTATAGGCAACCTCCACCTGTTGCGGACCGGCCATACGAATGTGCATATCCCGCCAGGCCCCCGCCGGATCAACGGTTGGGTCGCCTGGCATTGGCCGAAACAGGTGGCCGTGATCGTTAATGTTCATCCCGCCGAAATAAGCACAGCGTCTATCCACCACCAGCAACTTGCGATGATCGCGGCGATTCAGAATAACCAATGCCGCAAGGGATCGTACCGCCTCTTTAACCCGGTGATAGGCGTGTACCTGAACCCCGCCGGCCGTTAGCTTTTCGAAGATAGCCGGATCAGTATGCTGACTGCCCAGGGCATCATAAAGCAAGCGCACATCCACACCATCCCTAGCACGCTGCACCAGAGCATCGGCAATCGCATACGAAGCCCGATCATTGGCAAAAATATACGTTTCGAGCCAAACGCATTGTTTGGCGGCGGCAATATCCACCAGCATCGCTTCAAAAAGCACATGCGATTGGGTAAATAGCTCCAGACTGTTTCCCGCCACGAAAACGCACGCGACTGCTCCGGGAGTTTCAGGGTCGATGTCAGGCATATCGGCACGCTCCGGGGCCTTCTCGTGCTCTGTCAAGCCTAAACATCAGGCTTGAAAGAACTAGCCCACGCATGGGGCATGGACCCGGGCGGGAACCAGGCAAATGAATTCAAAATTGACCGCACCGGAATTACGAAACTGGTGCATCTCATTGGCCGGAACATAAACCACATCGCCGGGTTTCAACGGCTTGGTTCCCTCAGGTGTCAGTGCTTCCCCCCGACCAGATAAAATCAGCACCTGATGTTCATAATCATGATGATGATGAGGTGTAAATCCGCCGGGTTCAACCGTAAATTTGCGCATAGCAAAGGTCGGGCACTGCTCCAGCGGCCCCAAAAGCATACGCATGGTTACACGGTTCGATCCGGCCATGGTTACCGGCTTGGCCGGCACAGTATCACTGCTTTTAATAATCATCGCACACTCCAATTGCTCTGGCGATTTCTCAACGCGAAAATTACTGGGCAGTACCGCTGGATAAATCATAAATCCATGGTTCCAACGCCCGATTGAAATCAAATAATTCATCAGGCTTGAAAAACCGTGAAACTTCTGCTCTGGCGGTTTCGGGAGAATCACTGCCATGAATCAGATTGAAAGCGCTGGAAACGCCGAAATCCCCACGAATCGTGCCCGGCTCCGCTTTATAGCCAAACGTGGCCCCCATCATCTTGCGGCTGACATCAATAATATTGTTGCCTTCCAGCACCAGCAACACCACCGGACCGCTAGTCATAAACTTCACCAGTGAGTCATAAAATGGTTTGCCCTTGTGCATGGCGTAATGCTCATGCGCTACCGCCGGAGCAATACGTGCCAGTTTCATTCCCACAACTTTTAATCCCTTTTGTTCAAACCGGCAGATAATGTTTCCAACCAATCCCCGCTCAACGGAATCCGGCTTGAGAATTATTAAGGTGCGATCCATATAAATGTTTACTCCACTTACATACTCTTCAGGCTGCAAACCCGGTTTTGCACCCGCTTTCATTATATATATCCTAATACTGATCCAAATACCCTGCAATATGGTCAATGGCCGCATCCATGGAATGATCACCCTGCAGCAGCAATTCTATCGCACACGTGCGGATGAAATTTTTCTGATCTTCCTCGGTAATATATTCAACCGGAGATTTACCATCTATTCGCGCCAGCAGCAGTGAGGCGAGAATTCTACCGCCGCTGTTTGAAATTTCCGCCACCATTGCTTTGGGCGCGGTTTCGCGATAGGTCTGCCAGAAATAATCCGCCGCGATCATGGCGGCCCGCCAGCGCTTTTTCAAATAAAACGCCTTCAGCAGCAGATGATTCAAAAGTGTCGCCACATCAAATGCGGGGTTGCCGTAGAACGCCACTTCAAAATCCAAAATAAATAAATGAGCACTTTGGCCGTCACCCGGTGCCCGCCACAGCATATTCTTGGGTGAAAAATCTCCATGAATCAGGCACGTGGGGGCATGGAGAAGTTCCGTTTCGACATCCCGCAGGGCCGGGGCCGCGGATTTATTTTTCTCCGCTGCAAACCGCAGGTACGGGTCGATGCGCTGCTGGATAAACCCGGGCGAATCACCAAACCGTTGCGCCCATTTGGCATCCTTCATGGTAGACGCGTGCAAAATTGCCAAAAGTTCGGCAGCCGCCTCAGCCGCCCGGCGGTCAATCTGCCCGGCCAGCAACTGCTTTTTCCAATTCACCACCCCTACCGGAGCCACAGAAATCGCAAGTACATAATTTTCCGCATCACTCCACAGAACCGTTGGAAGAGAATCGGCGGGCAGAATTTCTCCCAGCATGATCAGTGCGTCACGCTCCACCCATACCCGATCACGATCTACAGCCCATTTAGCGGCGGTACGAAATTCTTCCAGCGGCTGCTTGATGACAAAACACGCCCCGGACCGCATGCGCTGATCCGGAATACCGCGCTTAATCTGACTGGCCGTGCGCATATCCGTTCCCACCGGCGCGCCGGCGTTCATGTCCATAATCTTAAGCACGACATTGGCCACGCCGCCGGAAAGGCTTTGCACCAACACTTCGCCATCCGGGGAAACCCTTGAGCGCTGACGCAAATAATCCAAAGCATTGTGTTCAGAAAGTTCAATCATATCGTGTTGTCAACCCGGCAACTGCCGCACCTTCACACGTCCGGGTGTAACCGTATAGAGCCGCTTGGGCGAAAGTCGCTTGTACCGTTCAAAAAGCCGATCCACGGCGGCGTTGCGTTCCGATGGCTCGCCAAGCAACAGCACGATACAAAGAGAAAATGCAAGGCCCTGATCATAAACGCTATGAATAAAATCACGATCCGCCGTTAAAAGACACCACTGCCGCTGCGCCAAATCAGCAAGCAACTTGTCAGGCGGCCCGGACGCCGACGTCTGGTCAGTAAGTTCTGCGATCTGGTGTACCCGATGTCCATGCCGGATCATCGCCTCACCCACATCCGCCGCCAAACCACCATGGAGTAAAAACTGCATTCCAAAATCCCATCCGCGACATCGCGCCTCAAACCAACAAAAAAACCAGGCCGTACAGGCTACTGGCCACGGCAATTCCCATGCGCGAATTATGCACAGAATCGCACATCCCGCCAAGTGCCCAGCGTCAAATTGCGTGCTGAATTGCTTGTCGAACTGCTTACTGCACGCCCGTGCATCGGGCATGAGCCGCCAAGGCCATCGCCGCTAAGGCTACATTATGCACACGGTGCACCAGCACCCCGCGCTGGGCCGCCAAGCTGCTCACCAGAGCAGTGGCCATATCACGCTGATCCCACGTGCCTGGTGCCCCATCAGCGATAACCGCTGATAAAAATCTCTTCCGTGAGGCCCCGAGAACCACCGGAAAACCCTGGCCCGCCAACTGGTCAATATGCGCCAGTAACCGCCAGTTATCTTCCAGCGCTTTCCCAAAACCCAAGCCCGGGTCCAGCAGAATTCGATCCTGGGCAACCCCCTTGGCCATCGCCGCTTTCGCCCGTTGCTGCAGATACCCGAAAACCTCCGCACAAATATTTTCCCGCGCCACCGGCGGATGCTGCGGACTTTCCATCCACATGTGCATAAGCACCACAAAACAACCGGTACGTGCCGCCAAAGCAAACATCTCCGGATCATGCTCTCCGGCAGACGTATCATTAATCATCCCGGCACCCGCGGAAATCGCCGCTTGAGCCACAGCGCTGCAGCGCGTATCCACACTGATAATGACCGCCGGGTCGGCTTTACCCAATTCACCCAGTCGCATCGCCAAGCCCTTGATAACCGGAACCACCCGATGAATCTGTTGATCCGCGCCGACCGGCACCACGCCCGGCCGATGAAACGATGAAGCCTCACCGCCAATATCCAGTATGCGAGCCCCCTGCTGCACCAGGCTAAGCCCCTGCTCTATACAAGCCTGATGATCAATTCCACCAGCCGTGGAAAATCTACCGCCGTCGCTGAAACTGTCCGGCGTTACATTCACCACACCCATAATCATTGGACGCATAAATCCGATTCCCGTTGCCATACGTTTCTCCAAACCCATCACGCCGGTACGAAATGCACGTTTTAAGTGCTCCCAGTATACCGCAACAGAAACAGTTTTGCGTACCCGCGTGCTCGCCAGTAATCTGGAACTTGGAACCTGGAACCTGGAACCTGGAACCTGGCATAATGTTAGCTGGCAGATTTAATCTGCCGGGCACTGTTTTGATCGACAGATAAATACAGCCGAACCTGACCACCGGGTCTTGCGCAAGGCGGCGATGAGGACATGTCGCCCCCTTCACCCGCGCAGTGAGAAGCAGGTTCCCCAAGCATCTAAAAACAAAGGTACCTGACACCTTTGTTTCCGGATGGCCCATGCTGCGATTGGCCGCCATGTTGCAAAACAACCGCCCGCCGCGTGGCCGCCGATGAGCTTCTGGGATACACTTGGGAGGTGCACCATGGTAAGGAGTTGGCTTATGCGGTTGATGAATATTTTTGCGGTTCTGGTGGTGGCACCGGTTTTATTTTTCTTCCTTCCCGGGTGCAGCACTTCTGCGCCGCGGCGGCCCGTGATGCAGCAGCCGCTTAATCCGGCGGTGCTGCAAATATTGCGGTCGTTGGCGAAGGGTCATAAAGATAAAACCCAACTGGCGTTTCTTGCGGATTTTAAGGGGTTGTCAAAATCGGTAAGCCGTTTTAACAGCTATATGTCCAAGAGTCAGGGAAAGCTTTTAAAACAACTCCAAGCCTGGGCAAAAAAGCATCGCGTTAAGCTGCATTACTTTTATCGTCCGGGCCTCTATGGCAAAGCCCAGAAAATTATCGCGGATGACGAAGGCTCGCTGTTGCTGCACAGCAATGCTGCTGACTTTCAGAAGCGTTATCTGGTCATGATGTATATGGATTACTCCTGGCAATTTGCCATGGATAAGGCGGCCCAAAAGCAGGCCCGGAAGAATCAGGCGGGGCCGGGCTTGCTGCAATATCTGAACAATGCGGTTGCGGTTAATAAACAATCCCTTGCTGACCTGTGGAAGCTTCTGGAACGGTACCAATGGCACAAGGGCATTACCGGCGGCGCGGCAAAATAGGTGCGGTAACCTGCGAGGATGGGGTTGGAATTGGGGAAGAAGTCAGAGCAGAAGTTAGGAGTTTCTGGAAGCATTGGCGCTTCTGTTTTGATCGGCAGGTGAACTTTCCGGCTAACATCGGGTGCCTATGCCAAGCCTATGCTAGGCTTACAGCGAACTAACCGGTAAACTCTGGGTATGATGGATGTGGATTTGAAAATAAAAAAAGCGGTTGTGCTGTTAAGCGGCGGCCTGGATTCCGCCACGGTGTTGGCCGTCGCAAAAGACCGTGGCTATGTATGTTATGCTCTAAGTTTTGATTACGGGCAGCGCCATCGGCAGGAGCTTCATGCGGCGGCACAGTTGGCCACTGGTTCGGGCGTTGCGCAGCACGTTGTGCTGGACCTGAATCTGCGGCACTTCGGCGGATCAGCACTGACGGCGGATATTGCGGTGCCGAAAGATCGCCCCGCCGCGGAGATGACACACGACATTCCCGTGACGTATGTGCCGGCGCGCAATACGGTATTTTTGTCCTGTGCTTTGGCCTGGGCGGAGGTGCTGGAGTGTTTCGACATATTCATTGGGGTCAACGCGGTGGATTATTCGGGATATCCGGATTGCCGCCCGGATTATATTGCCGCATTTGAAACCATGGCCAACCTGGCCACGCGGGCGGGCATTGAAGGCCGGGGAAAGTTTCGTATTCATTCGCCGCTGATAAGCCTGCAAAAAGCGGATATTATCAGGCTGGGACTTTCTCTGGGAGTTAATTACGGCCACACCTGGACCTGTTACGACCCGGGCTTCACCGGTGCCGCGTGCGGTCGTTGTGATGCCTGCCAACTGCGGCTGGCCGCGTTTGAGCAGTTGGGCCTGACCGACCCGGCACCGTATGAACAGAACCGCGGCGATTAAACATGAAAATAGCGGAGATGTTTTACAGTATACAGGGGGAAGGAAAACTCACGGGAGTTCCCTCATTTTTTATTCGCACCAGCGGGTGCAATTTGCGCTGCCGCTGGTGCGACACGCCGTACAGCTCATGGGATCCCACGGGGGAGAATATGACGGTTTCTCAAATCCTGGATCAGGCGGCCCAAAAGCCCGGCAGGCATGTGGTTATCACCGGCGGCGAACCGATGATGCAGGGGCAATTGCCGGAGCTTGTCACCGGCTTAAAAAATATGGGCCGGCATATTACCATCGAGACCGCCGGAACACTGTGGCAGGAGGTGCCCATGGACCTTGCCAGCATCAGTCCGAAATTATCCAATTCTACCCCGACGGATCATTCCACCTGGTCGCAAACGCACGAGCAGCGGCGATTGAATTGGGACGTTCTGGCACGGTTTGCCCGCTCTGCTCTCATTGTTGAGCGGCAATGGAAATTTGTTATATGCAAACCGGAGGATATGCGGGAAGTGGATGCGGTTTTGGCAACAGTTTCGCAAGCAGCGCCCATTAATCCCGCAGATGTTATTCTCATGCCGGAAGGCGTTACCGCCGATGCGGTGCAAACGCGGGGTAGTTGGCTGGCGGAAATATGCCGCGAGCGGGGCTTTCGCTTTGGAATGCGGTTGCATATTCTGCTGTATGGGAACACCCGCGGAACGTAAAATTGGCACACGTAAAACATGCGCCTTATGCGGCGACTGTTTTTCATAAATTGTTAAAAGAAAAGGAATATATAATGAAAAAAAACGCCGGCCGATTGCACCTGTTGGAAACCTTTAACAACCCCCATCCCACGAGAGATTATGACATTGAACACATTGCGCCGGAATTTACGTCGGTTTGTCCGCAGACGGGGCAGCCGGATTTCGGGACTATTCGTTTGCTGTACATTCCGGACAAGTTATGTGTGGAACTCAAAAGCTATAAAATGTATCTTCAGAGTTTTCGCAACCAAGGTATTTTTTATGAGGATGTCACCAACGTTATTTTGGATGAACTGGTAAAACGCCTGGAACCGCGGCAAATGACGATTATCAGCGAATGGACGCCACGCGGTGGGCTGCGATCCATTATTCGATGTGTTTATAAACCGGGGAATTGAGCGACTGCAATTGCAGGTACACCGCTAAAATATTTTTTTGGGGTTGTATTGCAGGAGAAGGCTATACCGCCGGCAGAGCCAGCGGCTTTGTGGTGGGAGGTGGCGAGTCGGGGTTCGGGGGTTATTGATTATTGCGTTAATCCGGCGGCGAGTTCTGCAGTAAAGGACCCAACCGCGGCGGCAACATCCGGTGCCGGTCTGGCCAATTCGCGGGTAATGGTCTTGATGATGGCCGACCCCACAATAATGCCATCGGCCAGCGGGGCCAACTCCGCCACCTGATCCGGACGGGAAATTCCAAATCCCACGCAGATAGGGTGCGGCGTCATCACGCGCAACGCTTTAAGATTCAGCGGCACATCAGCCGGCAATGACTGTCGTTCCCCGGTAATACCGGTCACTGAGAGATAATAAATAAATCCGGTGCATAAAGCGGCAATTTTTGCCCGTCGATCCGGCATTGTTGTAGGAGCGATTAAAAGACTGCTTTTGAGTTGATATTTGTCTAACAGGGCAACCAGCGCCGGTGCTTCCTCCAGGGGCACATCCGGCAAAATCAGCCCATCGATTCCCGAATTGGCACAAGCAGCGGCAAACGAATCAGCGCCATGTTTGAAAATAATACTGAAGCTGGCCATGGCCATGATGGGCAGGGAAAAGCCAACGCTGCGGATTTTTTCAACCGCCTGCATGATGCGTGGTACCGTGGCACCATTTTGCAGCGCCAGACGATAACTTTCCTGGATGGTCGGCCCATCGGCAATGGGATCAGAAAATGGAATTCCTAATTCAATACAGCCCGCACCGGCCTGTTGCAGCGATTCCAGCATGGGTCCCAGCAGATCAACGGTCGGATAGCCTGCAGTGACAAAGGGACACAATAACGCCCGGCGATTGCGCCCCGGCGCGGCAAACGCGGCTGATAGCCTGTCGGTCATATTACTGCCGCACCAGTGGATGGGCGTAATAGCCGATCATCGCCAGGAAGCGATTGGCGTTGAGAATGGGCACGGAAAGGTTCTGCGCCTTTTGTTCCAACTGCCCGTAGCGCTGCTGTTGTGTAACCCGTTCAGACTTCAGTGCCGCCGTCTGGGACGTCTGGACACCGCTGAAATCCAACTGCGAATTGGTCGGGCGTGATCCCAGCACCAGAAAGTCGGTCTGTGTGGAAAGGTGCGTTTGCACCACGCCGCCCCAGGATTCAACCAGCCGCACAATTTGCCGACGACCGGCAGCGGTGGGCAGCCCGTTTCCATTGACATCAAAATCGCCGTAGATAACAAAGTGGAACTTCCGATTCTGATCTTTGTGGAAGACTGGATTGGCAATCAGATCACCGGCAAAAATCTGGGCATTGGGTTGCAGATGGGTGATGCGGCAGACCGACGCAAATTTTCCGGCACGAATAACCGATATGGAACCCGCCCCGCCGCCGTTGTGGCCGGTGTTAACGCCCAGATTCGGATTATACACCGCAAAGGATAAACCGACGGTAATATGTTCGCTGGTGCCCAAGTTAATATATACATGCTGCGTCATCGGTGAGACGCGAATAACTTTTCCGTCCGCCTGGCTCAAGATAGCGTTGGCACCCGTGTTCGGGGCGCGGTAGGCAGCGATCTGATTTCGTAAATCCTGGACCACGGCGATTCGCGCCTGAAGTTCCTGCTTGAGCTGCTGAATCTGAATAACCTGCCCGCGCAGCTCCGAGATGTATTTAGTTTGTTCAGCGGTAATTTGCTGCTGCAGTGTGCCGGCTTCGGAGGAAACCTGTGTGTTGGCCGCATTTAACTTGGCCGTTAAAGCATCGATACGATTCTGAGCCGAGGTCAGTTTATCATTGATCGCATGAATATCATCCTTAAATGATGATCGCGTGGAGGCGAATCGACGCTGGTAGTTAGCTATATGCAGGTGATACTGCTTTATTTCATTTTGCGCATTGACCAGTGCGGAATCCACTTGTGACAAGGCCAGCACCAGAGACTTTCCAGTCATTCCGGCCTTGGCCAGCACCTGATACACCGGTCCGGATGGACCAATGAGCTGCGAGACGCGTGCACCGCTGTTGCCGCTGATCTCAACTTCCAATTGATTTATTTGCCCTACCAACTGCCGCACCACGGTATTGCTGGGCGAGGCGTTGGCTTTAAGATCGGCAACAATCTGAAGATTCTGATCTTCGGTGGATGCAATCAGCCCCAGAT
>JAJZGH010000153.1 GCA_021798635.1 Planctomycetota bacterium | reverse complement strand
CCCAGCCGCCGGCTTGGGCACCGGGTTGAATGTAGCAAGTGCATTACTGCGGAAAGGCCGTAAATCAATGCTTTTCGCTCATGACAGGGGGAAGTCAGGATAGCTTTTCACTACGGCAGTGAAGTCCGACCACTGTTCGATGCGGAACGCGCGAATGTCGCGCACGGACTTTGGAAACCACGTCCGGGTACGCAGCGCCTGGATAGCGAGAAACAGGTTCGCCATGTTCTCGTCGTCGGTGACGTAAAGGCTGCCTTGCACGCGGCGAAAGCCGTGCTCACCAAGAACCGCGCCAATCTCGGTGTAGGCCTGTGTCACGCCTTTCGGATGACGCTTTTCGGTCTCCTCCACCACCAGGTCAAAAGCTACCGCATACATTAGTGCGCCTCCGGGTCATCGCACATGTGTGTCCAACGATACTCCGCCTTTTCGCCAGTTTCGATCATTGTGATCTCGATCATCCAGTCTCCGTCATCCTGTTGACGAAGGGCTTGACCGACCTGGTATTTCGGGCCCAATGGACCAAAGCTTTTGATTTTTCCTACTGGGATGGTGGAGGGGGCGACTGCGCTCTGCATGACATGTCTCCTGAGAAGAAGGCCTGTGTCGCTACGGATAGTCAAAACGACCGCCAACTAGCAATCTAAAATATAACGATACGCGAAATCCAATGCCCTTTCAACGACCAAAGACGATCTAATTCGCATTTCAAACCACAAGGAAAAACACGTCAGTCAACGGTCAATTGCAAATACCGCCGCTGTAACGTGTCGTCCATCGCCATCCCGGCCATTCGTGGGAGAGGAATCCAAGTTCCCCGGTAATGCTTATTTCCTGTTCCAGTATCGGGCACCAAACACCGCGTGTTCGCCGAGTTCTTCTTCGATGCGCAGGAGCTGGTTGTATTTGGCCACGCGATCGGAACGGGCCGGGGCACCGGTTTTGATCTGTCCGCAATTTGTGGCAACTGCAATATCAGCGATGGTGGAATCCTCGGTTTCGCCGCTACGGTGACTTAATACCGCACTGTAGCCGTTACGCATGGCCATATTCACCGCCTCAAGGGTCTCCGTGAGCGTGCCAATCTGATTGACTTTCACCAGAATGCTGTTTCCCACGCCCAGTTCGATACCCTTTTTCAGGAATTTTGGGTTGGTCACGAAAATATCATCGCCGACCAGTTGGATTTTTTTGCCCAGTTTATCAGTGAGTGTCTTCCAGCCGTCCCAGTCGCCTTCAGCCAGACCATCTTCCAGTGAGCGAATAGGATATTTGTCCGCCCAGCGCGACCAGATGCCGATCATATCGTCGGCAGACATGTAGTTATTTGGATCACTCTTAAACAGCTTGTATTTTTTCTTACCCTGATCCCACAACTCGCTGGCGGCCGGGTCCAACGCGATAAATACATCCTTACCGAGCTTATAACCGGAGGCTTTAACCGCTTCGGCAATCACTTCCAACGCTTCATCATTGGATTTCAGACTTGGGGCAAATCCCCCTTCATCACCCACAGCAGTGCTGAGACCTTTTTTGTGCAATACTTTTTTGAGTGTGTGATAAATTTCCGTTCCCATACGCAACGCATGAGCGAAATTTTTAGCGCCCCATGGCTGAATCATGAATTCCTGAAAATCGACGTTGTTGTCCGCGTGTTTACCGCCATTGAGAATATTCATCATCGGCACTGGCAATACATTGGCGAACGTACCACCAATGTAACGGTACAGTGGGAGACCGCAGGCGGCGGCCCCCGCTTTGGCCACAGCCAGTGATACGCCGAGAATAGCATTGGCTCCAAGCGTGGCTTTGGTGGGCGTACCATCCAGTTCAATCATCAGGCGGTCAATGTGTTCCTGATCGCGTGGATCCAGATCAATAAGTTCGGCGGCGATTTTGGTATTCACATTTTCAACCGCTTTGGAAGTGCCCTTACCGCCATAACGCTTGGCATCCCCATCGCGCAATTCCACGGCTTCGTTCTCCCCGGTGGATGCGCCGCTGGGCACCGCAGCGCGGCCCAGCGTGCCATCGTTCAGAATAACATCCACTTCGACCGTCGGATTACCGCGGGAATCAAGAATTTCACGGGCGTGGACATGTTCAATACACAAGTTCATTTTAAAGCTCCAAGTACGGTCAAACCTCATCCGGCGGCCCTACGCCAAAAACCGGCAAACCACTAAATTAGCACACTTTTGTATTTTTGGCCAAGGGTCACCGGCCGGCTAGCTTTTTATATCCTACTTGCGGGAGGAAAGCACAATAACCACTTGCCGAATCTGCTGCACATCCGTGCGCGGGGAAATTTGCAGGCTCCAGCGCAGGCTGGTGCGGGATGATTGATGCACGGTTTTAATAACGCCAATGACCGCACCCGCGACCGCTTGCGGCCATTCCGAATCATTGAGCAGCACCAGATCGCCGGGCTTCGGTGCCATGGCATGGATGGACTGATCCAATTCACACCGCAACCGGCCCGGTCCGGCCCCTTCAATAAGCGCCTGGGGCGCAATGCTGACGAGACCCGCCCGCACAGGCCGGCTGATGGCCGCGATTTCCTTCATGCGCGGATCCGTCAGCAGCCGCACAGAACACGTCTCAGGCCCGACATGCGAGACCCGGCCAATTACGGCCCGGTTGGCCAGCACCGCATCTCCCGGGCGAATTTCTTTATCGTCACGCCATCCCTGGTCCAACGTACACTCATCGCCATTACCGGAAGAAAATCCATCAATAGCCGCCGCTCTTAGCCGTTGGACAGATAGCCCGGGAAAACGCTGATGGATCAAGCGCGTTTCGCGCAGAAGCTTTTCCAAATCGCTGATTCGAGTTACCAGCATGGCGATTTCATTTTGATACCGCACGCGCAGCGATTTAACGCGGCTGCTGGAATTCTGGTGCGGATGCAGGAACCGATTCACACCCGTTTGCAGGCCGGTAAATACGGAAGAAAAGGGGGCAACAAATGTTTTCACAGCATCCGCGGCGGCACCGCGCGGGCGATTAACCACCTGAGGGTGCCGCGCGCCGATCATCACGGTAGCCAGCGCCGCGACATTAAGTATCCAGAACCACTTTCGCGGGGTCATTTTCATCATGCCTTCTTTCGGAAAGCATACCATGTCGGGCGGCTAGTTAAGAAATCACACAGCCCCACATCGTGCCGCACCAGGCAGCCCAGGCGGCGAATCACATTTCGTCCACGTCTGATTCCAAGGCTTCCTTAAGCTCTTCGAGGTTTTCCAGCAGCACGTTGGTACCGCGTGCCACGCAGGTCAGCGGATCTTCAGCCAGGCGAACAGGCAGGCCGGTCGCCTGAGAGATAACTTTGTCAATACCCCGTAGCAGGCTGCCGCCACCCGCCATCGTAATACCCGTCTCCACAAGATCGGCCGCCAGTTCAGGTTCCGCCCGTTCAAGGGTGTGTGTAACGGCGTCGATGATCTTACCAATTGGTTCCAGCAGGGCTTCGCGTATTTCTTCGCTGGTGATAATACATTTACGGGGCAGGCCGCTGATCATATCACGCCCGCGGACTTCCATCGTGGTTTCCGGTCCCACCGCGCTAGCCGAGCCAAGCTCAATTTTTATGCGTTCAGAAAACTGTTCGCCGATCATGAGGTTGTATGTTTTTTTCATGTGGTTGACAATGGCTTCGTCAAAATTATCGCCCGCAGTACGGATGGATTCCGAGACCGCCATATCGCCAAGACTGATGATTGCAACTTCCGTGGTCCCGCCGCCAATATCCACAATCATGCTGGCGGTCGGTTCACGAATGGGCAGTCCCGCCCCGATAGCGGAAGCCATGGGTTCACTGACCAGGTACACGCGGCGGGCCTCCGCCTGTAAAGCCGAATGAAATACCGCCTGCTTTTCAACGGCGGTGATACCAGAAGGTATGGCGATAACCACGCGCGGGCGCACAAACCGGCGTCTACCGTGGACGCGGCGAATAAAGTAAGTCAGCATGGCTTCAGTGATTTCAAAATCACTGATCACGCCATCTTTCAGGGGGCGCACGGCGGTAATATTTCCCGGGGTTTTTCCCAGCATCTCTTTGGCAACCAGACCCACAGCGTTGCCGTTGTGCAATACGATATTGGTGCCTTTTTTTACCGCAACCACCGAAGGCTCGTTAAGGACAATACCCTGTCCACGCACACATACCAATGTGTTGCATGTACCGAGGTCTATGCCCATATCGAGGGAGAACCAACCCAACATTGAATCAAAAAACACGCCAAAGCGCTCCGCGACAGAACCCTGAACATACCGATGATGGCCAACGCGGCATCCTTGTGCGTTGCCGAAAACGGCGATCCCCGCCCCCTACCGGCCTGATTAGGATACCACATTATCGGAGTTACCGGTATTGGCCGAAGACTGTGATCCGGATTTATCACAATCTGGCTGCTTCGGCACCGGGCTGATCACTTACTCATTGAGTGACACTCCAGCCTGCCGACCGCTTACAGAACGGCAAAAATTAGAAGCCGATCATTGTCTTATATTCAATGGCGATGTAAATCAGGGAACCTAAGGTTGCAAGAAAAGCAATAATGGCCAGAGCGGAATAAATATTTGGCTGAGGCCGTACCGTTATTCGGGCTGGCGGGTTTATGCGTGACATGACAACTCCCGGCAAATCATAAAATCAACTTTCAAGGGCCTGGCTTCACGCTTATCTGAAGGAAGCACCTGCCCGTGGTAACCGCAGTCTTTATCAGGAGTCTGCGGACAAAAACCAAACGTCTAAACTGACGTTGGTCATTTATCTGCGGCGCTTAGATCCCCGGTCCGCTCATGACCATTTCGTGCGGGGCAATTGTGGTTCCGGGAGCTTGCAGCGAGACCACACCCACAGATTCCGTGGCGTCAGCCTTTTGCACAACCACGTCACCGATATAACGGCCATTAGAATAAATTGTCAGGCGTGTCCCTTTGGCCACCCCGTCACGTGTGCCCAGCGAGGCGCTGACATAGGTATGACCGTTGTAGCTGGCAACTTTCATCACCGTGCCATTTACTTGTACCGAAGTTGGAACTCCGGCCACTGCGGCAGACAACGTGTGGGAGGTCGGGCTGGAGGTCTTGGCGGCGACTTCCATCTTGGACATCTGCCGATGCAGCGATGCCACGCTTTCCTGGAGAACCTGAATGGTTTGCCGGGCGACATTACGTTCATTGGTCAGTTCCGTAATACGGCGACCAAGTTCGGCATTCTGATTCACATACGTCAGGAGTTTTGGACGCATAGTGTTAAGAATGGCATTCTCTCCGGCCACCTGCTTGTTCAAAGAGCTCACCGTGCTGGTCAAATCTGTGATGCTGGTCTGCAATTGGCTTTTGGCCACACGCAACTGCGCGATGGTGGTCTGATCATCGGCGAGCTTGGACTGCACATTCAGAATGGTGTTGTTCAAACGGCCGGCCTTTTCCGCCCCCGCCTGAAGCGCTGCAGTCAACTGCGTCTGAAGATTGGTATTCGCCTGCTGCAGTTGACTGGTCATCGCCTGAGCCACAATCTGAGCTTTCTGCGATGTCGCCACCTGACTGCGATAATTCTGCTGCTTATCAGCAAACAGAATGACCAGAACGGACAGGACCAGTGCCAGCACAAGTTGCAAGAGCACAAACGTTTTTGTCAGTGTATTCAAGAGGGCCTCCTGTGGGTAAACAAAACCAAATCAGACCACGTCAACTTCATACCAACGCAAAGACTTTACTCGGTCTATCTCCCGCCGCAATTCATGAAGTTTAATAGCCGGCGGCAACCTGTCAAGGAAAAAAAGAATAATCCGATGCTTTCCGACATTATTTTTTTCCTCCCCAGAGCCTCGGCAAATCCGAAAAACATTGACTCTAACCTTCATTTCCCCGTTGAACCAAGCGGCTTACGCACTCTCAAAGCCGCTGATCGCCATGCCGGCCGCCCCTCGTTGCCCGGGGAAACTTAAATAAAAGTCAAATTCGTTCAACGACCAAAAAAATCGACACTTCGGGCGATAGCAGACCGTAGTTCGCTGCGCGGAACGATGCGGTCAATGAACCCCTTGGCCAGGAGAAACTCCGCTCTTTGAAATCCTTCCGGCAATTCCATGCGAATGGTATTGGCGATGGTGCGCGGGCCGGCAAAGCCGATCATGGCTTTGGGTTCCGAAAAAATCAGGTCGCCCAGCATCGCAAAGCTCGCAGTAACTCCGCCCGTTGTGGGGTCTGCAAGAACACTGACAAATAAGCCGCCGTGGCGATGGTGCCGGGCCAGGGCTGCCGATGTTTTGGCCATTTGCATAAGACTGATGGTGCTTTCCTGCATCCGAGCGCCGCCCGAGCAGGATATGATAACCACGGGCAAATGTTCAGCGGTGGCGCGTTCCACCGCGCGGGTAATTTTTTCGCCTACGACCGCACCCATGGAACCGGCCAGAAATGTAAAATCCATCGCCGCAACAATAATGGGACGGCCTTTAACAAACGCCCGCCCCGTAAGCACGCCGTCTTTGGAGCCCGTAAGCTTTTGGGCTTCAACCAATTGCTGCCGATACGCTTTTTTAGCGGAGAAACCCAGTTGATCTGTCGGAGCTAATTGCCCATCCATTTCCTCAAAGGAGCCATTATCCGCCAACATGGCCAGGCGCTGGCGGGCTGACACACGGAAATGATGTTGACAGCCCGGACAGGTGTGCAAATTTTCTTCCATCTCCTTCCGATAAATCATCTGGCTGCACCCCGGACACCCCAGCCATAGCCCCTCGGGCACATTGGCGTGCTTACGAGTGGGGGCGAAATTCACCGACGTATCTACTTGTGTTGATGTTTCTTGCGCCATAGTCATCTGTGCCATGTTGCTTTCCTTTTGCCATCCGTTGCCGTTCACGCATTGTCCATCCTTGCAGTAGTTCGCTGCCGACAATGCCCGATAACCACGTACCCCGCCTTGGTGGTATTCATTAACCAACTATCATAAGACCCCGGGCACCTCATGGCAATACTTTTTTGCATCAGCAAATCCGATGGCGGCGGATTCAACTTAATATTTGGCTTTTTGCGAACCAATTCTACGTAGTTAACCCACAAAATGCCACAATATTGCCGTTTTGTGAATATAGAATATTTTTATAGGACGTTCAGTAATTCAATTTTTATTTGCACGCTACGATTCGCTTTTCCGCCCATGGGAAAGTAACGTATTGTTACAGATATGGTAAAAACCATTTCATCACGGGTTCGCCTTTGGATCAGCAGCACCTTGCTTGCGCTGCTATGGACGCTTGTGTGCTTCGCTATGGCGGCGACGCTGCTTTACACGGGATGGAAAAATGGCGAGATTGCGAAGACCGCATTGCGATCCGACCTGCTTGCGCAATCTCTGCTTTCGCGACCTGCCCCGTCCAAAAATCCCTTCAGCGGTTATACGATTTGGGCCAAACAGACACTTCCCCTGATACTTGAGCACCGCAGTTCCTATAAAAAAGTGGCGTACATACTAATATGGAAAAGCGATGGAACCGTCGTGTTTCTCGCCGCCCGGCATCGCGGTGCCTGGTCGCTTAAGACCTCTTATCTCGGCCACACGCTCGATCCCACACGTTGGCCCACTCCCGCCCGGCACGGTCTGACAGTACGAACAATCCGTGGGGCACCCTGGAGGACTGACCGCCGCAGGTATGCAGATACAGAAATTTCTCTGAACTGGCCCGGCGCGCGGGCAATTCTCAGTGTCGGTTATGCGGCGGCTGACTTTCAGGCCGGCTTCTTTTCTAAAATGTATCCTGTCATCCAGATTCTTGCGGTGGGGGCAGCCCTGACGGGCCTGATATTGGGAATTTCAGCAATAGGGATCAAACAGCGTTTGGATAAAAGCCGCGCCCATTACGCCAGAACCCTCCTGGCACGCACGAGCTTGCTAAGCGAACGTGGCATGCTGGCATCCGTCCTGGCGCATGAAGTGCGCTCGCCGTTGACCGCCCTGCGATTTAATCTTCATTTCATGCAAGGTTTATTGGATGGCGCAAGTTATGATCCGGCGCGCCACGCCGAACTTCTGCATTCCTGCGAACGCGAAGTGCGCCGACTGGATTTAATGCTGGATGATTTTCTTACGCGTACGCAAATTGTCGGCGATGCGCGCACAAGCTCTTTAAATTCTGTGGTGGCGGAAGCGCTGGATTTTCTCCGTCCCGCTCTGGCCAGCCACGATATCCGGGTTATTACACACCTGGATGCGGCTGATCCCCATGTGTCGATTAGTTCGGATGAATTGCGCCAAGTGCTCTTGAATTTGTGCACCAACGCCCAGGAGGCCATGCCACGGGCGGGATCGCTTGTGGTATCAACGGTCGCCGAACCGGAAAATGCCATCCTTCTGGTGCGCGACAGCGGCACGGGGATGGCACCGGACGTGCAGCAGCGATTATTCGATCCGTTTTTCACAACCAAACCACGCGGCAGCGGGCTGGGGCTGACACTGGTGCGGCGCGTGGTCACGGGGGCCGGCGGCGGGGTATTTTTTGAAAGCGAACCGCAACGCGGAACAACTTTTCGCATTGTGCTGCCCCGTGCGCTTCCCACCCCCCTTCCGGCGCGACGCACGGAAGGCGATGTTAATGATATGACGGCTTTACGCTCCACGCTCAGCCCGCCGGTGGTACAATCCGAGCCGTCAGAAAAGGGATCGTAGAATGATGGAAAACCCTCCTCGCCGACGCGGCCGGATATTGCTGGCGGAAGATGATCAGAGCGTTCTGGACGCTTTGGCCATGGTGCTTACGCACGCCGGTTACGACGTGTTGACCGCGCGCACCGGCCGCGAGGCGCTGCTGATGTTAAGCACAGATATCCACTTGTTAATATCTGATTTGTGGATGCCGCAGATGGACGGCCTGGCTCTGCTGGATGAAGTGCATCGGATGGTACCAGCCATGCCGACGGTTATCATTACAGGCAATGCCACCGTGCCCAGCGCTGTTCGGGCTATGAAACTTGGAGCTTTTGATTACCTTACCAAGCCGTTTGCTCCGCCGGACCTGCTGGATGTGGTGGAGCGGGCCTTGGAACATGGGCGGTTAAGCAAGGATCTAAATGCGATTGCCGGTGCCACCAGCGAAACGGAAATAGAAACGCTCATTGGCCGCTCTCCGGCGATGCTGGATATTGCGCAGAGCATCCGTCGCGTAGCGCCCTTTAAAAGTACGGTGCTGGTGGAAGGGGAAAGCGGCACGGGGAAGGAACTGGTCGTGCGGGCGATACATCAATTAAGCCCGCGCAAAGACCACGCGTTTGTGGCCTTCAACTGCGCCGCGGTCCCGGCGAACCTGGTGGAAAGTGAACTCTTCGGACATGAGCGCGGAGCATTTACGGGAGCCGATGCCAGAACGGCCGGCTATTTTGAAGCGGCCGCCGGCGGGACGCTATTTATTGATGAGGTGGGCGAACTTGAGCCCTCGGTGCAGAGCAAACTTCTGCGCGCTCTGGAATCCGGCAAGGTCCTGCCCGTAGGCTCTACGCGGGAAAAAGCGGTGGATGTGCGCGTGCTGGCGGCCACCAATACCAATTTGGCAAAAGCGGTGGAGGAAAAGCGATTTCGGACCGATTTGTTTTATCGCCTCAACGTGGTACGCCTTGAATTACCTCCATTAAGACAGCGCCCGGAAGATATCGCCCTGCTCACTGCGTCGCTGGTAGCGCATCTGGCGCGCGAACACCATCTGCCGGAACCTGCTATCGAGCCAGCCATGATCGCTGCCATGCAGCGCTACCGGTGGCCCGGCAACGTGCGCGAGCTGCGTAACGCCCTGGAAAGCATGTTGGTTTTGCAACAGAAGCCTGTCCTTACCGAAGCGGATTTGCCGAATTATATCCGCTATCCCGATGCCCAGAGCGGCAACGCCGGCCTGGATTTGGACCGCGCTGAGCGTGACGCCATCGAGCAGGCGCTTCGCCGGCACAATTTTGATCGCGCCGCCGCCGCCGACGCTTTGCGTATCAGTGTACGAACGCTGTACCGGAAAATGGCGCGTTACGGCTTAAACTGAAAACACTTTTAATTTCCCGCGCCCGCCAACGATACCACGGCGGGTTTGTCCGTTGCGGGCGCTTCATGCGGCCAGGGAGGAGCTTTTTGCAGCACGTCTTCCCATAAGGGCCGCAGGACTTCCGCCACCGACCAGGCTTGGGCGAAACATCCCCGCGGGGTATGCGGCGAATCACCATCGGCAATTTCGCTGATGCTGCCCAAACCCGCCTGTGTGAGGTGGGCGACAAATGGCTTGAGAAATCCCCATGCCGCCGCACGAGTTTGCGATGTACTGCCCAGAGTCTTTATATAGCCGCTGACAAATGGCCCCATAAGCCAGGGCCAGACCGTGCCCTGATGATAGGCATGATCACGGGAGTTCTGATCACCAATGTATCGCCCCTGATACCCCGGACTGCCCGGAGCCAGCGTACGCAGGCCCATGGGGGTCAATAGTTTTTGCTGCACCACGTTAAGGATACATCGAGACTTGCTGTCATCGAGCATACCAAACGGTAATCCTAAACTGATAATCTGATTGGGACGGATCGAGGCATCCCCATAACCATCATCGGCGATAACATCAAAAAGACAGCCCGTTGCCGGGTTCCAGAACCGCGCCCCAAACGCCGCCTTCACTTTCACCGCCAGTGCCGCAAGTTCATTGGCGCGTGCGGAATGAACCGCTAAGTGCGCGACGGTTTCCATAATTTTCAGAGCGTTAAACCACAAGGCATTAATTTCAACAGGTTTTCCGTAACGCGGCGTCACCACATCATTGCCGATTTTAGCGTCCATCCAGGTGAGCTGCACACCCGGTTCGCCCGCCCTGATCAGGCCGTCGGAATCCATCCGGATGCCGTAGCGTGTTCCGGCGCGATAGCAATCAATAATTTGATTCAGCGGCGCATAAAGGTAATCGCGCAGCAGCCCATGATCGCCGGAATACCGCCAATATTGGTAGGCAGCGTGAATAAACCACAGCGATGCGTCGACCGTGTTGTAATCCGCATGATCCGATTCGTCCGGAAAACGGTTAGGCACCAGTCCATCGCGGATATGATCGGCAAAAGTCACCAGAATGCTTTTGGCCACATCAAAGCGACCCGTGACTAAAGACAAGCCCGGCAAACTGATGAACGTATCGCGTCCCCAGTCTTCAAACCAGGGATACCCGGCGATGACCGACATTTTCCCCGAGGCGTTTTTCTCTCCCACGCGACTGACCACAAATTGATCCGCCGCGACTGATAATTTTTGTGCCAGTTTCGCCGGTTCTGACGTGTCGTTGATCTTGATAATCAAGGACTCTGTACGCTGGGCGGAATGGGCGAAGATGGCGTCCTGTTCAGAAAAAGCCACGGGACGGGTGGAGCAGATCAAGCCGACGCATCGGCCGGACGTGAGCGTAAATTCCAAGGCACCGGGTGTCCAAAGGTCGTCGCGATCGGGATATCCCCGCGCGGCTTCCGCCCGGAGCGTAAAGTTGTACCACCAGCACGGCCCATCACTGAAACGATCGGCATTGTGGCTGATGAACAGC
>JAJZGH010000403.1 GCA_021798635.1 Planctomycetota bacterium | reverse complement strand
GGTGGGGGGGCGATATTCCATGGATTCCGCGATCGGCTTATCGACGATGCTGGCGGTAGGCCCGGACAATTTTGCACGTCTGCTTTCCGGATTTCGCGCTATGGACACGCATTTCCGCACGGCTCCGCTGGAAAACAACATGCCGGTGATCATGGGCATGTTGTCGATATGGTATAACAATTTCTTTGGAGCGCAGACCGTCGCGGTTCTGCCGTATGATCAGTATCTCAAGCGATTTCCCGCTTATCTGCAGCAACTTACCATGGAATCCAACGGCAAGAGTATCACCTTGACGGGCCATCGGGTGGATTATGAAACCGGGCCGATCTTCTGGGGTGAACCGGGAACCAACGGCCAGCATTCGTTCTACCAACTGATTCATCAGGGCACCAAATTAATCCCCTGTGACTTCATTGGTTTTGCGCAGTCGCTAAATCCTCTGGGAAATCATCATGATCTGCTGATGGCTAATGTCTTTGCGCAGGCCGAGGCCCTGGCATTCGGGAAAACCGAGGCCCAGGTCCGGCAGGAAGGGACTGTGGAATGGCTGGTTCCCCACCGGACATTTGACGGCAATCGCCCCAGCAATGTCATTCTGGCGAAACAATTGACGCCGGAAATTCTGGGGGCGCTAGTGGCGCTTTATGAACATTCGGTGTTTACACAGGGCGTGATATTTTCCATTGATTCGTTTGATCAATGGGGCGTGGAACTGGGAAAAGTGCTGGCGAAAAAAATTGCCGCGGAATTGGCGGCCCCGGACGATTCCGGTTTGCAACACGACAGTTCCACCAATGCTCTGATGCGCCGGTATCGGCACGACAAAGCTTGATGGGACCGGCAAGCTTATGATCCGCCTTACAGGAGAAATGCGATGATTGGTGGTTACGACAAACGTCTTTATATTTTGCCTTTTGACCATCGGCACTCCTATGGAACCGAAGTTTTCGGCTACCACGAACCAATGACGCCCGCCCAGATTGATGACATTGCCCAGAGCAAAGCTGTGATTTACGGCGGCTTCAAAGCGGCGATCACGGCGGGTGTGTCGGCGGACAAGGCCGGACTGCTGGTGGATGAGGAATTTGGCACCGCCATTCTTGAAGAAGCTCGTTCGCACGGGTTTATTACATGTTTATCCACTGAAAAAAGCGGCCAGCACGATTTTGATTTTGAATATGGTTCGGCGTTTAAGGAGCATATTGAAAAATTCAGTCCGACATTCGCCAAAGTTCTGGTGCGGTACAATCCGCAGGGGGATGCGGCCATGAACGCGGTGCAGGCCAAGCGTTTGAAAACCCTTTGCGATTATCTTGCGGAAAGCAAACGCTATTTCATGTTTGAACTGCTGGTGCCTGCGGAAAAATCGCAATTGCAGCAGGTGCGTGGGGATGTACACGCGTACGATCTTAAACTCCGCCCCGGCCTGATGAGGCAGGCCATTGAGGAACTGCAAAATTTTGGTGTCGAGCCGGATGTATGGAAAATTGAAGGCTTGGATCGGACCGAAGATTGTCGCACGATCGCCGCGACAGCCCGGCGGGGCGGCCGCGATAAAGTCGGCTGCATTATCCTGGGACGCGGGGAAAACGAAGCGAAGGTCATTGAATGGCTGACAACAGCGGCGCCGGTGCCGGGCTTCATAGGATTTGCGGTGGGGCGGTCGAGCTTTTTGCAGTCCATTGTTGATTTGCGGGCGGGTAAAATCGACCGTGCACAGGCAGTAGAACAGATTCGCAAAAAATTCATGGAATGGGTGGGCGTGTTTGAAAGGGCGGCGGCCTAGATGTATGGATCGCATTTGTCCGTTGCCGGCGGTTTATATAACGCGGTTGTGGAGGCGCAAGATCTGGGTTTGCAGACGGTGCAGATATTCACCCGCAATCAGCAGCAGTGGGCGTCGCCGCCGTTGCGGCCGGAGGTCATTGAGCAGTTTCGGGACGAGGTAAAAAAAGCGAAATTTAAGCATGTTGTGGCCCATGACTCGTATCTGACTAATTTGGCTTCGGGTAATGAAGAGCTGCGGCAAAAAAGCATTCACAGCTTCGCCTTGGAACTTCAGCGATGCCATGCGTTGGGAATTCAATATCTGGTAACGCATTCCGGCGCGCATGGGGGTGCCGGGGAAGCCCAGGGAATTGCCCGCATTGCGGCTTCCTTGCAGGAGGTGCTGGAGCGGGATGAGCACGGCTCAACAACAATTTGTCTGGAAACCACAGCGGGGCAGGGCACATCGCTGGGCTGGAGGTTTGAGCATTTGCGTGATATTTTCGCGGCATTACGGAATCCCGGCCGAGTAGGAGTATGCCTGGACACCTGTCATATTTTTGCCGCGGGCTATGACATTTCCACGCCCGATGGCGCGGCGGAAAGTTTTGCGGAATTTGACCGCATCATCGGGTTGAAGCGCTTACGTGTTATGCACCTTAATGACAGCCGCAAGCCTTGGGGCTCCCGAGTGGATCGTCACGCGCACATCGGTCGTGGGATGATCGGCCTGGAGGCGTTTCGCTATGTGTGTCAAAACCCGGCTTTTAAAAAGATTCCGAAAATCATGGAAACGCCCAAAGAAATGGCCGCGGATGGCCGGCCGTGGGATTTGGTTAATCTGGGGGTTTTG
>JAJZGH010000402.1 GCA_021798635.1 Planctomycetota bacterium | reverse complement strand
AGATGTGGCTGCGGCCAGAGGGAGAGTTAAAAGTGCCAGACCGAAGCCGAATGCCACCGCACCGGTGGAACGAAGTGATACCATTGATTGAACTCCTAAAAATATACATCCGCCAATTCAGACAACATAAATGCGACAAACGTCACCGGGATAAAGTTACGCGTAGACTATGGTTTAAATTCAGGTATGGCCCGCTTGATAAACTCATCAAAAAGCGGGACAGTGAAGGCCATATCTCCATGGGCGGGGCTGTAGATCATCCCCTTTTTTATCAGGTTGCCGCGCACCGGCCCCCGGCTGGTCACCTTTACCTGAAGTTTTTCCGCAATGTCACTGGTACGCCGAGCGTCCGAATCGAGTTCGGCCATAGCTCGAAGATACGTCTTCTCTGCGGGCGTAAGCCGCTCATAACGGACACGGAAAAAACTTTCATCAAGTCTTGGGATCACCAGATCGGTGGCGCGCTGCACTACCCGCTTGGTAATGATTTTTGAATCGGCGATATTCCAAGGCACTACGCATAGCAGGTTATAACCGTTTATACAAGAAAGCCGCTATACAGAGCTATAATATGCTATAAATTACTATAAATTGCAATACATTTGCCGGGACCCACCCCTAAAAGTCTAAGCTTTATCCCCGTAAACGATCCCCCGGCCGCTGGTGCCAAGGTAGACGCGGCCGTAAATTCGAGGATCGCCCGTGATGGCGTCGATGGTGAAGAATTGATGCTGATAATCATTAATACGTATCCACGTCGCACCGCCATCATCTGACCGGTAAATGCCATAAACGCCATTCACCGTGCCTGCAATAAAGATTGCTGGATAACTTAACCCCGGTGCCGCACGGCCAAAGCCGACCTGATTGGCGGAGTCAATATTTGAAATCCGTGAGACGGCCGCTCCGAAGGCCCCGCAATAGAAAAGTCCGTGCGATGAAGCCAACCACAGATCACCGGCTTGCCCCGGGGCACTGCGCAGCACAGCGGTGCCGCGCGGAAATTGCCGGCTCATGCGATGAAAGGAATTTCCCGCGTCCGCGCTGACATAAATATGCCCCTGCTGCGGATCAAAGGCGTAAAAGTGCTGGGGATCGACCCGATCAGAAATAACGTGCCATCCCGGCTTGAGTCCGCGGCATGTTTTCCACGATTCACCGCGATCATGCGTGACGTGGGCCACCCGCGTCGGACCGCTCCAAGGTCCCGATGCGGCAGTCCAGACAATCGTCTTAGCGTCCGGTGAAACGGCAATTTTCCCGTACATGCCGTGGCGTGGGCCCCGTCGGAAGGGTGTCCAGGTGCTTCCGCCATCCGTGGAATATGCGCCATTTGCCGGCCGGCCGCCAAACACGCGCACCATAAATGATGGCTCATGCTCGGCAAAATCAATGCCTGTATTGCTTCCGTAATTCGGATTCAACATGCCGCCCGGCGGCGAGATTCGCAGATCGTCATGCTTGAATCCGTCAATATCACCCACGGTGCTGATCAGATGCGCACCAGCAGGCGGGCTTATCAAATCCGTGACCACCGTTTCCTCAAAGCCGTCGCAGTAAAATTTCCAATGGGTCGGATCGCCGGCATCCGCCGCCATGACATCCATCGTTTCAAATATGCCCCACCCCGTGGTGTAAAGCACGCGATTGGAATTATGCGGATCTATTTGCAAACTGCCAATCCAGTTTGTAACCATCGGACGGGGTGAATGAAAATTCAACCAGGGGGCGGAATCTACCGACCAGATGCCGCCATGATTGGGGCTTATGGGCGTCCAGCGCTTGCCGCCATCGGTAGAACGGAAAATGATGTCGCCGCCATTCCAGCGGCAGAATGTCGCGGCCATTACGGTGCCGCTGTGGGTTACATCGATAGCCACAGTTCCATAACCGAAAGTGCGCCGATCTTTTTTCGGGGATAACGGTGTAATATCGGTCCATTTCCCGTCATGGGTATTAAATTTCCAGACGGCACCATCTGTCATGGTGTTGGGGCCGGGTTGTTTACCGTAGCTGATATAAAGTGATCCATCGGCGGCTAATGCTGCGTGGTTGGGCCGCAGGCCAAGCGGTTGCCCGGGGAGTTTATGCCAAGTGACTCCGGCATCAGTGCTGCGGTACATGCCGCCATGCGGGGTTGACGCGCCGGCATAGATGATCGGCGTGGGTTGGCCGCGTTTACCGGTGTGCACGTCATAAATGACGAAAACCGTACCCACCCCGGCGGTATCCCGTGGAAGTGGAAAACTTTTTACCTGATGCCATGATTCGCCATGGTCCGCACTTTTCCACAGGCCATTGTGCCGGGAACCGAAAAAAAGCGTGGCCGGGTAGTGAGGGTCTACCGCCAAACGCTCACCATTAAATCTGCCGGCTTCGTTTCCACCGAGTTTGATGGGTAAATTGGTTTTTTGCCAGGTTTTCCCCTGATCCGTTGAACGCAAAATAGCGCCGGTCTTTGCCCATGGCTGACTATACATACCGGCGGCGATATACACGCGGTTGGCGTCGGTTGGATCAACCGCAACACTTTCGATTCCGGAAAGATACCAATCCGGCCCACCAACCCAATCAGTAATGGGCGTCCAACGATTGCTGCCGGGGTCCAAGCGATACGCCCCACCCACATCCGTGCGGGCGTAAATCAGTCCCTGCACTGTTGGATGAGGAATT
>JAJZGH010000152.1 GCA_021798635.1 Planctomycetota bacterium | reverse complement strand
TTCTCGGTTTCTATTTTCCCAAGTAAACGCAGCAGGCCGTCGAGAATCGTCATAGGATGCGGCGGGCAGCCCGGGATAAACAGGTCAACCGGCACGATATTTGCCGCGCCGTTGTTGACTTCACGGTGATTGATATACGGGCCGCCGGACAGGGCGCAAGCGCCTACCGCGATGACAATTTTTGGGTCAGGCAACGCGTCATAGGCAATTTTCAGGGCCTGCTTCATATTTTCCGTTACCGGCCCGGTAATCAACAGACCGTCGGCGTGGCGGGGCGAAGCCACAAATGAAATACCAAAGCGCGACAAATCCCAGCCAATGGTAGACAATACATTCACATCGGATTCGCAGCCGTTGCAGCCGCCGGCGCAGACTTGCCGCAGTTGCAGGCTCCGGCCATAAAGCTTACGTAATTTGCCGTCGAGTGCGGCGGCCAATTTTATTTCCTGATCAGAATCGACGACCAGATCCGATTCCTGCCGCACCGTCAGGCGATAATCGCGCGAATAGGTAATCGCTTTTTCCGGGCAGGCCTCGGCGCAATCGTTGCAGAACAGGCACCGTCCCAGGTCCAACTTTATTTTGCCATCAACAATGGCAATCGCCTGAGTGGGGCAGGCCTCCACACATTGGCGGCAATCCGTCGGGCATTTGCCGGAATCAAAAACCGGGCGACCGCGAAACCGTGCCGGCATAACGGGTTCCGGCGCGCCGGGAGCCGGGTACCCCATCGTGCGGTAACCTTGTTGAAATCGCGTTATCAGGGATTTAATCATCGTCTATTCTCCGATGTATGGGCGTCTATCATAAATCATGTCCGCAATAAGAAAGACTGAAACTTTTATTGCACAGCGGGAAATCGGAAATCTGTTTGCCGCGCACCGCCATGGCCACGCCCATCCAATTATGAAAAGAAGGATCCACAACTTTGTAGCGTTCAAAACGGCCCTGGGCATCGGTCAGGGCAACGTGACACACTTCGCCGCGCCACGCCTCCTGCATGGTTACAGCGAAGGCATTTGGCTGTAGCGCGGCAACCGCGGAGCGCAACTCGCCGCCGGGAAGGGCCTTGAGTTGGTCACGAACAAACTGAATGGACCGTTGAATTTCCAGCCAGCGCACATACGCTCGGGCAAAGACATCGCCGCCGCGCCAGGTGGATACGGGAATATGGCTGAACTGATAAATGCCCGACGGATGATCGCGCCGCGAATCCATATCCAGTCCGCAGGCCCGGGCGGCTGGCCCGACCATGCCGAGTTCCGCTGCGGTCTCCTTCGGCACCGTACCAATGCCCTCGAATCGCGCCATCACCGAGGATGTTTCCCAAAGCAGCGTAATGGCCTGGCGGGATTCTTGCTCGGCAACATCCAGGCGTTTAAGCAAGTCTGCCGCCAGCGTCGCTTCCACATCAAATCTAACGCCGCCGACCCGCAATAATCCCCGTCCAAAGCGGCTCCCGCAAAGTGCGGCGGTCATATTAAGAAAGTCGCCACGGATCCGTCCGCAGAAGGATGCGGTGGGCAGAAACCCCACATCGCCGGATAACGCACCGAGATCTCCGACATGGTTGGCGAGGCGTTCAAGTTCCATGGCAACGCCGCGGATGGCGGCGGCGCGTGGACTGATATGGCAGCCGCTTAATGCTTCAAGCATTCGCGCGTAGGCGCAACCGTGGCCGATGGTGGTATCTCCGGCGAGCGTTTCGGCGTAATGTAAAGAGCGCTTATCCGGTCCTCCTTGCATGGCCCTTTCAACGCCTCGGTGCTGATACCCCAGAGAAATTTCTAAATGCAATATCGTTTCGCCATCGCACTGAAAGCGAAAATGCCCGGGTTCAATAATGCCTGCGTGGATTGGCCCCACAGCTATTTCGTGTACCTGCCCGCCAGTGATCTGATAAAACTCCATGACCCCGGCCTGCACGACATCTGTTGCCGTGCGATTCCACGCATCGGCCCCGGGGCGGTAACTGCGATGGAAGCGTACCGGCTTTAACCAGGGGTGCCCCAGCGGCTTTACACCAAACTGCTCGGCAATTTCCCGTTCAAACAAATGTACCTGCGGGCAACGCGGCGTTAAGGATGGAAAGCCGTCCACTGACACGCTGGTGCCGGCGACATGAAATCGGCTGTGCCGATCATCGGCAAGCACGGCATAGACCTTCAACATTGCCGGATCCTGATGGGGGGATCCAAAAAGTGCTGTGACTCTCTGGCCGCCTTGCACCGCCTCAAGAATGGCGTTTTGCAACTGCGGCAAGGGCAGGTCAGGTATCGCGGACCGGGCCAGCGGTTGGCCGTTGATTATTTCCGCAAATGACATCGTCGATGATGGGGTCGTTTGCGTCATGGCTGCACCTCCATAAATTTCCGGGCCTGCTGGAGCATGTGGGTCAGGAAGGGGGGAATATGCACGCCCAGCATTAATACCAGAAGAAAAGACACTACCAGCGGCAAGCCCGTCATCCAGCCATCGCGATAGGCATTTATGGAACGCTTCCGCGGCAACGGCTTGCCTAACACTGCCACCAGCACCGTGCGGCCCATGCCCATAAATACCATCAGCAGCAGCAATAAAAACAACGCCCCAATCACAAAGAAATGCCGGGAAAAGGCGGCGTTTAAAATGGTAAACACACTGATAAACGGCCCAAACGGCGGCGAGCCGGTAATGGCCAGAAAACCCAGCATGAAAATCGTGCCGGACAACGGCAGCCGGCGCATGGCACCGTGCACATCGTCGGTATTTTTGCTGCCATAAGACCGGTGAATATTCCCCGCGGAAAGAAACAACATGCCTTTGGTCAGACCATTGTTAATCATCTGTAAAAGCGCCCCATAAAGTGCCGGGCCGCCGATGCCCGCGCCCAGGGCCAGAATTCCCATCTGCTCGACGCTTGAATACGCCAACATACGTTTAATATCTTTCTGTCCGAGCATAAATACCGCCGCCACCGCCATGGAAAGCAGCCCCATGCCGATAAGCAGATGGCTGGTATACGTCTGTAATCCTCCGGCAATGCAGACGCGATCCACGCGCAAAATGGCGAGAAAAGCGCAACTCGTTAAGCCGCCGGCCAATAAGGCACCCACCACGCCCGGCGCTTCACCATACGCATCGGGCTTCCAGGTATGCATGGGAGCCAGACCCATTTTCGTGCCGTAACCCACCAGCAAAAGTACAAAGGCCATTTTCAGCCAGACCGCGTTGGCCGCTCCCGCGTGTCGCACCAGATGGGAAAATAGCAGCGACGGATACGGGTCGTGTTCGAGCATGGCGCACACCAGAAAAAACGACCCCAACAGCGCCAAGGCAATCCCGACTGAACTTAAAAGCAGATATTTCCACGTGGCCTCAATGGAGCGCGCTGTGCGGTTGAAATAAATCATCGGTGCGGTGCTAAGAGCTGTTGTTTCCATGGCAATCCACATCAATCCCAATTGCTGCGAACACGCCAGCAGCGAGGAGCCGGCCAGAAATATCAGCAGACACGGAATCAAAACGCGATTCGAGCGCTCCGTCCGATAGCGCAAATAGCCCACCGTGTAAATTGAACATACTAAAAACAGGGTGCTTATTAACAGCAAAACCAGTTTTCCCGGCGGGTCCAGCCCCACCCACCCGCCCCATAAAGGTGCCGGTTGGAAAACCAGAATGGCCAGCATGACCGCAAAATGCAGACTCCCCGCGATCACCATGATCCACGTGCGTAGCGCATTGGAAGTGGTAGCCGCCGCAGCAATCGCCGCCAGAACCGGAATGAAAATCAGAACTGCGAACAACATGTTTATCTATTCCTTTAAGGCTGTAAGTTGGCGGGTATCCAGAGATGAAAATGCCTCATTGATATGGTTGAGAATAATACTGACCACAAAAATACCCACAAACAAATCCAGCAGAATGCCCAATTCCACCAGGAAAGGCACCGCCGTCAGCAGCAACATGCCAAATATATAAATACCATTTTCCAGAATCAGATAACCAATAACCTGTGTAATGGCCTTGTATCGTGTGGTCAAGAGCAGAAATCCGGTCAGCACGGTGGAGAAGGACGCGGGAATAATCAACGTGGAAGTTCCCGTCTGCGTGACCGGTAAGTACGCCGCGAAAGTAATAGACGCCGCCGTCCCCAGCGCCCCCAGAAGCATGGTGGGTAAAAAGCCGATCAACGGCTCCACCTCTCGCTTGATCTGTGCGTCGCGCAGGGCCTTATGCAGCATCTGGGGAATTAAGAATCCTTTAATCACCGCGGTTACCAGCGCCACGATGATAATCATCAAACCAATCCGCTTTTCCAGCAGCAATGGCAAAGCGCTTAAAATGACACCTTGCGCGGCAGCCGAGTAAATCAGCGACCTCATGCGGCTGACGCCCAGCATGAACAGGTTCACCAGCAACACAATAACCAATGGGGTATTAACCAACCAGTGCATGATCTACCTCACCATCAAAACAAAACCGAATCCGCATAACAAACTCGCCGCCGCCAGCAGGGTCGGCACATGCCGCAACTGCAAGCGAGCCATAAAGGACTCCACCATGCCGATGATCCCCGCCATGGCGATCATTTCCGCGATAAACAGCACCCAATCCGCGGCGGGTACACCGATATGAAACGGCACCAGCAGATGCAACACCAGAGCGCTTAAAACAAAAAGTTTCATCGCGGCACCATAATGAATCAATCCCAGCAGCGGCCCGCTATTATCCAGAACCATGACTTCATGAATCATCGTTAATTCAAGGTGGGTATTGGGGTCATCCACGGGAATGCGTGAATTTTCCGCCAGCAGCACGATAAATAATCCCGCCGCGGCCAAGAGCACCGGCGCTTCAGGCCGATGCATCAGTGGTGCCAATAGCATGGGTGTTAAGCTGAAACTTCCCGACAGTCGCACCAGCACCAGCAGGCCCAGAAGAACCGCCGCCTCCGAAAGACAGGCAAATGTCACCTCGCGTGCGGCACCCATGCCCTCAAAGGATGATCCCGTGTCCAGCGCTGCGGACGTGGTAAAAAACCGTGCCAATCCAAAGAGATACACAAACAGAATCAGATCGCCGGTGAAGTGAATGGGAGCGGCAAACGGCCCGAAGGGAACCAGCAGCCCCGCCAGAAGTGTGGCAGCCAGCGTCACGACCGGCGCTGACTGAAATATCCATGTTGTCGTACTGCTGATGACCATGCCCTTACGCAACAGCTTGAAAATATCAAAATAAGGCTGCAGTAGCGGCGGGCCTTTGCGACCGGCAAAAAAGGCCTTGGTTTTGTTGATGACGCCCGGCAGCAGTGGCGGCATCGCCAGCAACAGGGCAATGTGTATCAGAGTGTTTATGACATGATAAAGCATGAGAAATCCTTAAGTCTTGCATGACCACATACTCGGAGCCATTAGAAACGCAGCGCCAGCAATAGCAACAGCAGAATCCCCAGCATGTAAACTAGATACACATTTACCGGCTTATTCTGCAGAGGCCTCAAACGCATAAACACTCGTTGCATCCAGACAAATCCGGGAATCAATCCGCGATCCAGCACCGTATCCGGAGCGTCCTGCGTCAATTCTGTCGGTTGGGGAAAATAGCGGCCTTCCGGTGGCGCGAGGGGCTTTACAGGAATCATCCAGGCGAACAACTGCGAAAGCATCCGGGAGAACGACGCCCCGGTGTACTGCATCCGCTTGGCAGGCCGGGCGTAGCCGCAACTCCATGTGGGAACTGCCGCCGTAGAACTTTTGCGCCCGATCCAGAATGCCACCAGTATGCCGACGGCAGTCAGCAGAAGCACCGCATTCAAGAGGGCCATTTCATGTAATGGCGCCAATAATCCAATGGAATCTCCGGCGTTAATCATTTTTGGTGCCCAGCCGTGCGCCGCCCGCACCAGCAGCCGTGCGATGCCACTGGGGAACAAGGCCATGGCAACGCATCCCAGCGCCAGAATCACCATGGGCATTAACGAGCCGGCACCCGGATCATGGGCATGATCCGCATGCGCCGATCGTCTATTTCCCAGAAACACCGAACCCGATAATTTCACAAAGCCCGCCACTGCCAACGCTCCCGTTACCGCCAGCGCTGGAGCCGCCAGTGAAATCCAAACGGATGTGCCGCCGTGCGCCACCACGGCGGTACGCAGCAGGCCCAGATAAATCAGCCATTCGCTTAAAAACCCATTCAAGCCGGGCAGGCCGCAGATGGCCAGGGCACCGATAAAAAACAAGCCGGCGGTCATGGGCATCTTTCCCGCCAATCCACCCAGCGAATCGATGTTGCGGCTATGCGTGGCGTGCAGAATGTTGCCCGCGCCCATAAACAACAGCGGCTTAAATAAACTATGGTTGAGAATATGAAATAAGGCTCCGCCCAATCCGAACAAAATCAAATCCGGGCGGTTGATCGATCTTCCAATCATCGCCAGCCCCAGGCCGATCGTGACGATTCCCATATTTTCAATGCTGCTGTAAGCCAATAATCGCTTGTAATCATTTTGACAAACCGCAAAGACCATGGCCGCCACCGCTGATCCGGCTCCAAGAATCAGCAGCGTAACACCCCACCACAGCGGGGCCACGGCAATTATTTCCCCAATGCGCACCAGTCCATAAATGCCAATATTCAACATCACTCCGGAAAACAATGCGGAAACATGACTCGGTGCATTGGCATGAGCACCGGGCAGCCACACGTGCAGCGGCATAATGCCCGCCTTCAGCCCAAATCCCAACAGTGCCAATAAAAATATCGCCGCCGCGCTACCCTGCACTGCCGGCGCAGGGATGGTAAGCCACAAATCAAAGGATCCCGTGGCCCATCGTAATAGTACAAACATCGCGACCAGTGCGATCATTCCAATGTGTGCCGCAATGAGATAAATCCAGCCGGCCTCGCGGACGCATGGATCATGATCTTCGGTCGTAATGAGAAAAAATGCCGCCAGGGCCATAATTTCCCATGCCATCAAAAATAACACGCCGTCCCGCGCCAACACCACCATCATCATACCGGCGTTCATGAGCCCCCAGCAGAATCGTAGCTTACGCCCGTTGCCCGGATGTTGTGTCTGCTTCCAGTATCCCAACGCATAAATGGATCCAAAGGCCGAAATCACCAGAATCGGCAGGAGAAATAAAGCGGTGATAACATCCAGCCCCCAAGCCACGCCGCCCCAGGGAAGCGCCCAGCGCCACGCCAGGCTGACATTGTGATATCCGCCGGAAGCAAACACGATCAATGCGCCAATGCCCAGCAGCGTCGCCAGTACATTCAACAGCATGGCCATCCATTGTCCCGCCATCCCGCGTCGGCTCAAAAACAAGCCCGGCACACCGGATAGGGCCATGCCAAGAATTGCGGTCATCATTATGTATAGTGCTATGTTCATAAATAGTTAAAACTTTCCATCATTTCTTTTATCGCCCCATCACATGCGTCAGGATGGCCTGGATCGGAATCAGTGAGGCCAGCAATAAAAATAGTGCCAGCAACATATACAGCAGATATTGCTGTACGCTGCCCTGTTGCACCCGGCGCGCGGGCATGAGCCATTGCTTAAACTGATTCCACGCCTTGAATCCCGCGCGATCCGTGACAAAATCGGGGACGTGAGTGTTCCACCGGACCGCTTCGGCGAATAGTTGCTGCGGCTGTTTACCATGCGTCACGGGGCGCAGGACCCAGCTTGACAAGCCCACCAGCAGCTGCGCAATAGATGCGGCGGTATATTGCATTCGGCTGCTCGGGCAATTGTAGCCGCACGCCCATGTCGGAACGCTCGGCACTGTGGCATGGCGCTTGGCCATCCGCATCGCCAAAATCAGGATCCCCAATGCCACAGCAAAACTCGCGGAAATTATCGTCAACATTCCCCATGGCAACGCACCCGCCACGCCGGCCGCCACCGCTGTGTTACCCGTCCAGGCTGCGGCGGCATGGCCCAACGGCACAATGACCAGTATCGGTACGATCCCGATCGTGGCACACAAGGCCGCCAGCACAGCCATTGGTGCCGTCATGGTTATGGGCGATTCATGGGATCCAGCGGCAGCGGGAGTTCGCCCCAACCCCAAAAATACCGCGCCAAACACTTTCACAAAACATGCCACCGCCAAAGCGCCCACAACCGCCAGTGCGCCGGCTCCCAAGGCTACCGCGGCCCATCCGCCTGCTGTCGCATTGGCCGCGGGCCGCAGCAATCCAAGATACACTAGTAATTCGCTGACAAAACCATTCAACGGCGGCAACCCGCAAATCGCAATGGCTCCGATCATGAAAAGTCCCGCACTCCAAGGCATACGTTGCGCCAGGCCGCCCAGTGAATCAATATCGCGCGTGCCGCCGGCGTGAACCACGGACCCTGCGGACAAAAACAGCAGTGATTTAAATAAGCCGTGATTCCATACATGCAACAAACAACCGGCGATTCCCAGCACCACCCAAACGGGCCGATGGATGGCAATGCCGATCATCGCTACACCCAGCCCCATGAGAATAATGCCGATATTTTCAATGCTGTGATAGGCCAGTAACCGCTTGATGTCGTGCTGGCCAAGCGCGAAGGACACTCCCAGGACCGCACTGATGGTGCCCAAGATTAAAATCAGAACTCCCCACACTACCGGCGGGTCAGGCAGAAGCGTCAACATTCGCAGCAGGCCATAGATTCCCACTTTCAGCAGCACGCCCGACAGCATCGCTGAGATGTGACTTGGTGCGTTGGCGTGCGCGCCGGGCAGCCAGAAATGCAGCGGCATAATTCCCGCTTTAAGCCCAAATCCAAATAGCGCTAAAAGGAAAATGGCGGTCTCGAGGCTTAAAGCAGTGGTCGATGGAACCGGTGCCAACAAAAATGTCCCGGATGCGTCATGCAACAGGGCGAACATCGCAAATAAAGCCAGCGTGCCAATATGCGTGGCCACGAAATAAATCCACGCGGCCTGGCGGCATTCGGGTTTGTGGTCTTCCGTGGCGATAAGAAAAAAGCTCGTCAGGGCCATGATTTCCCACGCCAGCAGAAATGCCAGGGCATCATACGCCAAGGTTACCAGCACCATGGACGCCACCAGCAAACCATAAAGAAAACGCAGTTTCCGTCCCGTAGTCGGATGTTCCGCCTGTCGCCAGTAACCCAGTCCAAATACCGAACCGACCCCAGCCATTAAAAAAATCAGCACGGTAAAAAAGGCCGAAAGAGCATCCATCCGAAAATGCAGCGGTAACCCGGGCCATATCCCGGGAAGCCAGCCCATGGAAACCTGCCCGGTAACCAACGTCATGAATCCCGCGACAAGGCCAAGGGCCGAGCCGGAAAGGGTCAGAATGGTGGCCGTAGTTTGCCCCCATGGACCGCGACGGTGCGCCGCCAATCCCGGCACGCCGCTAATCGCAATCAAGGCGAGAGCCAAAAATGTCAGAGATATTTCCATACCGACTCCAATTTTCGGCGGCACCGCGTTGCCACTGGCTCGATCATCCGGCGGCCGCGAATTTTCGCCGGCCCGTTGCGACCGCAGGGGCTGCCGAAGACATTTAATCCGATGCAGCTATCGGATCCTGCGCCGCAGGCGTATTGGCCTCCGCATCCGCAACCGTCGGTGGCGCGATTTCCGCCTCCGCTTTGGTCAGCGTATTAATAATGTCATCGCGCGAGGCCTGCCGCATAAGGGCACTGCGGAAATCTTTATTCCGCAAGACAAAACCCAGCCGCGACAGCAGGTGCAAATGGGCCCGTATCGTGGGACTGACAAAGGTAAACAGCGTACTTACCGGTTGATGATCAATGGCCCCGAATTCCACCGGCCGCTCCAAAAAGCATAGCGCCACCAAAGGCCGCGACAAGTGCAGGACAATCGGATTGCGTACATGCGGAATTGCAATACCGTCGCCGATGCCCGTAGATCCTAACGCCTCCCGTGCCAGAAGCACTTGATATAAAAATTCTCTATCGACTTCCTCGGGCAACTTCATAACGTCCACGACCGAATGCAATACCGCGGCCTTGTCATGCCCACCAATGCGATAATGCACGCCGCCCGCCCGCAACGCTTCGGTTAATGACGGTGGAGGGGAATCGCCACCTTCCGGTTCCTGAAATATCTCCGGCGAAACGTGAATCCGCCGGGAAGTAGCCCATTCCAGAAGTTCCGCCCGGTTAAACCGGTACTGATCATTTACCTGATAGGCGGGGATGGCCCCATCTTTAATCCAACGATAAATGCTTTTCTCGGAAACACTTAATAACCGAGCGGCGTCTTTAACTGTCAATTTCATGGCCGGTGACTCCTTATGACAACAACGGTCATTATTGCAAAATGTCCAAAAAAGTCTAGCGTAGAGTATAAATGTATAATATTGGATATATAAAACAACCAGAGACGAGGCATTATTTTCTTTTTACGAATTTTTTTAAGATGTTTCGACCGCAGCCTTACTCGAACAAACGGGAACGCCTGCGGTGACATAGTTGGCAATGCCCCGGTTTCCTGTGCCAGTTGTGTCACACGGGCAGCGCGAAAAAAGAGAAAATAAGACATGAATCTATTGATTTTCCTGCATTGGGCCGATAATCCTTTAGCGTCGGCACGCCGCTTGCAGTTAAGGCGGAGAGAGTCGGATTGTCAAAAGAACCGCGCGATGGTTCCAGGTTCCTCAAGCGCGTCATCCTGTGGCGCGTTCGATTGTGATTGGCCGCAACGTAATGGTAGCGCTCAAACGGGTAATGCGGCGGCAGAGGCGCACGGAGTTTTAATGAGTCAGGCACCGACACGGCCCCAATTGCCTCAGAGCGAGCATCATGATCCATTGCCGGAGAATGCGTCCAGCCTTAGCGGTGAATTGCCTGCTTGGCTTGACCGCGGCTCTCCCTGGATTGCATCAGCGCTTTTACATCTTGGGTTGTTTGTTCTGATTTTTTTTGCTTTTGAAGCGCTGCATGCGGTCATTACCCGCAATGTGCATCCAATTATTGTTCCCCAGGCGTGGGATCAACATTTTTCAACGCATCCGGGCGGTACTCTCAACGCCGGACAAAACCATAACCCGTTGCAAAAGACCCGGCAAAATATTCGGCATATCCTTTCGCATTATGCCAATACCAATCAAACTTCGGTATCGGCGGTATTAAATTCTTCCGCCACCAAGGCGCTAAGTTTTATTGCTGTTGGCCCGCAGGGTGGTGCCTCGGGCGGCCCGCTGGCTTCGTTCGGTATTCCCGGCGGGGGTATGGGGTCCGGGCCGCCATCGCGGTTTTTGGGGCGGGGCGGTAATGCCACGCGCGTAGTCTATATCATCGATCACTCAGGATTAATGCTCTACAATTTCCAGTTTGTAGCCAGGGAATTACGGAAATCAGTGGGTCAACTGGTTCCAATCCAGCTGTTTTCGGTAATTCTTGTAAGTCGGCAGGCCCGCCCCTTAGGTAATCCTGGCCTCGCCCACGCGACGATGCCGGCAAAAAAAATATTCGGGACCCAGTTTTCCAAAGTTCATCCCTCCGGTGCGGCCCGAGGCCGCTTGGCGGTGTATGAAAACGCGTTTCGTCAGGCCTTTCAACTGCATCCGGAAATTATCTATTTTGTCACCAATGGCGGCTTTGATCCCAGCTTGGCTAGGAGCGTAAAAAAAATGGATACCCATGGCACGCGTGTATTTACTTATACGTTTTTGAACGGTCATTCCCCCCAGTTCAGGGCGCAATTGCGGCTCTATTCGGGCGCATTGAAGAATATCGCCCAAGAAACCGGTGGACAATACCGTCTTATTAAGGAATAGCTTATAACATTCGACGGCCAATGGGCCGCAGAAATAATTGTAACCCCCGGCATTAGCCGATAATAAAGTCAAAGGAGTCTT
>JAJZGH010000151.1 GCA_021798635.1 Planctomycetota bacterium | reverse complement strand
CTGTTGGCATGCGTCTTTGGGAGCCCCGCAGATATAATCGGCTTGAACACCAGGCGTTGGGATTGGTGGTCGTGACGATCGAGTTATTCCTATACATTCTCTATTTCGGTAATTTGCACGGATGGAGGGGAAAAACCCTTGGGAAAATGGCGGGACATCTGTGCGTCGTCAACTTGGACGGAACACCAATTTCCAAAACCAAGGCGTTTCTCCGGGCAGCCGTTTTTCAGTTCGGCCTGATAATGGTGCTGCTGGCGACTTTCGCTGGCTTGCTTACTGGCAATAAATCGTTGTTTACCTGGGGCGTATGTGTTTCATGGGTTTGGTTCCTTTTGGATGGCGTGGTGGCACTGGCCGACACGCGTATGCAGCGATCCCTTCATGATAGAATCTGCGGCACGCGGGTTATATGCGACAGGGGATGACAGCTTAACCCAACGACAGAAAGGCTGCCTGCTGGTCGACCTCAAAAGCCGCCAAATCGGGAAGGTGAGATCATAAACAATTCGCGATGTCCTGAGTTGAGCAGTTACCCAAACGGAGCCATACAACTTTTGGCGGCCAGCCCTCGAGGAAGCTTCGTTGGTGGAAGTCACTGTCTTTTGAAACAATCGTAAAATTGCTTTCCTTCGCAAACGCCCAAATAATGGCATCAGTTGCCTGATGCAGATTCAGGGCGCTGACATGCGTTGACCCGGGATACATATCCGCCAGCATTGTTACAAGCTTGCGGGAGAGATTTTGATCAAGCAGCAACTTCACGCGGGGATACTCAGTAACCGTCGTTCGCGGTCGGCTGCGAATTGCAGACACGCATGGATATCGTCTCTAGTAAGTTCCGGAAAGTCATCAATTATTTCGCGCTCAGTCATTCCACTGGCCAGGTATTCCAGCACATCATAAACGGTGATGCGCATGGAACGAATGCAGGGTTTACCGCCGCGCTTGTCCGGCTCAACCGTGATAATATTCCTGTAATCCATATTTTTAATCATATCTGGCCGGCACCAGCGGTTCAACTCAACAGTTCAACTCAACGGAGCTGACGATATCCCGCGCCTAAACTCTTGGCCCAGGAGAGCACTGGCAGACAAATGAATTCGCGGCCGGCATTCCGTGGTAATAATTTCCTGTTCATGAAATCTCCGGTTATCATGCACTTGTGGTAAAAGGTAAATCGTATGCTGCGTTATCGCGTCACTACGCCAGAGCAAGTCTGCTTCAGCTATCAGTTGGCCGGGCTTTTTACGCGCGCTATTGCTTACCTGATTGATACGGTTGCCATGGTGGCTATTATCATCGGTGAGGTTTTTCTTTGTGCAGCCGTCCCGGGCGTGTTTGGCATAGTCCTGCTGCTATTGATGATTTTCGCCACCTTCCTCGGTTATTTTATTGTGTTTGAAGCGCTCTGGTCCGGGCAAACCCCCGGCAAACGGGCGATGCACATCCGTGTGATGAATGCCTCGGGCGGCCGGCTTTCCATCACCAATGTTGTGATTCGTAATCTGATCCGCGTGGTGGATATGTTGCCGGTGCTGATGTTCCTCGGCGGCGTGACGGCGTTTTTGGATACACATCACCGCCGACTTGGGGATATGGCGGCCAATACCATTGTCGTGCGCGATCGAAAAAGTGGCTTGCCGAAAGCGGTGGTGCGCCGCGAAGCGCGGCACAACAGCTTTCGCACCGATCCCGCCCTGCGCTCGCGGATTATCACCCGCATTGGCCGGGCGGAACGCGATCTGATCATCGACCTGACGCTCCGGCGCGATCAGCTCGATACGCCCGTGCGCGAACGCATGTTTGCCGATCTGGCGGCGCATTGCCGTCGGCTTCTGGGCTTGGAGGATAAGAACGATTATTTAAGTGATGAACAGACCGTCATAAATATCGCCCTGATTTTGCAGGATGGATGGAAAGGAGCGTAAATATGACGCAGGCCGTGCGCGATCAGATGCCGCTGAATCAACCGATGCAACCGCGGATGATTCCCTGCCCCGGCCCACAATGCCGCGGGCTTCTGACCCAGGCGGCCAATGGGACATTTGATTGCAACACCTGCCGCATGCGCGCAAGTGGTGAATTATTTACCCCCATTACTCCGGTTATCCATTCGCCTGAACTGGCGATGAGCGAGGATGCTCTGTGCGTTTACCATCCGAACAAAAAAGCGACAACCGTTTGCCAGGGCACCGGAAATTTTATCTGTGCGTTGTGTGCCGTGGAGATCAATGGGAAATCGTACAGCGTGCAATATCTGGAGAGTAAGGCCGGCAAAAAGGCGGCGGAGGAAATTGTCAGCCACTTCTTGCCACGGCCGGATCGGGTGGTGAATAACATTTTGATAGCGCTGTTTATTCCCTACGCGGATGCGGTGGTCTTTATTCTCTTTCCGCTGTGGGCGGTGTATGGATATATACAGTGCGGCAAAATGGCGAAAATGCGTCGGGAAGATGCGCTGTACCATGAGTTAATCGGCAGGGCACGCATTGTCACCGCCGCAGTGCTGATTTCCCTCGTTTTAGCGGGATGGCTGGCGCTGGCTGTGGCGATGTTTTTCTTCGGCCGGTTTCATGGCAGTGTTACCGTGTATCATGGCACACCGCATGCCTTGGTCATGCCGAGATAAGGATTCTTTACGATGGCCAAACGCGAACAATTCCGATTTTTCACCCTTTTTCAGCGCACCACAGCGATTGTGGGTGATGATGCCCTGATATTGCTGGATCACCAATATACCAAAGATCGAATCCGCCGAATTCCATTTGATCAAGTTGATTATATTCTGCATTGGGCAGGTCCGGCGACCGCCCGGTTACTGGGGTTGATTTCCCTGACCTTGCTGTTGCTGATTGCCGGATTGGCCACACTAAGTAACATGCGGCGCGGCAACAGCTTTTCCGAAGGGTTCGCGATAGTGGTGCTGCTGCTGGCCGCATTCACAGCTGTACTGTTTTTTATAGCATTGGAACGGGGGCGGCAGCACCTTGTCGTGAGCCGCGCCGGATCCAAAGTGCACCTTAGCGGAATCATGCGTGCTGAGAAATTCCAACGACTGCTGGCCACTATGACAACCCGCACGCACGAAGTCCAGGCAAAATTAGCCAGCACTTCCGCAGCAAGCGTTCCTACAGAACTTCCCCTTCCGGAAACTCCCGCGGATCGGGCACCTTTGGCAACCGCCGAAGAACCGATGCCCGGCGGAGCCGCCAGCCAAACAATCCCCTAAGGAAGTTCGGAAACGCCACGCAGCAAACGGATCGCTAGTCGTGCGGGCTTTGCAGATGCGCTAATAAGAGGCCGCGGCTCCCGTAACGCAGGCGTCCCGCCTGCTCGTGCAGGCAAGATGCCTGCGTTACGGTTTTTTGTTTACGGTTGTGGCTCATGTAACGCAGGCGTCCCGCCTGCCCGTGCAGGCAAGATGCCTGCGTTACGGTTTTTTCTCACCTCTGTCTCCTCCATTGCGGGCTGCGCTGCTCCATGGCCAGTCGTGGATACTCTCGCAGAGACCAGCCACCACCGGGTTGGCTTCTATGTATACCTTGGTTTCCCCCGTCTCGTGTCCGTCGCGCATGACCCGGTCGAAGCATTCTCTCTGCCAGAACTGTCCACTGCGGGCGAGCAGTCGATTCGCTTGCTTGGCGGTATACGACTTCCATGAATGCTCAATCTCCGCAAGGGCTGCGGAGGCCACGGTAGATATCAGAACGTGTATGTGGTTGGGCATAATAATCCACGCGTGGAGCTGGTAGCGTTGTCCGTCAAAATGAGTCAAGGCCTCGGCGACGAGATTGGCAACGGCGGATTGCCGCAACCAACACTTGCCGATGCCCTGATCCAATGCGGCTTCAATGTGCCGCCGACGTTGGTCTGTTGCATCAGGTGTACCATTGAGTTCCTCTTCCCATTGTGCCAGGAGATGCTGTGGCAGACTGTCGTGCAGACGCAAAACCACGTGGACGGGCCGATTGCCGGGGTCCCAGTGCGGCAGATAGCCGCGCGAATGCCAACCGCGTTTCTGAAGCGGATTGTTCCGTACCGCAGGCGTCCCGCGTGCCTGTGCAGGCAAGATGCCTGCGTTACTGTTTCGCATTGCTTGCGCCATATTTTAAACGTCGCCCCATCTCATGCAATCGTGCGCCGGATTTGGATGCGCATCGTACAAAACCGCTTTCCGCTACGCCAATTGAATTAACGATGGTATGATTCCCAAAGTTGCAAAGGGCTGCATCATAGTGTGTTGAAAATATGGCGTTGAAAAAAACATTCTGCCTGAATCACCCCGATCGACAGGCGATTGGGATGTGTGTTATTACCGGTCAGGCCATTTGTGAAGAATGCTCCACCCGTTATGAGGGTGTGAACTATTCGCGTGAGGGCTTGCGAATTTTGCAAGCCCAACGCAACGCGGAAAATGCACAGCACGGGTGGCGGGGCCGAAGCTGGTTAATTTTTGGTACACTGCTAAGCCCAGTATCCGTGCTCCTGATTTACTTCGGCTTGCGGGCGATGATATTTTTTATGGGATTGCGGAGCTAGTGGATGGCGCGGGAAAGCATTGATTTGCAATCCAACGGCGATTTTGCCGGGGCGATGGATGCGGGACTGGAATTTATCCGCGCGCAGGGTGCCTGGGCATTACCCATGTATGTTCTGGCGGTTGCACCGACCGCTCTGTTAATGCTGCCAATCATCGGTGACATCGCCATACATCGGCCCAGCGGTGCTGCGGTCTACGGATGGCTCCTGCTTCCGGCCATGGTGTGGCGGTGGTTTATTCTGGCGCTAATTCAGCAACGCGTCCGCTGGGCGATTACCGGGAAATCCGATGGTCGCATGCTCATGCGGCGTTTGTTTCCTCTGATTATCCTGCGCCTTACTCTGGCGGCGTGGGCGCTGTGGGGCTGTTGGCTGCTGCTGGTGCCGGGCCTTCCCGCGGTTATCCTTAGTGCCTTAGTCGCGCCAAGCCTGTTGGATACCCCGACGCTTTCCTTTAAACATGTATTCCAACCCATGGGGACCGCCCTGACCGCACCGAGTACCTGGCGGCAGCTTTTGGCGGTGCTGCTGACATTGCTGGTGGTATATATCGGCATCATTGGAACGCTGCACATCTTAGCTGATACTGTGATCCCGTCATTTGCGGGAATTTCGGATTTGCGACTGCAACTGCTGTTGCGCAGCCCGGCACTGGAACTGGGTATTGGGCTATTTATGTGGATGGGATTTGATCTGCTGTGGCATTGCAGTTCTGTCATTCAGTTTTATCATGTGCAATCACGCCATACCGGAGCGGATATTCAGTTTCAGCTTAATGCTCTGCGGGAGAAGGCCGCATGAAGATCGCCCCGCTGTTAATCCTGCCTTGTCTGTGCTTCCTGCTGCTGTCCAGTGCAGTGCCAGCGGCAACTGCGGCAGGAGGCGGTATTCCTGCCGCCAGGCCGGCGGGAAACATTGTTCATCATCCGCACCAGCAGTTGCGACAAATCTTGGCCCAACGCCCTTTCCAGCAATGGCGATTACGCGAACAGCGCCGAATCACGCGGGCCAAAAATCCGTTATGGGATTCCATCAGCGGGCAATGGGATCGACTGATGAAATGGCTGGGCCATTATTTTCATCCCCACAAACAGACCGCGTTGCACGGGCATCGCTCCGCGGCGGGTCTTTCATTTGCCAACATTTTGGAAATCCTGGCAACGGTGGTGGGGATTGCGTTGGCAGCCGGTATTGTGCTGGTGCTTTTCCGTTGGCAAGCCTTAGGGAAAACGGCGGCCGCGACCGCGGATGGGCTATTGAGCCGGGAAAAAATTAAGCAGGCGATGGAACAAGGCGACGCCTTGGCGATGGCCAGCGATTCCTGGATGCGCGCCGCACGGCAATTCCATGGCGACGGCGATTTTCGCGCCATGTATCGGGCCATGTATTTGTCTCTGCTGGCCGGGCTGCATGAAACGGGAAAAATCCGATTCCGCCGCAATCACACCAATTGGCACTATGTGCGGGATTTTCATGGCGACAGGCCGCGACGCGCGTTGTTTGAATCCTTAACCGATTTATTTGATCACGTCTGGTATGGCCGAAAGCTGTATCCCAACATCAACCCCGATGTGTTGCGTGAGCAGATCAGCAGCCTGATTGTGCCGCACGAACAAGAAAAAGGCGTAAGCTCGGCCGGTGTTGCGCCCAAGGATGGGGGGGAGAAGCGTGCGTAAAATTGTGCCTACCGTATTGGCTGGCGGCTTTATTGCGGTGTTCCTCTGGCTGCTGGTCAGCGTGGCCTGGACGACGTCGCGCGGTTCAGCCCAAATGCCGTTGTATAGCGCCTATCGTTTTGACCCCTACGGCTCGGCGGCGCTGGAAAGATTTCTTCAGGCGTCTGGCGGGAAAGTAACACTTTTAACGCATCCCATTCTGCCGCGGAACGCCACAGGGGTATTGTTGAATGTAACACCGCCTTATGAATCGGGCATGTTGGAAAATTATTCCACCGGGAAACATTACAATCCGCAGTTGCTGCGGTGGATTGCCGCCGGCAACACGCTTCTCGACTTCACGCAAAACGCCACTGCCTTAACCCATCATTTCAACCTACGTATTCTTGGTTTGACCAGCGCCTTGCGATCTGATAAACACCCACACAAGGCTAAAAAAACAGAGAAGAAAAAACGCGGAGAGCATCAAAGAAAACCACAGCACATTCGCCTGCGGATGCCCAGCATTTTCCCCAAGTGGCTGACGGTTATGCAAAATGGGGACAGCCCGAAAAAGCTCAAACGCTGGATACGTAACGTACGGTGGAATTATTCCCCCCGGCCTGGCACCGCCGTAGCCCCCGGGAGGCGTGAACTGCAGTTATTAGCACCGGCCTATCTGATTATTCCGAAAAAGGATAAGCACTGGCGGATCCTGGCCAAAGCTAAATCCGGGCCGGTTGCCATTGAAAGGTCCCTGGGCAAGGGCCATGTGATTCTCGTCGGTTCGCCGTGGCCCATACTTAATGGAGGCATCAGCCAAGCGGGCAATCTGGATTTTCTGCGGAGCATAATCGGAAATCAACCGGTTATTCTTGATCAGTGGAGCTTGGGGATCGGGCACAACTATACCACGCTGGATCTTCTTCGGCGTTACGGCCTGTTGCCGGCACTGCTGGAATTGTTTCTGCTTTTAGTGGCGTACGCGTTGAGTTGCCGGGGGTATCCGGCAGTGCAGGGGAATGCTTCCAGAGTCATGGCTCGCTCCAGTTTGGAGCACATTGCCATGCTGGGGCGGCTCTATGAACGTTCACTTTCAGATTCAGAGATATTTCAACGGGTCAATCAGGAAATTACCTATCGCCTGGCGCTGGCATTACGCTGCCGCCCGGATCAGCTTGCCGAAAAGATAGAAAAACAGCCTGACGCCATCGTGCAGGGCTGGCGATCATTAACTGCCCGCCGGCAAGCGGTACAGCAGAATTTGCAGGCGGGTTCAGGAGAATTGAAACGGCGGCATTACGCTGCCCAACGCATCTTTGCGGATTTAATGACACAATCGTGGCAACTTGCTAAGGAGATCACCGATGGCGGACATTCAGGACCCCAAGCTGCGGCAAATCATCGAGTCGCTGGACGCGGGGCGGGCGGAAATAAAGAAAGTCATCCGCGGCCAGGAATCGCTTATTGATATGATGCTCACCGCATTGCTGGCCGGCGGCCACGCGCTGCTGGAAGGCGTCCCGGGAACGGCCAAGACATTAAGTGTCCGCACGCTGGCCATGGCGCTTTCCTGTCGGGCCAAGCGCGTGCAATTCACACCCGATCTTATGCCGTCAGATATTTTGGGCACCACCGTCTTTACGCCCGGCTCCAACGAATTTCATCTCCATGAAGGTCCGATCTTCACCGATCTGCTGCTGGCGGATGAAATCAACCGCGCCCCCGCCAAAACACAGTCCGCGCTTCTCGAAGCCATGAGCGAGCGGCACGTTACCATTGATGGTCAAAGGCATTTACTCTCACCGGTATTCACGGTGTTTGCCACCCAGAATCCGGTGGAGTTTGAAGGCACGTATCCCTTGCCCGAAGCCCAGCAGGATCGGTTCCTGTTAAAAATTCCTGTGGACTATCCGGATGATGTTTCCGAGCGCGAACTGCTTAACGCCATTGATCAAGGCCATCCGCCCGACCGTCTGGAAACCTCCGGCGTAACTCCGGTGCTGACGGTGGATCAACTTGCCACCGCGCGGGACAACCTGGCGATTGTACGAGTGGAACCGGCGATCCTGGAATATCTTATGTTGCTGGTCCGTGCCACGCGAAAGCATGAGGCCATTGTTCTGGGCGGCGGGCCGCGGGCCTCCATCGCGTTGCTTACGTGCAGCAAGGCCTGGGCACTGATTCACGGCCGAGATTTTGTCACACCCGATGACATCGCCCGCCTGGCTGAGCCGGTGCTCGCCCATCGCATCACGCTTTCCGCCGATGCGGAAGTGGCCGGCACGCGCAAAATGGAAGTTTTGGGACAAATTATGGAATCGCTTGAGGTTCCGCGATGAACGTGCCGGGAAAAGCCACCCTCTGGGGTTTCGCAGCCGTCACCGTGCTGCTGGTTCCCGCTGCGCTTAGCCCGATGTTTTTATATATCGCCGTGGGCCTGGATATGGTCATTGCTATTCTGTTTGTTGTTGATGCGATGTTACTGAAGAAAACCGCGATACGTGTAACTCCCGAATTCCCCGCGCGCGGCGAAGTGGGTGCCGCGTTCAAATTGATGTATCGTGTTGAAAATAATTCGAAGATCGCCTGCCTCATTACCCTGGAACAGCCTTGGCCGGACGGATTGTCCGGGAAACCCGCCCACATTCGTGTTACCGTGCAGCCGCGGGAATCGGTTCTGGCGGCCTTTGAAACTACGCCCATTGCCCGTGGCCCGCTGGAACTTCAACCTGCCATTATCAGCCTGAGATTTGCCCTGCCCTGGGCCTTACGGCGCATCAGTGCCCCGCCACCGAACCCCGTGCGCATTTATCCTGATCTGCGGGGCATTCGGCGGTTTGAAATATTGCGGCGGCATCACACCCTGGAGATGATGGGCGTGCATCGGCGGCGCATGTTGGGCAGCGGCCGCGAATTTGAACAACTCCGCGATTATCTCCCCGATGATGATTTCCGGGATATCAACTGGAGAAGTTCCGCCCATCACCAGCGGCTCATTACCAATGTGTTTCAGGTGGAACGCCGACAGGATGTATTGATATGCCTCGATGCCGGCCGCATGATGGCCAATCCCATGGGCAAGCGTACCATGCTGGATTGCGCCATTGATGCGGCAATCATGCTGGGGCATGTGGTCATCCGCCAGAATGACCACGTGGGCACGGTGGTCTTTCGCGATACGGTCAACACCTTTATTAAGCCGTCCGGCTCCACTTCCGCCATGCAGCATGTCATCGACGCTTTAACGGATTGCCAGGCCGAACCGGTATATCCGTCTTATGCCGCCCTGGCCGCGGCGATTCGCGTGCGGCAGAACAAACGAAGCATGATTTTCCTCTTTACTGATTTGAATGATCCACAATTAGCGGAGAATTTATGGGAGGCGGCCGTGCTACTGCGCCATAGGCACCTGCTGACGGTGGTGTCGCTGCGCGACCCATTATTGGATCGCATCGCCGCCGGGCCGACGGCAACGCCGGATCGCCTTTTTCAAGCCATGGCCGCGCGGAAATTGGCCACCGAACGCGACAGCCGCAAACGCAAACTCGCCATGGCGGGTGCCAGTTTAATAGAATCCGACGCCGACACGCTAAGCCTTCGTACCATCAACGCCTACCTGACCATCAAATCCCGCCAGATGGCGTAGGAGGCTGCAAGCATTCCGAGCGACAGTGGGACGTCGCTAGAATTTAAGACGGAATGGAAAAAGACCGCGGATGACGCGGATTACGCGGATAAACGCTTGGGCTCCGCGCTCTGCGACTCCGGTATGCATTATTCCCAGCGCCGCTTTGTAAATGGCGTGGCAATTTGAGCTACTTTTCTCCGCCGCCGCCCGCTCCGTAACGATCCCAAAACAATCTACGCTATTGAGGCTTGACGGTAGAAACTGGATAATAAAACTTGCTATTCCGGGCAAGACGGTATATCATAACATCAGAATATCTAACTAGGCGAGATTTTATGGAGTTGCAATATACCGAAAGACCAAAAGGGATTGATGCCTCGAATCGGGCATTGCTCGACCGGTTGGTGCGTTCAGCTTCAGGCCCTTTTACATCTGGTCAGGCGGCTGAACTGCTCGCTATGGACTTGATACGTGCCAGAAAATTGCTCGCATATCTCGCCTCGCGCGGCTGGCTGTCCCGAATCCGTCATGGCCTGTACGTCACAGTCCCGCTTGGGGCGACGGCCCCCGCGCAGTGGCGTGAAGATCCATGGATTGTCGCAGCGGCGAGTTTTGCGCCCTGCTATATCGCAGGCTGGAGTGCCGCCGAACATTGGCACCTCACTGAGCAGATTTTCCGCGATGTCGTGGTGATCACCGCAGCGCCCGTCCGTGCCAAGATGGTGGCCATACAGGACACGCATTTTCGCCTGCGCCACCGGAAAGAGAGCGAACATTTCGGATTGGCCATCGTCTGGCGAAACCAAACCAAGGTGAAGCTGTCCGATCCAACTCGCACCTTGATTGACATACTTGATAATCCGTCATTAGGGGGTGGAATCAGGCATGTCGCTGAAATACTTGACGCCTATATTCACAGTGAACACCGCAATGACGATAAGATCATTGCTTACGCCGACAGGTTGGGAAATCACACTGTTATGAAACGTCTGGGATATCTCCTCGAGACACTCAAAATTAACGCAGTGTCTCTTGTGGATGCATGTCTGGATCGACGCAGTTTGGGCCTGACGAAACTTGACCCATCAAGCAAAATCCCGGGGCGCATCATGAAGCACTGGGGGCTTCGCATTAACGCCGCGGTACAGCCAAAGAGGATTCATTTATGATCAACCGGCCGGCGATTGAAGAACGAGTTCGTGAATGGGGCTTGCGCGAAGATGTGGTGGAGAAGGATTACGTGCTTGGCTGGGTGCTATGGGGCATTGGAACGCATCCATTACTTTCAATCAAGTGGGCGTTCAAGGGCGGCACATGCCTGAAGAAATGCTACCTTGAAACTTACCGGTTTTCCGAAGACCTTGATTTTACTGTCTTGCCGGGAGGTCCCATTCTCCAAGCCGATCTTGATCCCATTTTCCGTGAATTGCTGCAAAACGTCGCCGACCAGTCCGGTCTTAACTTCAGAAGCCGGCAACCGCTGTTCAAGACACATCCCTCAGGCAACTACACTGAAGGGCGCATCTATTATCAAGGTCCACGTAATGCGCCGCAGGTTGCCTGTATCAGGCTTGACCTCAGTGCGTCTGAACATATTGTCAGGCCAACGGTACTTCGCCCCATTGCACACACCTTCCCCGATGAGCTTCCTGCGCCGGGAATTGTGCGATGCTATTGCTTTGATGAAGTCTTTGCGGAAAAGCTCCGTGCAATGGGCGAACGCTCCAGGCCGCGTGATCTCTATGACATCATCAATCTCTTTCGGCGTCCGGATTTGCGTTCTCAACCGCAAATCATTCGTACCGTCCTTGAAGAAAAGTGTATATCAAAGGGTGTGCCGGTGCCTACCGCAGGGACTATTATGCGCGATGATACCCGGGCGCAAACCGAAGATGACTGGTCTAATATGTTGGCTCACCAATTGCCGGTTCTTCCACCATTTGAGCATTTTTGGAACGAACTGCCGGACCTCTTCAATTGGATTGAGGGTATGGCCCCGAGTTCTGCACTGCCGGCTATCCCGCGA
>JAJZGH010000401.1 GCA_021798635.1 Planctomycetota bacterium | reverse complement strand
TCTCAAATTCCGGCAGGTCCGGCGGGGTTGTGCCTGCGCCGGTTTCACCCACCATGCCTGCCACTGCAAACAGTCCCACGCCCGCAGCGACCTCTCCGGCCACGCCGACCAACACAGTGAACATGCCCGTGGGGGCACCGGCACCGGTCCAATTCAGTGCCGACGCCTTCAGCACTTACAGCCAGTTGACGCGTCAGATGCAGGCGGAATTTAACAAGCCCATTATGCAACGCCATTTACAGCCCCTGTTAACGGGGTTCGAGAATCTCATGAAAAAGCCGCATTTGCCGCACTCTGTTATTGATGGCAGCAACGCGCGGATTAAACTGCTGAAAAAGCAGATTGCTATTCAGGAAATTGTCGCCGCGTCGCAAAAGCACCGGCCGCTGAAAGCCGTGCTGGCCCCCTATCAGCAGCAGTGGGAACAGTCGCAGAAGGAGCTTGCCAAAGCGGAAGCCAAAGCGCCTTACATCGCTTACGGAATTCTCAAGACCAGCACCGTTCTGAAAAAATATGCGCTAATGGACCCCACAACCGGCCGCGTTGTGGCTTATCTGGAACCGTCATCAAAAATCGACATATCCAAATTGTTGGGGTCGTATATCGGCGTTAAGGGTGAAGTGGTCAGCAATACAGGGGTGGTGGTGCACGTTATTAAAGTGACCGCGGCTACAATGTTCTCGCAACCGACCGCGGGTCAGTGAATGTCGGTTCGTGTGTTCCCGCGGATTTATTCCGGGTGGACGGAAGTTTCCGACCGTGATTAGCGGCAATACAGGAGGTGGTGATAAAAGTGGTAGAAAATTCTGATATTGTTTATCCCCTGCTGGACGCGTTCAAAATTGAATTGCCATCGTGGGGCTTTGCCGATACCGGCACGCGGTTTGGAAAGTTCTTTCAGGATGCCGCCGCCGGTGATATTGATGAAAAACTCGCCGATGCCGGGCATGTGCACAAGTTAACGGGTTCATGTCCGACGGTGGCGGTGCATGTGCTGTGGGATTTTAAAAAAGATCAGGATCCCAGAGAAGTGGCCGCACTGGCGGAACAGCACGGGGTGGCCATTGGATCCATCAATCCCAACGTCTTTCAAAATCAGGAATACAAATGGGGCAGTATTACGAATCGCTCAGAATCCATCCGGGCGGCGGCTGCCGAGCATCTTCATGATTCGGTGAAAATTGGTCGAGCCGTGGGAAGTCAATATCTCTCCCTCTGGTTTGCTGATGGAATCAATTATCCGGGGCAATCGGATATTATTGCGCGAAAACATTGGGCTTCTGAGGTGCTCAAGCAAATTCACGGCCAGATGCCCCATGACATGACCATGCTGGTGGAATACAAACCCTTTGAGCCGGCATTTTATGCCACGGATATTGCGGACTGGGGAATGGCGGCACATTTCGCCCGTGCCGCAGGCCCGCGGGCCAAGGTATTGGTGGATACCGGCCACCATTATCAATCGACGAATATTGAACAGATCGTCGCGTGGCTGCTGGATGAAAATCTGCTGGGCGGCTTTCATTTTAATGATCGCAAATATGCCGATGACGATCTGACCATGGGATCCATTGACCCTTATCAGATTTTCCGGATATTCCATGAAATAGAGAACCATCGTTTCCGAACCGGAGAATTGCCGCCGATTGCCTATATGGTGGATCAGAGCCACAACCTCAAGCCTAAGATCGAAGCGATGATTCAAACCGTGGATATAGCTCAACAGCTTTATATTAAAGCATGCCTGGTGGATCGCAAGGCGCTGGCGGTGTCGCAAGCCCGCGAAGATCTGGTGCAAAGCGAAAATATTTTACGCGAGGCGTTTTTTGCCGATGTTCGCCCACTGATTGGGGAGTGGCGGAAATCGCGTCATTTGCCGGCCGATCCGTTGGAGGCACACCGCCGCAGCGGCTACGAGGCCAAGGTGGCGGCGGAACGTAAGAAAAAATATGGTTCCAAGGGCGGCGGTGGCTACGCCTGAAGTGCCCAAGCGTCTTTCCGGGAACCGTGTCCGGCCATAACTCGGAGAGTCCGCCATGTCTGAAACAATTCCCACCCAGGAAATTCCGGGCAAGTGGCCCGCCAGAACGTGGCGACTTTTCGCGTTTCTCGCCGGCGGACTATCCTGCTTGAGTTTTCTCACCGGCGCGGGGCTATTTTTATTTCCTCCGGGAAACCCCGGCGGCGGGGCAGCCATCAATGGGGTGGCCCTGGTGTTGGCAGGTCTCGCGACATTGAGCGGCGGGGTGGGCATTTACGGATTTAATCGCTACGCGGACCTGCACCCCGAGGACCAGTTCATCGCATTGTGGACCAATGTGTTAGGCCGGGTGCTGGCGATGGTGGAACTGCTTTCCTTTGGGGCGGTCTTGGCCTGGCTCATACTTCACTTCATCGGCGTGCCGGCCTTTACACATTTTCATCATTGAATCGGCCGAAAGCGCCTTAGCCCGAGGCGGCAGCATCGCGGTTGGATGGGGAATGCGGCGACGGAAATCGTTGGAATTTTGGCGGTACGCGCCCCGCGACGGGCCGGGGCGTAGGCGTCATTCAACCAATTTTCGCGCACAACTTACCGCTGCCGCATTGAGCTAATGAAGCGCCATGGCAGGGTGCGCGGTCCAAAACAAAGGTGTCAGGTACCTTTGTTTTAAAAAGGTACCTGACACCTTTTTCCCCGGGGGAGGGTGTAGCGGGGTCAT
>JAJZGH010000150.1 GCA_021798635.1 Planctomycetota bacterium | reverse complement strand
TGGCTAAATATGCGGATGAAAAGCACTGGCCGGCGGATTTGGCCCGGCGCTATTTCACTGAATACATCCAGTATGTCGTCACGCCTGAATGCCGAATGGGAATCGAAAAGTTCTTTGAACTTGCCGCCCGTCATCAGTTACTGCGCGTGCATCGCCCGATTCAATACATGAAATAGCGAGATAGCCGCAATATAACCCCGTAGCTCAATGCGGCAGCGTTGAGTTCAACGCGAAATATCATTTAGTTAAATGTAGCCGTTCTCCCCGTCGCGCCTGATCCCGGATAATCGAGCTATTTGATGATTTAGGGCGAGGTTGTGTGGTGCCATCGACCACTTTGAAAGCCCACCGCCAGCCCCATCACACTGTAGCCCGCGGCGATCCATCCAACAGTGCTTGCACGCAGCCCATGATTGCAGGCCAAGCTGATGATCGGAGCGGGAAACAACATCATCCAGCGCCACCACATTCCACCGACCAACCAGGGAAAATTAGCCGCCTGAATCAGCGCTATCGCAGGAGGCAGTAAAAACATGCACGTTGCTGCCGCAAGGCCCAACATGCTGCCGATTTCGCCTAGGTCAACAATCCAAACGCCTAGACACAGTGCAAAAATTGCGAACGCAATCTGCAGCGCCAACACCTCGCTCACCATGTTGGCTGAAGTATGGTTTAGCCAGGCGGCCGTAATCAGCATGGGCACAGCCGCTGCTAACAGCGCAAGCCCATGCCCGAATACCACGAGTCTTCCCTTGTCACCGCGTGCCATTGCAACACGGGAAAGCAGCACCGGAAACAGAACAAATAGACACATCGTCAGGGCCGTGTTGGCATACAACCACGCATGATTCCAGGCTGGTCCCGTGACTGTTCGGCTGGTCCACCGCCATCCTGCCGCTGCCGCCGCAAGGCCCAGCCACGCGGTTCCTGCGCCCAGTATGGCCGCGGTCAGAATGGATGAAGATATCTTCACTTGATAATCTCGAATGGAATCCACGATTTTGCTCACTTCAGTGGAACGCGATTCACAGGCTCAATGTCTGGAAGCGGCGCAGCCACCGGTTCAACGCCAAACAGCATGGGCTGGCGGGGAAGCCTCTGACAATTCGGACAGTACCAGCTCCATAAGCCATCGCGGCCACAGCGTTCGGCGAGAATATTGGTGCCACAACGTCCGCACGGTTCGCCCGCCCGATCATACACATTTCCCGGCAAATCGCGCGCACCACGCCCTTCCAAAGATGCCCGGCACAGGACATCGCCTCTTCGCCGAGCGGTGACCAATATTTCCCGCATCCGCCGGGAGTCAATGCTACCAATGCGCGCCGCGGGGTGAATCCCCCCGGCAAAAAGCATTTCGCATTTGGTCTGATTGCTGATACCGGCAACCACCGATTCATCCATAATTGCCTGCGAAATCGTCTTGTCACCCGCCAGCACGCGCACACGCTTTTCCCATATTTCATCGGTGAGGAATTCATCCGACAACTTGGGACCCAAGCCAGTCAGCGAGGGATGGCGATAAAGTTTCTCGGTGGGCAAGACCAGTAACAGGGGACGCCCTGAAAGTGTCAGGCATCCGCCGTTTTCAAGCATAATGCGTAATAAGGGCCGCCGGCCGATATCTTTAGATAAAGGGGAAATATTATCCAGCCAGTCTGGCACCACAGGTTTATCAGCATCTGTCCACTGGGCGCTCCAGCGCCAACGCCTCAACGGATAAATCGCCCAGCTTACGCCATGGCTGAAATTCCACAGCAGCCAGCGGCCCTGGGAATAAATTTGATTGATGCGTTTGCCGGAGCAGTGTTTGAGAAGCACATTGGCCTGCCAGCGATGGGTGGGCACGTCGATACGATCCACCCACTGACGGCCGGCAAGGGCCGAGAGGCGAAAAGACAGTGCGTCAACTTCAGGCCCCTCCATAAGGCTTTATCCTCCGGTTGCTTCACGCAGGCATTTGCCAATGTCCGCCGGCGAATCGGCAACACGAATACCGGCATCCCGCATGGCCGCGATTTTACTTTCAGCCGTGCCCTCGCCGCCGCTGATAATGGCTCCGGCGTGGCCCATGCGCTTTCCCGGGGGTGCGGTGCGGCCCGCGATAAAGCCCACCATCGGCTTGGTAACCGATTTTTTGACGTACGCTGCGGCAGCTTCCTCTGCCGCCCCACCAATTTCACCAATCATAACGATGGCATCAGTTAATGGATCAGCTTGGAATAACTGAAGAACATCAATAAAGTCCATGCCCTTGACCGGATCACCGCCAATGCCTACACACGTACTTTGGCTCCAGCCAAGTTCCGAGGTCTGCCAGACGGCTTCATAGGTCAACGTACCGGAACGGCTGACAATGCCAACCGATCTTTTTCCTTTTTGCGCCGGGGTGTGAATATAACCGGGCATGATGCCGATTTTACATTCGCCCGGTGTGATTACGCCGGGACAATTCGGGCCGACCAGCTTTACGGAATCGCCAAAATCCGCGAGATACTTTTTAGCCTTCACCATATCCAGAACCGGAATGCCCTCGGTGATGGCCACGATCAGTTTGATCCCCGCGGCAGCCGCTTCGCAAATGGCATCGGCGGCAAAGGGCGGTGGCACAAAAATCATCGTGGCATCGGCACCGGTGGCCCGCACCGCCTGATCCACCGTATCAAATACGGGCAAACCGTTGGTATCTTTCGTGCCGCCCTTGCCGGGGCTGGTGCCCCCTACCATTTTCGTACCATAATCCAGACATCCCCGCGTGTGGAAGGCACCGCCCCCGCTGCCGGTAATTCCCTGGCAGATCACGCGGGTATTTTTATTAACCAATACTGACATCAGTCATTCTCCTGTTGATTGACGGCGGACGCTTAGCGTGTGGCCGAAACGATTTTCTTAGCCGCATCATTCAGATCGCCGGCCACTTGCAGTGTCGGTAGTTCACCTTGCGATGCGGCCAATATTTTACGGGCCTGTTCCACGTTGGTGCCTTCCAGCCGCACCACCACCGGAACCGTAAAGCCCACTTCACGCCCCGCTTGGATCAGAGCCTCGGCAATCAGGTCACACCGTGCGATACCGCCGAAGATATTCACGAGAATACCGCGTACTTTCTTATCCGAAAGGAGGATGCGAAAGGCTTCAATCGCCCCCTCGGCTTTCACGCCCCCGCCGACATCTAAAAAGTTCGCCGGTTTTCCTCCATGCAGCTGAATAACATCCATGGTGGCCATGGCCAGGCCGGCACCGTTAACCAGACAGGCGATATCGCCGTCGAGTTTGATGTAATTGAGATTGGCGGCAGCGGCACGGATCTCCAAGGCATCCGTTTCTGCGTCATCCTTAAGCGCCATAATATCCGGATGGCGGAACAGGGCGTTGTCGTCAAAATTGACTTTGGCATCAATGGCGAGAATTTTTCCATCTTTGGTCAGTACCAGTGGATTAATCTCGGCAATTGAGCAGTCATAGTCAATAAAAAATCGCGCCAATTTAAGCAGAATATCAGCGACAATATTGGCTTGTTTACCGGTAAACCCCAGCGCCAGCGCCGCGCGGCGGGCCTGGAAGCCCTGCATGCCTGCCAAAGGATGCAGCGGCTCTTTAATAATTGCTTCCGGCCGCTCATGGGCGACGGTTTCAATTTCCACGCCGCCTTCGGCTGAAGCAATCATACTGACGGTGGATCGGTCACGATCCAGAACAAAGCCAAGATAATATTCATGGGCAATATCCACGGCACCGGCAATAAGAATTTTATGGACTGCGATTCCTTCCGGGCCGGTTTGCACGCTGACCATGCGGTGGGTCAACATAAACTCGGCAGCCGCACGGGCCTCCGCCGCCGATTTGACCAGTTTTACAAAGCCCGCTTTGCCGCGGCCGCCGGCAAATACCTGCGCTTTGACCACCTGCAAGGGAAAACCATTCTCCTCAAAGGCTTTTTCAGCCTGTTGGGCGGTTTCCACCACACGGGCGGCGGGCACGGGAATGCCGGCCTTGGCCAGCAGATCACGGGCTTGATATTCATGAATTTTCATCGAACAAAACTCCTAAGGAGCCATTTTCAACGGCTCGTCGCTTTGAGAAAGATAAGCGATTTGCGGAAAAAGTTAAATACGACGCAACCTTGCGCCAAGGCCTTGCCGCAACAAATGTTGCAGCCGCGGTCGCCGCCGCGCAGTTTTCTGCTGCGTCGCGTGATTGTATTTTTCCGGCACAATGCCACAACAGCGGAAAATTATCTCTGCCCCAGACCGCGACAATTCCCCCGCACCTACGCTACAATGTCGCTCGTGAGTCTGGTAACTCAATCGTTGAGGAATTTATGACCCCATCCACTACCTATCCATCTGCGGGTGCCACCGGTACGTTCAATCCTGCCGCCCTGATTTCGCAGCGGGCGATGGAGATTGACGCTTCCGGCATTCGCAAAGTATTTGATTTAGCGGCTAAGCTGCAGGATCCAATTAATTTGTCCATCGGTCAGCCGGATTTTGATGTGCCCGACCCGATCAAGGAAAAGGCCATTGCGGCCATCCGTGCCGGTAAAAATCGGTACACCCCCACGCAGGGCATCGGAGAACTTATTGAACCCATTCGTCGCGATGTTTGCGCCGGCACAGGCTGGCGCGATCCCGGAGTGCTGATTTTATCCGGCACGTCAGCCGGGATCATGCTGGGGATGTTTGCGACGTTGAACCCGGGTGATGAAGTGATCTTTCTTGATCCTTACTTTGTCATGTATAAACATCTTCCCCGGCTCATCGGAGCGGTGCCGGTGCCGGTAAACAGCTATCCGGATTTTCGCCTGCATCCTGAACGCATTGAGGCCGCGATCACCCCGCGTTCAAAAATGCTGATTTTATGTTCACCCAATAATCCCACCGGCATCGCCCTGACGCCGAAGGAGTTGCAAGCGGCTGCGGACCTTGCAAAAAAGCACAATCTGCTGGTGCTTAGCGATGAAATCTACGACGCCTTCTGCTACCAGAAACATCACAGCATCGCCCCCCTGCTGCCGGAGCAGTGCATCCTGTTGAAGGGTTATTCCAAAACCTATGCCATGACGGGCTGGCGCCTGGGTTACGCCGCAGGCCCCAAGGCGATCATTGAACAAATGACCAAACTGCAGCAATATACATTCGTTTGCGCACCGGCACCGGCACAATATGCCGCCCTGGAATTGCTCCATGCCGGATCAGTGGACATGACTGCACATATTGATGACTATCGGCGGAAGCGGGATCGCATTATCTCCGGTCTTTCGACCCATTTTGCCATCAATAATCCGGACGGGGCATTTTATGCGTTTCCCAAAGTTCCCGGATCACTAACGGCGACGGAATTTGTCAATCGGGCGGTGGCCAATAATGTGCTGGTAATTCCTGGCACTGTTTTCAGCGGGCAGGATACCCACTTTCGTTTGAGTTATGCCGCCAGTGATCAAACCATTGAGCGCGGCATTACCGCGTTAAACACCTTGGCGGAAGAAATAACCGGATAAACCCGAGCCTGGCCAATGCCGGGATCCGACAGGTAAAAATATGCTGAATATTCAAGGTCAATCTACGGCGTTAGCGCATATCCAGAGAGTCGTTCATTCGCGACGCCTCGCATCAACCTGGATCTTCGCCGGCCCCACCGGCGTGGGAAAGTTTCATACCGCGGTGGAGATGGCAAAAACCAACCTGTGTGATCGCCCGGTACATCGGCCCAACAGCCACAACGGGGAACTATTCAACGCCCTGCTGGAGCCGGATTTTTTACTGACGCTGCCGTGCGGCCAATGTGAATCATGCAAGGCCGTTGAATTGCGCACCCATCCGGACCTGCATGTGGTAAGCCGCCAATTGATTCGCTACCATGACCGCAACGGAACATCCAAAGGGACCACGTTAAGCATACAGGTTATCCGCGGTGAAATGATCGGCGATGATTCACCGGAGCACCGCGTGGAACCCAAAATTTATAAGCGATCCCAGAGAGGGCGCGGGAAATGGTTTATTATAGACGAGGCGGATCTCATGGAAATTCCCGCGCAAAATGCGTTGTTGAAAACCCTGGAGGAACCACCTGCACAAACGTTCATTATTTTAATTACCACCAGCCCGACCGAACTTTTAAGTACCATCCGCAGCCGATCACAATTTGTCCAGTTTCGCGCGTTGTCTTTTGCTGTCATGGCTCCGGAGCTTATGAACCGCGGTGCCGGTGAATCCCAGGCCAGGCTGCTGGCCCGGCTTTCCGGCGGCAGCCTGGGGCGGGCCATTATTTTTATGCAAGCTGTGATCGCCTCAGATCCGGATGAGAAGGACAGGGCCGACACTAAAACGCCCACAACCGATCAACCTGCTTTCCCGCATTGGATCAACACAATTTCTTCAGCGTTGGACAATATGCTTGCTGGGCGCGAGGGCGGAATGGATTTGGCAAAGGTTATCCAGAAATCCGCTGAACAATATGCCAAGACCATGCTCAAACGCGATCCGCTGGCCTCCAAAGATCGCCTGGTGCGCGACGGCGTGGGCCTGATGTTGAGTTTTGTTGCAGCCTGGCTGGATGACCGCCTGCGCCATGCGACAGGCGCACCGATCATCGCTCCCATGCCATCGCAGGTGCAGAGCATTCCCCTTGCTGCCGCACAGGAATGTATTGCCGTGTGTCGGCAAGCTGAAATGCAGGCCGATATGAACGCCCATATCGGAGTACTGCTGGCGTCCACGTGTACCGCTATTGAGCAGTCTTTGCGCACGGCCGTGGCGGCGTAACGGTCCTCGCTCGTCTCAGCGCCCCTTGTAGCGGTCTCACCCCACACCGCGTCCGCTCTGCGCAATTGTAACTCTTACCCATCCGGGCAGTTCTGTGACATTTCGGTCATTGAAATTTCGCTGGTTGCGTCTGCACGAATTTTCGCGCAGACTATTCTTGAGAACTGTATTGGCAATGCTTGCGAATAGGATACAACCAAACATGCAGAGCGTTCCCGTTTCAATCCTGGAGTTGGTCGAGCGTTTTTCCCTAAATCGGTCGCAATACAAATCGAACGACTACAACGAAGCCCAACTCCGCCGGGAATTCCTCGAACCATTTTTCGAAGCTCTCGGCTGGGACGTCTCCAATCGTTCCGGCTACGCCGACGCCTATAAAGATGTGATTCACGAAGATTCGATTAAGATTGGTGCAGCTACCAAAGCTCCGGACTACTGCTTTCGAGTCGGCGGCACAAGGAAATTTTTCGTCGAGGCCAAGAGGCCTTCGGTAGATATCTCCACGGATATTTCCCCGGCATATCAGTTAAGGCGCTACGCGTGGTCCGCAACATTACCGGTATCAGTGTTGTCCGATTTCGAGGCATTTGCGATTTACGATTGCCGGTTCAAACCCAGCCAGAGCGATCCGGCATCAAAAGGGAGAATTTTTTATTGCACATGGGAACAGTATAGTGAAAAATGGCCTGAAATCGCCTCCATCCTGGCAAAGGACGCCGTGCTCAAGGGTTCTCTTGACCGTTTTGCGCAGGGCCTGTCGCGAACACGCGGCACCACAACGGTCGATGATGCGTTCCTTCAAGAAATCGAACAATGGCGCGACACACTCGCGGAAAGCATCGCCATGCGTAATCCCGATCTCTCTCAACGGGAACTCAACTCGGCCGTCACGCGAACAATTGATCGCATAATATTCCTTAGAATATGCGAGGACCGTGGAATCGAGCGCTATGGGCAGTTGCAGGCTGTGTCAAACGGCGACGGCGTTTATGGCCGTTTAATGGAGATATTCAGACAGGCGGATCAGAAATATAACTCGGGTTTGTTCCATTTCTCGGACGAGCTGGGACAGACCGAAGACCCGGATGAGTTGACTCCGGGACTTACTGTCGACGACAAAACCCTTCGAACCATTTTGCGATCTCTTTACTACCCGGAATCCCCCTATGAATTTTCTGTTCTACCAGCGGATATTCTTGGTCAAGTTTATGAACAATTTCTTGGCAAGGTCATTCGCCTTACTCCGGGCCACCGCGCCAAGGTGGAGGAAAAGCCCGATGTGCGAAAGGCGGGAGGCGTATTCTACACGCCAACATACGTCGTTGACTACATCGTTGCGGCAACGGTGGGGAAAATCCTCGCGGGTAAGAATTTGCCGAATGTCGCGGACATTAGAGTGCTTGATCCGGCTTGCGGATCGGGTTCGTTTCTGCTCGGGGCATACCAGTTCCTACTGGATTGGCACCTCAAATACTATTCTGAACACGCCACGGAACGCTTTTTGCGGCAGAAATCGCCACCGATCCGTAGCATTACCGGGACGCGCAGCGGACAGAGCGGTACTCTCAAACTAACGCTTGCCGAACGGAAAAGAATTCTCATTAATAATATTTTTGGTGTAGATATCGACGCTAACGCTGTCGAAACAACCAAGCTGTCGCTTCTGTTAAAAGCTCTGGAAGGTGAATCCCAGGAGAGTCTCAACAACCAACTGCGATTATTTCGAGAGCGAGCATTGCCCAATCTGGCGAATAATATCAAATGCGGAAATTCATTAATCGGTCCGGACTTCTTTGCCTCTCGGCAATTATCACTGCTTGACGATGAAACATTATGGAAGATTAATGCTTTCGAGTGGAGATCGGAATTCAAACCGATTATGGACGCCGGCGGATTCGACGCGGTGGTCGGAAATCCCCCCTATGGAGCGTCCCTGGACGAACCACAAAAAGAATATCTGGCTTTAAGGTTCCGTCACCAGAACTATCAGCCCGACACGTATCTGCTCTTCCTCGAGCAGGCAGTCCGGAACCTTCTTAGACAGGGCGGCCTGCTTGGCGTCATCATCCCCAACCCCTGGCTGACCAACCTGCGACAACGCCAAGCCCGTCGCTTTATTTGTTCCGAATCGCAAATTAATGAAATTGTCCATTTTCAGTTCCCTGTGTTCCGCCAGGCGACGGTCGACACGCAGATACTCACGCTTCAGAAAGCCGATCCTCGCGGTGCAATGGTCAGTGTGAAAATCGCCCGCTCGCGGGAAGACTTTATTGCGGGAGATTCCTCCATTTCCGTGCTTAGGCATTCCCAAGACCTTTGGCGGGACTTGGATGGCGACGTAATTAATATTTTCCTAAACGCACCGGACCGCCGGATCGCGAAACAATGTGCAAGCGCCGGCGTACCTTTGGAGTCAATTTGCAATATCAACGTGGGAATCAAGCCCTACCAAGTGGGGAAGGGATCCCCGCCGCAATCCCGACGGATCGTCGACACTCGGTGTTACGACGCGGACGAGCCATTAGGACCCCTTTATCGACAATATATTCGTGGGGCCGACATCGCTCGGTTTAAAATCAGCCCCAAAAAGGCACGCTTCATCAAATATGGCCCTTGGCTGGCCGAACCGCGACCTGCGGCGAATTTCAATGCGCCCGAAAAGATCGTGATGCGACAAACCGGCGACAGCCTGATCGCCGCACTCGATAAAGATAAGCTCTTATGTTTGAATAACATGCATGTGGTGACAGTATCCGCACCTGATATCTCTCCGCTTTATATTCTGGGAATACTCAATGCGCGGCTCATTAACTGGTATTACCGCACCTTGAACCCCGAAGTCGGAGAGGCGCTGGCTGAAGTGAAAAAAGGAAACGTTGCGGCCCTTCCCGTCCGCCCAATCGACTTTTCCAGCAAACGCGATCGGGGAATTCATGACCGGTTGGTCGACCTGGTCAGAACCATTTTAGAACTGCATAAAAAACTTTCAAAACTGCGCATCGGCGGTGAGCAAATTCATCGCCAGATTGAGGCCCAGGAACGCCACATCGATCAGCTTGTCTATGATATTTACGGCCTGACCGCTGACGAAATTGCGATCGTAGAAGGGAGCCTTGGAAGCGCTATTCATAGGCATGCACCCCGCCTCCGGCAGGGCATTACCGGCCAACTTCCGGATGACGGAAGCACGTCACCAGATGGTCATTAACCAGCCCGGCGGCCTGCATGAAGGCGTAACAGATTGTGGTGCCGACAAAACTGAAGCCACGGGCTCTTAAATCACGGCTCAACATGTCAGATTCGCGGCTGCGCGCGGGAATTGAGCCGTGCCGCCGGCGATGGTTGATAATGGGTTGTCCATTCACAAATCGCCAGACATACGCATCAAAACTTCCGAATTCCTCCTGCACCTTCAGAAATGCGGCCGCACCGCTGATCGCCGATTGAATCTTTAACCGGTTACGGATAATGCCTGCATCATTCATGAGCCGCTGAAAATCCCGCTGGCCGAACCGGGCTACCGCCGCAGGATCAAATTGGGCAAAAGCCCGGCGATACGCTTCTCGCTTTTTCAAAACCGTTTCCCAGCTTAACCCCGCCTGCGCCGCATCCAGGACCATGAATTCAAAAAGTTTCCGGTCATCATGTACCGGCACGCCCCATTCACGGTCGTGATACGCGATGCTCAAATCCGATTTCGGCCAGGCGCAGCGCTTTGCATCCAGAGGGTAAGGCGGTGGCTCCATGTTTTTCATCGTCGCATTCATTCCAGATTCTCCAAACCACTGCGCTCCAGCAATTTACTGATTATCCGCGTCTGGTCATCCACCGGCAACATCGGATGGTCGCGGAATAACAGGGCATGGGCATGATCCGTGGCGCTGGTGAGGTCCGCGAGGCGGTCCGGCGCAACATCGCGTATCTGCGAAGCGTGATGCGTTGTGAATTGCCGATGCAATGGATCGAGATATCCCTTTTCCATGAAGCCGCGGGCTTTTTTGGCGCATCGACAGGGGTTGCCGGCGTTCACCAATCCGCACTTGCCATTCATGAACTGATATAAATCGCGCCGGGCACGGGAAAGCAATTGCCGGAAATTTACGTTGCTTACCTCAAGAATTTCCGCACCCATGACATCATCAACGCCGAACATCTCTCCCAGTATAAACGCCGCCCGCTGCCGCCGATCCAGACACATGAGCATGGCAGTCATGCAGCCAATCCGAGCCTCTTCCACAATCACCGGCAACGCAACGCCGTAGTCGGGATTGTCAGAGAGCACCTGGTCCATGGTTTCATCCAGGCTGCGTCCCATATCCGTAAACGTCACACCGGTATGTTCCATTTCCGATTTTTTCACGTTTAACAAATGATTGACCGCAATGCGATAAGCCCACGTGTGAAAGCTGCTTTTACCTTCAAATGACGCCAGGTGCGTTACAATTTTGAGTAATATTTCCTGCGTCGCGTCTTCAGCGTTATCCCTGCGCCACATCATCCGCAACGCTAAATTGAATATCCATGTCTGGTGCCGCCGGATGAGTTGCTCCAATGCTTGCCGATCTCCATTTTTCGCAGCTGTTACCAGAGTGTGATCCTCTTCGCCGCCGGGCGGCACTTGCATGGAATTATTAAACATCATGGCCTTTGCCTCTACCGAGGTACAGACTTACCGCGGAAACTCCTCAACATGATAATCGCCCCGACGGCCAAAGTAGATCGCCCGGCCCCCGGTCAGGTACACCGAATAGCTGACCGTACCGGCGTTCATAATGCGCTGCAGAAATTCCGGATAGTCAATGTGCTTTATTTTGATTTCCTGCACAGCTTGAGCAACCCCGACACCGTTGAAATCTTCAACAATGATCGCCGAATGTTCCGGCCCCCGACGTAACGAATAGACTTCTCCCGCAGTCGAATAGTATGTCGCCGTCCGGCCCACAAGATCCACATCATAACGTTCCACGCCAATCGCCTTAAGGTTCATGACCGTCTCGTCAAATGTCATCTTATTTTCCATCGCCAGGGCCAGACACTGATGAATAACCTGTGTGTCGAGAGATTGCATAGCACATTTCCCCTGTCCAAAAGTTCCCAATTCCGACGGCACCATGCCGGCTGATACAGTATTAGACAACCAGTCGGCGGCCCTGTGACAGATGCCAA
>JAJZGH010000400.1 GCA_021798635.1 Planctomycetota bacterium | reverse complement strand
TGAGAGAGTAGACAGTAGAGCAAATAGGGCTGGGAGCTTTAGGCTGTCGCCGGAGCGGGACAATTCCTCCTGCGGTCTATTTTCTACTCTCCACTCTCAAGCCCCGATCTGAGCAGCGTAACAAAACTGCGGATTACGCTGATTTCGCGGATAAATACCGGGCTTCCATGCTTCGAGGCATCTATGGCAATTACACACAGCGCTGTTTGGGAGTTGTCATGGCAGCCAGAATCACTTTTCTCCACCGCCGGTACGGAACAATCCCAGACCAATCCTCCTCGTATCCGCGAAATCCGCGGTTCTCTCTCGTTGCGTTCGTATTGAGATTGGGAATAGGCGGATGCGATTGTCCGGAAAATTTTGGTGGTGGCGTTATACTGTATGGCGGGTGTGATACGCCTGCGGGAGGATATGTGAATTATGATTAAGCATGTGGTGCATACATCCATCGCAGTTGGTGCCGTTGCGGTCACCCTGGCGGCTGCAATCGCGGGGGCACCGGCGTTTCTGCATGCTCATCATCCCTCCAAGCTGATCATCAGCCGGGCGACGACTTATATCGCCAGCCCGTTGAGTAAAGATGGGCTGCCGGATTACAAGCTGGCGTTGAAACAATATCTGATGAAGGGCGTGACACCGGAAAATAATGCCGCCGTGCCGGCGATTGAGATTGCGATGCAGGGGTTTCACGAGATGGGAGACGGCCCGAGGGTTCACTACCGGAAGATGGGTGCTGATCAGTTAAAGCTGCTGGGCGTAACGCCGCCAAGAAATAAAATTCCGCGGATTGATTTTATTGGTCAGTTTTTCAAGGAACATCCACCACAGGGATATAAGCTCCCAAAAACGAAAACGGTGTTCGAAGGCGGCCCGGCGTACTTCGCGATGAAACAGCTTGAGGTGGGATATGCGCTCGATTCTCCATGGCGCAGTTCGCAGTGCTTTCTTTTATCAACGGCGATGCAACAGAACAAGGCAGCAACGGAGCTTCTGCGGAAAGCTTCGCTTCTTCCGCGGTTTTATTCGCCGATGGTCCGGCATTCAAAACGCTTTAAGGGGCCGGTGGCCTGGTATATGCCGACGGACTATATCCTCACCACCGGCGGCCTGTGTCTGGCTTGCCACGCTACGCTGGAACTGGGGCGCGGCCATCCGGACAAATGCTGGAACGACGTGATGGCCGTAACCAGGCTTGCGGAGTTGGCATACCAGGGCCCGGATGGAATCAGCGGTTCCGCTGGCGACCGGCTGCTGCGTATATCGTTGTATGTTGATCGCACGCTGCTGGGGCAGATTCGGGGACATCCACAACGCCTGGCACGGGTGTGGAAGGTTATCCACGCCCTCAGGTTGCCACCGCCGTTAAGGCAACGCTATATCCATACGTCCCGCCTGCAAGCACTTGCGGTGCTGCTTTCGTGTTATCAACATCCACAAGCGCCGCCGCTTCAACCGCTGGTTCAAACGCTGTCCAAAAAGACATTACCGATGGACATCATCGAACATCCGCCGCTGGGCATTGACTGGAACTGGCAGTTTTCAGATCTTAATAGAACGTTTAACAGACTGCGCGTCATGGCCCGTGCGCCAGTGTACTCAGGCGCGGGCCTGCGGCTGCGGGCGTATGAAAATCGTTGGCGCAGTGCCAGCGACTATATTGGTGTGGTTTGGAACCGGATTCCGGGGGTGGCAGCGCGTGTTCCAACGTCGGTGAAACATCTCCTGGCGAAGAAATTACCATTGAATATCCGCTATCACAACATGTTGCTGCTAGCCACCAATTATATAGTTTCCGGCGAGGCTCCCTATCCTGAGCTGGTAATGCGGTCTCTGATGCTGGTCAAGATTGCGTACGCGCTTGAGATGTACCGCCATGCGCACGGTCATTATCCTGGCACGCTCGCGTCCCTTTCGCCCGGTTTTTTCAAGCGCCCACCGGTGGACCCAGCCACGGGAAAGCCTCCCCTCTATACGCGGACCAGGGCCGGGTATAGGCTAGCGGAAGCCCAAGGCCCCCTGCATCCGCGGTGGCTGCCGCCCTCGTTTGGCCTGACCCGGATCATCATGCCTCCGCCACCGCCGCGGAAATGGCAGAAGGGGCCATTTCCGTGAGCCAATCGTGCCGGCGGGAGAAGCACCGCGCGACCACACTGCATTGCGATTCAAACTCAACGCTGCCGCATTGAGCTACGGGGTATTTCACGGTTGCGTGCGGGTTGTCGGCGGGAACGATATTCGCGCTGCGGGTTCGCGATGGGAAACCGAATCGTGTCCGGACATTGCATCCCGCGTGCGAACTCAATGCTGCCGCATTGAGCTACGGGGTTATTTACGGGAAATTGGGGCCTTTTTGGAGGTTTACTTCTTTGGTACCGGCAGGGGCAAATGCACAATAATGGGGCGGCTGTATATGGGGACTACGCCGGGATTTATCGGCGGCACAAATTCTGCGGGGCTGCGGAGCGTGCAGCCGTGCGGTCCAATGGTGTATTCAAATGCCTTGTTGGTAAATGGATCCTGTGGGATGGCGGGGAGAAATTTGGGGGCGAGTTCGGAAAGGCGAGGGGGAAATACTTGGTGAACTTCCAGATACGCGGCCAGAGCAAGGGAAAGGCGATCTAAGCGCCGAAAGGCTGCGTAGCGGGCCGTTGTGGCAATGGTTCGGACCTGCGTCTTTACAATGAAGAGGAATGGTATGCCTCCCGGCATTTTTTCGTGTTGCCAAA
>JAJZGH010000149.1 GCA_021798635.1 Planctomycetota bacterium | reverse complement strand
AGAATATCTGGCGGGTAAAAAGGTTGATCCCGCGGAACTGCGAAGCTGTTTTATTAAGGCCATGAACGCCGGGCATGTGATTCCGATTCTGTTTGTCTCCGCCAAACACGAGGTGGGAATTGATGATCTGCTGCATATTCTTGTGGAAGAAGCCCCTTCTCCGGTATCCGGCCGCATGAAGCGGCTGCAACGACCTAACGCGGAAAATCCGGGACAGATGGAAACGCTGGAAATTCAAAGCGACCCCGCCGCTCCCCTGCTGGCGCAGGTGTTCAAAGTCACCACCGACCCGTATGTGGGCAAGCTCTGTATGATGCGGATATTGCAGGGCAAGCTCGATGCCAATACCGCATTTGTATACGGTCAGGATAAAAAAACGCACCGGGCGGGACACGTGTTAAAAATCGAGGGACGCGATCATCCCGAATCTTCCGTGGCGTATTCCGGGGATATTGTTGCCGTCGCCAAGCTTGATGATCTGCACGTCAATGAAATTGTCCATGCGCCCGCCGCGTTAAACAACCTCCACGCCATTCTGCCGCGCTTTCCCACGCCGATGTTTTCCATGGCCGTTGCGCCAAAATCCCGTGGCGACGAGGCCAAAATTTCTTCAGCACTTGCCAAACTTACGGAGGAAGATCCAACCTTTCGCACCTCGCATGATCCGCAAACGCATGAACTGATTATTCACGGCTTAGGCGATCTGCATTTGCGCGTCATGCTGGAAAAAATGAAAAACCGCTTCAATCTGGATGTGACCGCCGCCCCGCCGCGCATCGCGTATCGGGAAAGCATCACCACCCGTGCCGAAGGCCATTACCGCCACAAAAAACAGTCGGGCGGAGCGGGGCAATTTGGTGAAGTATATTTGCGAGTTGAGCCACTGGAGCATGGTCAGGGTTTTGAGTTTGTTAATGAGGTATTTGGCGGTGCGATTTCCGGCCCGTTTATTGCGTCGGCGGAAAAAGGGATTCGCGATGCCCTGGAGCACGGCCCAATCGGCGGGTATCCGGTACAGGATGTGCGGGTGATCATTTATGATGGCAAAACCCATCCGGTTGATTCCAAAGATATCGCGTTTCGTGTTGCCGGGAAATATGCGTTTCTCGCGGCATTACAAAAAGCCCGCCCCACGCTGCTGGAACCCATGGTGACACTGGAAGTGGTAGTGCCGGAATCGCATCTTGGCAGCGCCACCGGTGATCTCAATGGCCGACGCGGGCGGGTGAATGCTACTGATTTACTGCCCGGTGGAATGGCGGCGATTCATGCCACGGCCCCGCTTTCAGAGTTGGGGCAATATGACAATCAGTTGCGCAGTGCTACCAGCGGCCAAGGCAGCTTTTCCATGGAGTTCTCCCATTACGAAACCGTTCCGCCGATGATTCAGGCAAAAATATCCGCCCAATATCAGGCCCCGGTGGAGGAATAGCCTTTATAAAAAAAGCCGGTGGTTGCGTGGGAGGCAACCACCGGCGTTCGTGGGGGAGAAGGAAGGAACTTTGCCACGGGAAGCCGTGGGAAACTTCACCGTGACACTGGCTATACGCAGGAGTCTACGGGCCGGTTCAAAATATTTTTTTTGTTTGAAAGTCGCGGACATCCACAATAGCGAAAGTCGCCTTTGCACCGCACCTGCTTCATAGCCGGCTTTTGCGCGCCCTACTTCATGCGTTCAATAAGATGATCACCGACACGAAGCGCATTGGCCATGGCCGTCAGTGAGGGATTAACGGCTCCTATACTGGGGAAAAAGCTGGTATCCACAACATACAGATTATCCAGTTCATGGGCTTTGCAATGTATATCCAAAACGCTGGTAGCGGGATCAGTGCCGAAACGAATGGTACCAGATTGATGTCCCACACCCGCAATCGGGATGCTTTTACTCATATATAAATGATTGGGAATTAAATGCGGGTGTATATTGGCGTGGCTTAGAAGCATTTCCAATTTGGCCCGCAATCGGCGCGTTGCTTCCTGATTATTGAATGTGTAGTTCAACTGAATCTCGCCTTGGCTGTTAAGAGTGACGCGATTATCGGGCATGGGCAGATCTTCTGTAGTCAGCCAGAAATCCACGGCATGATGAGCCATTTCATTGAGCAGAAATCCCGGGGCATATTTTCCGGCATCCGCCCGGAACATGGGTCCTTGGGATTTGCCGATCATCTGAATATTGCCCAGGGGGAAATCAAAATCATCCGCTTTGAAATAAAAATCATTAAGGGAGAGCGTTTTCTGGAACACCGTTTCATTGGGCTGGCGAGACAGGGCCACAACGGCATCGGAATTATGGAACATAAAATTACGTCCGACCTGGTCCGATCCATTGGCCAGGCCGCGGGGATGTTTGTCATTGGCGGAAAGCAGCAATACACGGGCGGAGTTGGAGGCTCCAGCCGAAAGCACGACAAGCCCAGCCGAAAACGCCAGTTTTTCGCCGTGATGCTCCACAAGCACGCGGGAAACTTCCCGCCCGCTGTCGCTGGTTTCAAGCTTATAAACGTGGGCCTGCGTCAGCAGCGTGACGTTGGGATATTCCAGCGCGGGACGAATGCAGATAATTTCCGCATCTGATTTGGCCCGTACCAGACAGGGAAATCCGTCGCAGGTATCACACCGGATGCACCGCCCGAGATGCCGTTGTGCTTCATTGAGCATAATTCCCGTGGGCGCATGAAACGGATGATACCCTTCCCGGCTCCACGCCTGGGATATTTGTTCAATCACCGGCTCATGCTGTATTGGAGGAAAGGAATAAGGACCCGATGAAGGCCCTTCCGTGGGGTCCTCCCCGCGCAGGCCATGCACCTGATAGAGCTGCTCAGCCTGCAAATAATACGGCTCGAGATCCTCATAACTGATGGGCCAGGCTGGGGATATTCCACCATGGTGCACCAGCCCTCCAAAGTCTTCCTTACGCAAACGAAACAGTGCAGCGCCAAACATTTTCGTGGCACCGCCGACGTAATAATGCGATCCGGGCTGGAACGGCTTACCCTCTTTGTCGTACCAGGTATCTTTGGAGACGTAATGATTATTCACGAATACCGTCGTGGGATCCCAGTTTTCTTTCTGCCGCGGCAACCATCCGCCGCGCTCCAGCAGCAGAATGCGCTTTCCCGTAGCAGCCAGGCGATGCGCCAGCGTGCCGCCACCGGCACCGGTGCCGATGATGATGATGTCATAGTCGTTTTGTGCGTTCATGTTGTTACCTTTCTGTTAAAATCCGGGCCGGCTAAAGTGTCTGGAGAAGTTGGATTGCGACAATCACAAGGATGCAATGTCGTGTGTTTAACGCTGTGGTTCAATCGCAGGCATAGTTTGGAAAGATCATCCGTAAGCAGGCGGTGTACTTCAACAGCCCCCAGCATTCCTACGACTGGTGCTGTAAAATAAATCCACCATGCCGTCCAGATGTTACCCACGATTGCCGAACCAAACGTGCGGGCCGGGTTCATGCTGAACCCGGATAGCGGAGCTTCAAAGATTACAAATAATGTAATCAACCCCCCGCAGAACAGGCCGGTGCGCTTCACCAGCGACGGATAGCGATTCACCACCAGCACCGTGGCCACAAGAATAAATGAAATAAGACATTCGCCCCCCCACGCCACCGCGATGCCGTCCGGGCCCGGGGTTGTCGCAATATAACGTACGGAGGGCGTGCCCACGATGGACCCAAACATAGACCCTGCCAGCCGCATGCCGGCCACCGCGCCAATGAATTGCCCCGCCATATAGCCCAGGGCATCCCGCGGTTTTATTTTTCCAAGCCGCAAAAAACTTAAGGTAAACGCCGGATTCATGTGCGCACCGGAACGTTTGCCCCACGGGCAGTAAATCAGTACCACCGCGGTTAAACCCATGGCAGCGCCAATGACCACGCGCCGGAGAATGGGGGATACCACCAGATGGGAAGCAATGGATTTTGGCGATTCCATCATAATTGTGGCACTCGTGGCGGAAATCATGAAACAGCCCAGAAGAAAGGCCTCAATAAAATACAGTTGCCAGATCTGGTCGGGAGCCGACAATCCCGGTTTGTCGCCCGTGGCTTTACTGAAAGTGGTATTGGACATCTGTATATTTCCAAGCAATTACCGGCTCCGCTGCATAATAGGAACGCCGGCGCGGCATAGCAAGGCTTGCGATAATACCGGCCCCGCTTGGCATTCGGCATTTGGCATCGGGCCTTCAGCATTTGGCATTCGGCATGCCGCAGCGCCTGCCACTGCTCGCCAGCCTGCTGCACGTAAGTGCTCTGTCACGGGAACTTTTGCGCGGAGCGTACGCTGGAGAGTAAATGGGCATTGGCCCGGCCGATGGTGCCGTCTTCCGCCTTGATCGCCCGGCAGATGTTATTCTCATCATTAAGGAAATCCTTGGCATTGCCCGCCAAAGCTTCCATTTCCCGGAAATATTTAATTGCTTGGCGCGGCTGATCCGCCAGCAGCAGCAAATTGCCCTTCTCCAGAATGGTCCAGTTGCCCGTGCCGTGTAGCGAATGGATTTTTTGCAGGTAGGGCGTGGCCTTTACGGTTACCGCGGCCAATACCCCGCAGCGTGTAATGGGTTCGTGCTCATCGGCGGGGACTTGGGCACCGGTTATTTGCTCTTCGATAAAGGCATTGATAATACGCGGGGGTCCGTGATAAACCGCGGCAACGCATTGTCGCACCAACGACAAGGCCGATCGGGTATCCGCCAATATGCAGATGTTAAAAAGGCTTTTGGCATTTCGCAGGGCCGCGTGTTTTTTACCCATGGCCAGAATCGCCTTTACCCGGCAGGCCAGTACCGCATCCACGTTGTCGGTTAATCCGGGGTTGCGCACGACATCCAGCAGTGCCAAGTTCGCCACAGCTTGATAATCATGCTGTTTCAGCAGACTTGGTAGCCAACCATATTGCAGCCTGTAGGATGCGCTGTAGGCATTGGGCACACGCAACAGCATACCGATTTGCTTAATCGCCCATGCCATCTCTGGAGCCTTTCCCGACGCTATCGAGGAATCAATAAGGTTGTAAACCGGATTGACAGGCGCAGCCGCTGCGGTGGCACACGTTGCCCACGCCAATAGCGCCACACATAACCCCGCCGTGGTAAGGGCATAATGTGTGGGGGAGATTTCCTCTGTGCTGATCGGCACGCTGTGGCTGAAATTGGTAACTACCTCGATGGATTTTAGATCTTTTGTCGTGCCACCATTGGCCATTTGCCGGTGGTGCCGCCGCTGCTCGAGAGCCGGTTCATATCAGGGCTGGGCGAGCGCGACATATTCCGGCGACGGATGGGCCGGGTCGTTAAGCCAGGGGATTTGGGCGAATGCGATGCCGCGCGGCAGTTTCAGCTTGGCCAACGCTGATTGCGGAATTGTGGCGGGAATTGCGTATAATTACCATTTATGAAACGCCTCATAATATGTTGGCTTTGGGGCGTAATGCCCATCCGCCTCATGGGAGCGGGCGGCAGCGGGCGAAATCGCATCCGCCGAAGAGGCGTACGCGGTTTTTGGCAAATGCACGGTACGCGATGTTTGCGAACATTCTCACCGGGGGCACGCGCAACAGGGTAATAAATATCAGACGATCCAGTCGCACGGGCAGCGCATGCCAGATACATATAAATGCGTCAACCTCGGTAAAGACCTTTCCGTCGGCGGTCAAGACGTGCATGACATTATGGACATGTTGAGCATCCAGGCCATAGGCTGTAGCATTGAAATCCAGCGCGGCGATGTTGATGGCTTGAAGGTGCCCAAGACGATCGTGCCGGAGATGGCGTTGAATTTCGCGGTTACAGACCGGACATTGACCGTCATAAAAAACGCGCAGCGGATAGTGTTGTGGCAGGGTATTCATACGAGGTAACAGTAGGCGAACAGTGCGGGGAATTCCAGAATGAGCGGGTATAATTCGCATTTGTGTTAAATAAAAACTACTGTCTTGGGTAGCTGGCCGTGAAAATGAATTCTCCCAGCGCCAACGTTTACAATAGCCAGCGCGGATCGAACAAACTACGAGATTCCGCGTAATAAAGGAAGGGCCGAATGGCCACGGATGAAGATCTTGTTGCGGAGTTTGTGGCCGGTAATCAGGCCGCATTCGCCGAATTGGTGGAACGGTATCGCCGAGAGCTATTTAGCTTCCTGCAGCGATTTATCAACGAGGCAGCCTTAGCGGAGGATTTATTTCAGGAGACATTTATACAGGTGTACCGTAGCGCCCCGACGTTTGATTCCCAACGTCGATTTCGGCCGTGGTTATTTACCATTGCCGCCAACAAAGCCCGGGATCATCTGCGCGCGGCCATGCGTCGCAATACACAGTCTCTGGATAATATCGCGGGGGCGGATGGGGATCAGGGAACGTTTATTGAACTCATGGAGTCAGATACGCTTTCCGCTCCGGAACGTTTAATAGACATGGAGGATGCCGATGCAGTGCGGCAAATCATCGCCCGGATGCCAACAATTTATCGTGAAGTGTTGTTGTTAAGTTATTACAATCGCTTTGCGTATAAAGAAATTGCCCAGATGCTGGGCATTCCACTGGGAACGGTTAAAAGTCGGCTCCATACAGCCTTGGCCATGTTTGGTCAGGCGTGGAGGGTACGGCTTGGTGAAGGAAAAGAACGGCGTCAATGACCGTGGATAATCAGGCTCCGGTATACCGGGAGCCAATGAAGGTACGCAGGTGAGCCATGACAAACCCCGTGAATGACAATCCGGAAACTCCTATTCCCCCGCTGGCGGATCATGAAGTGGCATATATTGATTCCTTGCTGGAGCACGGCAGCGCGCCGCATACGCCTGCGGAACCAAACCAATCGGCGGTCTGTCCGCCCCGACTGGTGGAAATTATTCACGCCCTGGCCCAACTGCCCCCGGTGGAACCACCCGTGGATTTAACCCGTCGGACCGTGGCCGCCGCCGGTGCTGCATCGGTGCTACGCCTGACACCCCATGCCGGTAAATCCATGCTCACGAACACCCGGCTCAAAGCCCGCGCGTGGGATCCGCGCAAGGCGGACATCGCGGTCATGCTGATCGCGGCGGCTCTGCTGCTGACGGTTACCCTTTTCCAACTTAATAAAGCGCGCACGCTGGCGGTGCAAACGGACTGTGCAAACAATCTGGCGATGTTGGGAGCAGCATTTGGGCAGTACGCGGAGGCGAACAGCGGCTTGCTGCCTCGGATCAGTGTTCCTGCCGATCATGACTGGCTGCCGCGCAGTATGACCGGACCGGCCCATCGCGCCGCCAACGCGCATTGCAATCTGGCCAATCTGGCACCCATGCTTAATGTGCGGACCCGTTACACGTCCTGGACACGGATGATCTGCCCTGCCGTGGTGCCTGGCGCGGGGCTTAGCGGCACGGGAACACGCCCAGCCTGGTCTAACGTCGGATATAGTTATATCGATGAGTTGTCAAATTATCATCATCATTGGGCACATGGCGGCCATATTGCCATCATGGCGGATCGCAATCCATTGTTTTATGGCGGAGGCGTGGGGCAGGTAAACGCAAATTCATGGAATCACGCCAGCCGCGGGCAGAATGTGCTTTATGATGACGGCAGCGTTTTCTGGACGCGCACACCGGATGTCGGCCCGCGGCATGATAATATCTGGACACTGGGAAACCCGCCAATAGTAGTCTATTCAGGTATGGAAGAACCCGCATCACGTGACGACATTATTTTAGTGCCATGAGGGTCGGCGCTTATCGCCCGGCAGAAATAGTGGCCGATGGGGACGTTGCCGGAGCCGAGGCGGGCACGGCCGAAGGGCGGTAGGAAATTTTGCACAGGATGGTTCTGGGACCCTTTACCAGGGTAACGCCTGCGGGCAGCGCGTAGCGAATGTGATGTGCTACCCAGCCGTCCGTGGTGGTCACGGAGGGTGTAATATTTAAAAAAGCCACGACGCGTTGCCGCACGGGAGCTAAATCTCCGACGAGCATTTTCCGCCCCAGGCGTTGCAATGCGATGCGCGGACCTGCCACGGTTACCGGCACAGTTTCCGGACGGAGGGAAATGTTATAGCGATTGACCAACCACGACGGGCCGCGAATCCAAACCGGTACAATGCCGAGCTTTAACTTATGGGCCGGCTCCGAGGGCACGGTGAAACTTACCAGCACCGTGGCTGGTGCAGCAGTCACCTGGGCACTGACCACTCCGGGATAACGCACAACCAGTTGGGCCTGCACCGTTTGTCGCGTGCGCGGCGGCAACGTGGTTAAATCCGATAAGGGTTGCGCCACCACCCGCACCTGATCCTCCCCGCCAATACTGGTTAGCACGCTCTTGGGTAACTGTATTTGCGCCACCGCCGGCGTGATACTGGCGGCGACATGGGGCAGTGCGGTAAAGGAAATGGGGCGGGAAATCGACACCATCTGGTCTACTGCCAGTTGAATGCGGGCGGGCGTGGCGGAGATGACCCTGACATGACGCTGCCGGAAATAGGGCAAATCATTGAGCACCCGCACGGAGCTGATATAGTTTTTCGAGCCGATGGCCAACGTGCGAAGCCGCCGCACGACATAAGCGAGATTGTTGCGATCATCACGGGTAAATATAGCGCGGCCATCCGCCTGATCCCGAATCTGCTGTACCTGGTCGCGCGGCCCCTGAATGTTAACGTGAAATTCCCCATTGGCGGGGCTGACAATCCGGACAATATCATTGGCGTCACTAGGTGGCACGACCACGCTGATCTGAAATGGCAAATCGTTTTCAATCGCGGTCAGGTGGGCATCGGCATACATCCATAGCAGCAGTGTCAGCAGCAGCGTCAGCGGCACAACTTTAAGGTGTTCCAGGATGCGACGTTGTTGAGGCATAACCGTCATTCTTTCAGGCCCACTGGGCCGTACTGAATTATCAAACGCCCGCGGCATTGTTTCCCGCAGCGGCTGCGAACCTACGCGGCCGATCGGCTCATTTCAGCGTGATCGGGCTTTTGTAAAGCCTTGGTGAGCCGTTCGCGCAACTGTTCATTGGTAAGCTCCCGGACAAACTCGCCCCGCATAGCAACGCTGATAATACCGGTCTCTTCACTGACCACAATAATGACGGCATCACTTTCCTGCGACAACCCCAAAGCCGCCCGATGCCGCGCTCCCATGTCCGGGCTGACTTCAATACCTTCCGCCAGGGGAAACTGCACTCCCGCCGCGGCGATTCGACCGTCCCGAATCACCACGCCCATGTCATGGAGCATGGAACCAGGCCAGAAAATGGTATTTAATAGTTCCGGCGTGGCATCCGCGTTAAGCAGAGTTCCCTGTTCCAGCAAAGCTCCCAAGCCCACTTCGCGTTCCACCGCAATTAATGCGCCGATGCGATTGCGGGAGCAATATTCAGCACTTTGACACAGACAATCAATTAATCGCCGGGAGGCGGAACTACCGGGGCGGAAAAATCGCGTTTCTCCCAGGCGAATTAATGCGCGGCGCAATTCGGGCTGAAATACCACGACGATGGCGAAACTGGTGAAGACCAATAGCCGGCTGAAAAGAAATTCCACCTGCGGAAGTTTATTGCCGCCAAGTTTAATAATCGTGTAGGCGATGATTAAAAAAAGCGCCACGCCCTTGATGAGCCGCGCGCCGCGTGTGCCCCTCAGAAACTCCAAAACCCAATAGACCACCACGCCGATCAGGGCCAATTCCAGTGTGACCACCCACCAGGGATAGGCGGTCAATCGATTCAGCAGCGTGTGTAAAAACTCCAGCATGCGCTTATTAGTATAAGCCTCGGACCGGCGATGGGAAACTACGATGGGAATAGCACGCGCTGCTGCGGCTATAATAGCGCGGGTTACCAATCAGGCGGGAGGAGAAGTTAGGAGTTCGCAATATAATGCAAGCCGATAAAAAGGGAGTTGTGCTGGTGACCGGGGGCAGCGGGTTTGTGGGGCAGGGCATCGTGAGGCGCCTGGGGCAATCGGGATATAAGGCTCGCATTTTGGCCAGAAGCATCCGCGCTGACCGAAGCGACCAACCGTTGGTCGAATTTCGCCAGGGTAATGTGGTGGACGGGCAGGGCGTGGAAGCGGCCATGCAAGGCTGCACCGCAGTGATTCACCTGGTGGGAATTATCCGCGAAACGCGCTTTCAAAGCTTTGAGCAAGCCCATGTGCAGGCCACCGAAAATGTCCTGAAAGCCGCTGCGGCTGCCGGGATTCAGCGGTATATTCACATGTCCGCGTCGGGTACGCGGGAACGTGCCGCATCGCAGTATCACCAAACCAAATGGCGGGCGGAGCAGATGGTGCGGGCGGCAAACCTGAACTGGACGATTTTTCGCCCCGGACTTATTCATGGCCCCGACGGTGAATTTACCCGGATGGTAATGCAATGGCACGCTGGAAAGGCACCCCCGTTTTTATTCATGCCGTATTTTGGCGGCGGCCTGATGGGCCAACGGGCCATAGCACGCGTGCAACCGATCTTTATTGAGGATCTCGCCGAATTGTTTGTGCGTGCCTTGGAGCTGCCGAGCACGGAAAAGCGGACCTATGAAGTTGGTGGCCCGGATCAATATACATGGCCGGCCATGCTGGAAGTATTTAATACTGTGCTAACGGGGCCACGGCGTGCAATTTTGGGAATACCATTTTGGCTGGCTAAAGCGTTAACCGCATTTTCGTTGCCCGGGTTGCCGTTTAATCATGATCAAGTCGTCATGGCCGGTGAAGACAGCGTATGCGATCTGGCGGCGGTAAAGCGGGATTTCCCGGGCTTTGCGCCGCAGACACTCGAGAGCAGTGTTCGAGGCTATATCAACTCCATGGCCGCCGCTTGATTGCATAGGGCGTGGCAATATTTCCGGGCGGGGGGCGAAATCGACGGCATAAATGCCGGCGCTAAGAAAATGGTTGGCCTTGGAAACTTGCATCGCGGAGGCCCGCCCGGATTTCTTGCCACGCCCATTGCATAGAATCCGCGCAGCGGAAGTCCACGGTTGGTAGACGCGCCGACAGGCCGGGAATCCTGTCATCAACGCCGCGGCCGTTATTTGTAGCTATGTTCATATTTATATTGTGATTTATTGCGTCGCCAGCGGCACCAGCAACAGGACCGTTTCACGTCGGGGTACATGATGCTGTTGAGTCAGAAAACAACTGCCCAGGGAAGTATTCAGCACGCCGATCTCCGCGGGAGCCAAAACAACAAAATGCTTCGGCGGCAGCAGAAACGAAAACTGCAAATCAGAAAATGCATGGCGCACCGGCCCGGCCCCCGGTGCAGTGACGCTTAATCCCGGGCCGGCGGGCGCTGGGGTTACACCGAGCTTTACCGCCGGTTCCAAGCTGATGACTGTTAATCCAAATTTGGTCGCGGTATTGGCGGCAATTAAAAATTGATCCTGGCAATTTCGGAATGTGCGAACCACCAGCGGTTCAGCGACGGTGTGGCATGTGAGCATCTGATGGCGGATATTGGAATGCACGGTCAGCACCGCCGGCGCAATATTGGCGATCTGACAATACACCGCCTCTGACGTTACGCCGGGGCCGTTGATGAGTTTACGAATGGCGGTCCATACTTGGAACGAACCATATCCCGTTTTGAATCCGTTGGCTTTCAGCAGGGCCGCGGTGCGCGGACCGACGGGAGCTTTGGCCAACAGTTTCCAAACTTTGGGATTCTGGCTGAAGGTCCCGATAGGAAGATTTACCTCAATAACCTGAATCAGCGCCGCGCGCGGCGCATTGGCTTTTGCCGACTTTTTTTGCTTAGGCTGCGTTAATTTTGGAATCGCATAATTCGGGTGATGCAGCGGAAAATACACCGGCCCCTTTTTTATGACCGTACAGCCCCCCAGCATAGCAAGGGCACATGCGAAGATAATGCCAAAAGCGGAGTGAAACCTAATAATCGGTGACGTTCTGCTCATGAAGCGTATCATAAAGTAACTGTTCACCATAGTCGAACAGCAGTTCACAACTTTACTAAGAATTCCCATGCCGGCCTGGCACCCGGCTCCCCAGGTTTTTCACAGAAAAGGTGTCAGGTACCTTTTTTTGGATCTTTTT
>JAJZGH010000148.1 GCA_021798635.1 Planctomycetota bacterium | reverse complement strand
GGGTGGTGGTTGCGGGCATGATTGTTCCTCCTTGAAAACTTGACATTAATCCCAAGCCACGTCCTGTGGATTGGTGCCTTCCTATTTTACACACACTTACCCTTTGGCAGAAACTGTCACAGGCCCTATTGTTTCAATAGAAGTGTCGCCCCTGAAGGGGAGCGAAGTCAAGTCAGTGACCATGCCAAGCGTCCGCCATGTCCGGAACAAGGTGAAAGAGAATTGCTTATCCGGTCGGGTAAGCAATGGCCCATCGCGCAAATAGGACCCGTAAAAATCCGCCTTACGCGTGGTCACCTTCGGCGAATTAAAGGACCGTCAGCCCGCGCCGTTCATGAATGGCGGGTCGGTGATCAACGGGCACAACTTTTATCGCGTTGGGCCGGTGCTCTGCACTGCCTGCAGGAGACAGGCGTTGGCCCGGCCTATCGTGCCGTCTTGCGCTTTAATTGCTCGGCAGACAAATTTCTGAAAGGACAGCAGTTGTCCGGGACCCTTCGCATAGGCCTCCATGGATTGAAAGCATTTTAAGGCTTTGGCCGGGTGATCGGCCAGCAGCAGCAAATCACCTTTCTCCCCCAGCCCCCGGATCCTGTTGCGACTCAGGTTTTTCAGCCGCGCCAAATAAGCGTCGCCGTGAACGTCAATGGACGCCAGCACACCGGATCGACTTATGGGTTCGCTGTCGTCCGCTGGAAGCTCCGATCCCGTTCTTTCCTCATGGATGAACCGTCGTACAATGCCGGGATGGCCGTGGTAGATAACCTCCAGGCGTTGATCCAGAATCAAAAGAGCCGTACCGGTATCCGCCATGGTACACACATTGAACAGACTTTTGGCATTGCGGAGGGCCGCCGCATTCTTGTGCATTGCCGCCAGCGCCTGAATGCGAAATATCAGCAGACGGTCAATAACACCCGTGTACGCCGGTGCCGCCAGGATGCCTTGTAGCGCCAGGTGCGCCACGGTGCGGTAATGCCCGCCGGCCATCAAAGGTGGAAGCCAATACCAATATATCAGCCATGCCGCAGGATAAGGGCGGGCCTGCAACTCTTTGGCGATTAACGCCAGCGCCGATTTTCGGGCGGCGGCGTCCGTGCCGGCCAATCGCGGGACCAGGCTCTTCGCCCATGCCCGTTTCTGAAGTTCCGCGGCACTGGGCCGGGCGATCAGTGGCACCACAGTGACCCATGATGCCGTAAACATCGCCATCGCCGACAGCAACACCGTCCGGGCTCGCCTGGGATTGACAGACATAGTTCAATTCCTTTCTGGAAAAGAATAAAGCAGGGAGAAGTTAGAATAATAGAAATATGGACATACTTGCGTTTCACAGAAACACATATAGCCTGTTCTGGTTCTAACTTCCAGCTTCCAACTCCTTGCTTTATAACCTGATCACCTCTGCCGCAACGACCACGCCCAGGCATTGGCCCGGCCAATGGTACCATCTTCCGCCTTCATGCAGGCTGCGATGCGGCTGGCGGCTTCCGCCCATTCTGCATGGACATTGGCCGCCAGATAAGCCGCGTGGAAACAGGCCATTGCCTCCTTTGGCTGATCCGCCAACAGCAACAGGTTGCCTCGTTCTATCATATTGACATAGCGTTGACTGGTAATGCCCCATGCCCGGCGCGCATAGGCCGCTCCATGGGTCTTAATGGCCGCCAGAACGGGGCAGATCTTCGGTGCCGCTCCGGCCCGGACAAAGCCAGCCCCGGCAGGCTGACCCTCTTATGAAAAAACTTCATCGCAAAGGCTGTGACGTTCACGCCGCAATTGGCGGTCATCTCATTGCCGTGAATCTCACCGTAAAGCGTGGGCATCGCGGTCCCGGCAGTGACAGGTACGGGCGACGCTGGCGATGCTACCGCGAAAAATGCCACGGAAAGCAGTGGTGCAATCTGAAATACCGTCCTCATTTGCCACCGCCTTTCCGCGCCGGTTGCGTGGCGACTTCTTTGCGTGCTGCCGCAACCGCCTTTTCAATCTGCTTCATCTGTTGTTTTGGCGTGCCGCCAATTTGGATCACCCGGCCGGTGGAGCTGTCAGTCACACGGGTGCCTGCCGGAAAATCCATCTGATAGTTATCGGGCTTGGTGGAGACATTAATCATTATCCGCGAAACGGCTACCGTATTGACCGCGATGATGCCGGACCCGTGGAGCAAAGGGTCAAATACTGTTTCGACGACCTTTCGCGGATAAAAGACGCCCGACATCGGCTGGTCAAAGTTACTCGCTACAATCGTGCGACAGGGATGTCTGAACAAGGGCGGAAAGGCCCCGCGTTTTGGCAGATACTTTGGATCAACGTGCCAATAAAATTCCGTCAAACGCACCAGCGAGAAGCCCTTCCGCGGGTTGAGTCTCAGGACGAACCGCCCTAGGGGAAAGTAGCGTGACAGTTCGTACCACTTTTTACCATTCCGACTATGGACTATTGTGCAGTGCGTATGCCATTTACCCCATGGTGTTGCCAATAGTTGCGATAGTGGCGGGTATATCGCATGATGTGGCGGATTGATTTCCAATGGCGCACCGAAGATGGTTGCCGTCCAACCCGCACAGCCGCGTAGTGTGGTCAGTTCGGCGGGGGCTTTCCCCCAGATTCCCCCGAGGCGAGGATTGATGAGTGGCCCTCCAAGTGGGCCCTCCCGGGTTGTGATCATCTCGGCAACGCGGCCGTTAAATGCTCCTTTATAGGATTGGACGTAGTAGGGGGACGTCCCACCAACCGCGTGGCCCACCTCCTTGGACACTACCACGGTGAATCGGCCCGCAGGGATATTCTCCATAGTGATCGTCAGATCAAGATAACCGGCAACCGTCATGGCAGGTTTCTTCTGCTGCCGAACGGTGCTTTGGTAGTGCGCCGTGATCTGGATGTTATGAAATGCCATTTCCTGTCGTCGAATACCGGCTAATGCGGTGCGAAGATTTGCGGAAGATGAGCGGGCAACCGTGGCCGGGGCCAGGGTTAAACCAGCGAAAATCAACCAGATGCCGCTATTGCAAAACCTGCATAATATTCTCATCTGTTTACTCCAATGGGAAATAAGCCTTATAGTGTGAAGCGCCCCTTGCACCAGCGCAATATTCCTTAATACCACGCCATGCTAGGAACAGCGGATCAACACCGTAGATAAGACCCAAAACCGTCTTTGCCTTCTTTTATTTCCGGCTAGCTAGGCAGTTGGGCACAGATCGTCCGACTGTTGATCGGCGTTGGTTCATTGTTCACGGGAACGCAGTCGCCGGTCATGAGGCCGCCGTCTGCATCGGTGACATATTGGCAGGTGCCAGCCTGATATTCTACACATAACTGTCCCCCGCCTTGGAAGCAGTTTCCATTTTTACCCACACAGGAGCCGTTCTGTTGGGGTGTCCCGATAACGCTGTAGCATGGCCAGAACTGTTGCACGTTGCCATCGATACAGTCTTGGGCGCTGGGTTCGGGAATGGAGTAGGTGCAGCTCGTGCCCCATGTGCAAAGCCCTGGCCCATAGCCCCCGGTAGCTGCCGCCAAATCCGCGTTCGATGCTGGTTGCATGGCTTGGGCGGTGCCCGCCGCGCCAATGGCCAATATCCCCGTGGATAGCAATCCCGCTAAAAGCAACCTGTGCATAAAGCACCTCCTGAAAAAGAGTATTTTGAAATGCCCTCGCCCTACATCAGGCGATGGTCATTTCAACCAGTTCATATTCATAGCCGCCGTATCCGCGGCGGTGCGGGTCACCACACCGTTTTCTATCTCCACTACTGCCGGCGTGGTCGCAAACCACTGGCGGCTGGTGTCCAGTGTCCCGTGAAGACCGTCGTTGGAATTAAACAAACCCTTGGGAATTGGTGTAGCCAAATCCGACGGCACACGGACAAAGGCGACGTGAAACGCCCCATGCATCGTTGCAGTTTGTTCCGCAAAGCGCTCATAAACGGGAATCGCTTTTTGACACTCGCCGCAACTGGCGTGGTAGAAAAGCACCACCCATTGGCCACGCGCGAGACGGTTCCCCAAAGGGTTCCCATTGGTTTCCGAGACAATGTTCGCCAGCACCGGCATCCGATGCTCAATCCATTTCGGCGGCTCCAGAATCACCATATTTCCGACATCAGCGATGCTTAATCCATTGGCCGCCACCATCGGTTTGGGATGCAAAACTGCCGAACCGATGCCGGCAATCAGTAGAATACAACCAACAGTTCGTGTTATCCATGTGGTCATTGCAGACTTCCATGCCGGCGAAGAGCGATCCAGTATTGCTGTAAATTTCGGACCGCTGTTTCGATTTTGTATCATGGTGGTATGTGCAGTCATAAAATTATATCCTTCCGTATCGGCATCAAAACATTCACCAGGGATCATCCGGAGAACTCCACCCATTGACGCCGCTGTCGGCGACTTTTTCCAGGCCTTCTTTGGAAATCAGGCGGTTGATTCGGGTGTTCCGGTAGGTTCATACAGTTTCCCTCCGGTGACTGCGGCACAACTGACATCTCGGCCGTAACCGGCCTCAAGACAGTGTTCGTTCAGGGCGATGTCAATGCGATTCCCGGCATCTATCCAGCGCTGAAAGTAATTGGCATACTGAGATGATTCCACAGTCACAGGACCGGAGTTCCCACCGTAGAATGCCTGGGCCGCATTGTTTTCCTCGCATTCCGCCGCGCCGTCGGGATCGAGAATCGGAATCACGAGGAATTCATAATGCATCCGTAACCGCCGGGCCTCGGGAGCATCGGATAACAGGAACTGAATCGCCCCCTGCACCGGCCAGGAACCGTCGATTTCGTCTCCATACTCGCGGGCGTAAATAAGTATCCCCGGTTTATTTTTTCCCGCACCGGCCTTGGGCCGCGGAATTTCCACCACCTGCAAGGGCCGGCCATGCTGCGACTTGCCGATGGTAACCACCCGGCAATTCGGATTGCCGTGCAGGCTCTGCAGGAATCGCTGATTGTAGGCTACGGTGTAAGGATACCGCATGGCGACATAAGCACGGTTATGCGTAAATGTCTGCACCAGAAACAGGTCTTGGTCATCCCGCCAGGTGTTGGCGATGTAATGCCAGCGTTGGCCGGATGTGTCGGGCAACAGGGCTCCGTCAAAGGCCTGTGTGGTTGTCGGATGGTGAACAGGGGTTGACCTCAAATTCCGCAAGCGGCTCAGGCTGTGACAATAACTGTAAACCGGATTAAGCGTTTGCCACCATTTGATATTTCCATTGGTCAGATCAAAGCGGATGGTTTTATTCTTTACATTCCGCACTCTGAATACAAACCAATTCTGTAATTTACCCGTACCGCGCGGCCGGATTAACGGCCCGGTGAACGTAATGGCGTAATGCGTGGCGGAAATTTGCCGGACTTTAATCGGCACCGTATCGCTGAAGTTGGTGAGAATCTGAATATTTCCCGGAGATGAGACGGCACCGGCCTGCGCCAGCTGCGCCTGATGCCGCTGTTCTTCCAGGATCGGCTCATACCAAGGTTGAGCCAAAGGCACATTCTCCGATGCCGGCTTGTATAAATCATGGCCATACCGCCACGGTAATTGGGCCAGATGAAAGCCTCGTGGCAACTTGATCGCGGCAACTTCGGCGGGTGACATGATCGCGGGGCCGGTGCCGGCCGCGTAGACCGCACGATCCGCCCACATCACGGCAAAAGCACTGAATCCCGCCGCATAGGCGATCACCAAAAGAATGACCTGTCCGGCGGCAGCACTGCCCATCACGGAATATCGCTCAAAGAAAACGCGCAGATTCGTCAGTACCCGGCCGACGAAGCGGGGAGGCAGTGGCGCTATCGGAGCTGTTTTCATAAACAGACCCCCAAAAATCATGGCGGACCATCGACGCTGGTGGAAACATTTGTGTGTGTTGTGCGGGGGGGGCGAGCTTTAACACGCGGAAACGCCGGAGTATTGATGCTACACCCCTGCTAGTCCAAGCCCATTGGCTGGTGGAAACAGGTCGGAAAATTTCCGGGATGGCCATAGCGTTAAGTCCATCACACCGTATTGTTTACCCTTTCCGGCGCGGATATAAGAGGTCAACCGTTCGCCGAAGAAATTGCACTGATGAACATATCAGGTCCCAAAACAAAAAGCAAATGTATTTTTTGCAGTGTATTTTTTTGCCGCTTCGTTCCGGTAGCTTTCCGGAAAGTCGTTGTTTGTCATGGGCGAATCATTCGTAGCTCTACTTTTCCCGCCTGCACGCTGATAACAACATCGTTGCAGCGAGCGGCGCGGAAAACGCTCAAGGCATGATATAGGTCCAGCGGCGCGGGCTGCCGGCGCTCCTCGGGGGCTGCTGTGCAGACGCCGCTGATCGCAAAGCGGATTATTTGGCGGTGCGGATTTGCTGACGGTTGATCGAACGGGCGGATATTTTTTCTGTCAGGCGGGATTTTGGGACATCGGACATATCGCTGATCCAGCGGATGGATTCGTAGTGCGAAGCAAGTTCGGCTGTGAGCAGCGGTTTGCGTTTGGATTTGCTGGTGCCGACAAAAATGGTGAATTCCAAATGCCGATGCGTGAGTTGATGCGTGACAGAGGTCGTCAGGCGTTTTAGCTTGATGTTCAGGCCGGTGAGCTTAAGGAGGCGCTGACTGGCTGTGGCGGCGTTGTGCCGGGGAAGTTCAAACGCGGGAAATTCCCAGAGATGCTCCCAAAGGCCGCCGGCCTTGCGTTGGGCCAGCAGATGACCTTGCGGCGAATCAATAACGACTGCAGCCATTTTGATGTGTGGCGTGGGGGCTTTGCGTTGTGTTACCGGTAATTGGTTCTGCATGTTGCGTTGCCGGGCCTTGCAAAAACTTTTCAGCGGGCAACTTTCGCACCGGGGATGGGTAGGAGTGCAAACGGTGGCTCCAAGTTCCATCATGGCCTGATTAAAATCTCCGGGGTTGGTCTGTGGCACTAACGCCTGGGCAATTTGCCAGAGCCGCCTTTGAGTTTGCGGCTTGGCGATATTGTCACGAATCATCAGGAGCCTGGTCAGCACGCGCATCACATTGCCATCTAATACGGGTGCTTTTTCATGAAAGGCGATACTGGCGATGGCACCGGCGGTGTAGCGGCCGATGCCGGGAAGTTTCAAGATGTCATCATATCTGCATGGAAAAATACCGTGATATGTTGATGCGATTATCTGTGCGGCCTGATGCAGGCTCTTGGCTCTGCGGTAATAGCCCAGGCCGGCCCAGAGTTTTAACACCTTGTCCAGCGGCGCGGCGGCCAAGGCGTGAATATTGGGGAATTGTTGTAAAAAGCGGGAGTAATAAGGTATTACGGTGGCAACCTGCGTCTGCTGGAGCATCACTTCGGAAAGCCAAATGGCGTAGGGATCGGTGGTTTTTCGCCAAGGCATGGGGCGTTGGTGGTGGTTAAACCACGTGCCAAGGCGTTGATGGATGTGCTTGGCCCCGGCGGATGGAATGCGGTTAAAACGGGGGGATTTCATGTCAAGGATTTTATCCGGGGGGCGATAATCAGCAAAGGCGTCGCAAGGAGAGTGTAATTTTTGTTTTTCCGACGAGAGTGGAGTTATCCACAAGGGCTTTGAGCCCCCACAACATCTGGTAGAAAAAAAATCTGGGTAACACAAGTCTTGTGGATATAATGAGTTAGTGATGTGGAAAACCTGTCTTTCAATATTTAGTGATAAAAATGATTGACACCACAAGATATGGTGCTAAAGTAACCCATGTGAGCCTTATTTGTTTCTTAATAATCGCGAATGCGGGGTTATTAGGAATGCAGCAAGGCCGACGATTTCGGTTGAAATGATTCAGGGGCAGGTTCCTTTCTCTTGAGTTTCAGCCGGGGTTGTGGTACACTAACAAAAACCTAACCGTTTTTGCGGTTTATTGCAGGCAGGCAACATGGCGATTCTTGCAGATTCTCAAATCGAAGCATCGGTTACGATTCAGCCCTTTGAAAAGGCAATCAAACGGCCCGGAGCAGTAAGCTACGGTGTTTCCAGTTATGGCTACGATGTGCGGGTGGGACCTAAATTCAAAATTTTCACCAATGTAAATTCCGAAGTTGTAGACCCCAAGCATTTTTCGCCCCGCAGTTTTGTGGATGTCGATGGCAGCAAAGATGGCTACGTGCTGATTCCGCCCAACAGTTTCGCATTATGCGAGACCGTGGAGTATTTTGAAATTCCACGGGATATTCTGGCGATCTGTGTAGGCAAAAGCACGTATGCCCGCTGTGGTATTATTGTCAACGTTACGCCCCTGGAGCCGGAATGGAAAGGCCGCGTTACGATTGAAATTTCCAATACCACGCCGCTACCGGCCAAAATTTATGCCAATGAGGGTATCGCGCAAATTATTTTTCTGCGCGGAGAAAAAGTGTGCACGATCAGTTACGCGGACAAACTGGGGAAATATCAGGATCAACCCGGGCTGACATTGCCTAAAGTTGATTAACTGAACTGGGAATGGATCGGATGGGCAGTCATTCGGTTCATTGGATAAACCATGCCGCCGGCCACGGAAAGCCGGGGCTTTCATGGAGTGGCCGGCGACGCCGCAGGATGGGACGTCGCCGGCAAATTTAATCGCACGGAAGCAGGAGTTTAAGGCTATGAAAATCAATCGTCGGTTTACGAAAGCAGGCGTGGACGTTTACTCCACGATCAAATTTAACAAGCGCACGAGTAAAATTTCCAATGTGGATGGCTCGGTCGTTTTTGAAATGAAAGATGCGGAAATTCCCGCGGACTGGTCGCAATTGGCCACGGATATCATGGTCAGTAAATACTTCCGCAAGGCCGGCATCCCGCAAACCGATGCCCATGGCAAACCCGTGCTGGATGCCGACGTCAAGCCGAAGCATGGCCCGGAAACATCCGTGAAACAGGTTGTGCATCGATTGGCGGGCTGCTGGACCCATTGGGGACAGGAATATGGCTACTTTGAATCCAAGCAGGACGCCCAAACGTTTTATGATGAACTGGCCCACATGCTTTTAACGCAGAAGGCCGCGCCCAATTCTCCGCAGTGGTTTAACACCGGCCTGCATTATGCCTATGGCCTTACCGGTCCGTCGCAGGGACATTGGTACGTGAATCCTAAAACGCATCAACTCGAGCAATCCACTGATGCGTACACGCATCCGCAGCCGCACGCCTGTTTTATTCAGAGCGTCAGCGATGATCTGGTCAATGACGGCGGGATTATGGACCTGTGGGTGCGCGAGGCGCGGCTGTTTAAATATGGTTCCGGTACCGGCAGTAATTTTTCCAAACTTCGCGGGGAAAATGAATCCCTTTCCGGCGGCGGGAAATCTTCCGGCCTCATGAGCTTCCTGCGTATTGGCGATCGTGCGGCCGGGGCAATTAAATCCGGTGGTACGACGCGGCGGGCCGCCAAAATGGTGTGCCTGGATCTGGATCACCCGGATATTGAAGAATTTGTGAACTGGAAAGTCCGTGAGGAGATCAAGGTTGCGGCGATGGTGGAAGGCCTCAAGCACCTGCCCAAGGAACAGCAGGAATTAGCTAAGAATTTGAAGCTCAAACTGGATTTTGATTTTAACGGCGAAGCGTATGCCACGGTTTCGGGGCAGAATTCCAATAATTCCGTGCGCGTATCGAACAAATTTATCGAAGCGGTGGAAAAAGACGCTGACTGGCAGCTCATCCGCCGCACCGATGGCAAAATCCATAAGACGCTCAAAGCCCGTAAACTTTGGGAGGAAGTGGCGTTTGCAGCGTGGCGTTGTGCGGACCCCGGTGTGCAATATGATGACACCATCAATCAATGGCACACGTGTCCCCAAAGCGGTCGCATCAATGCCAGTAATCCATGCAGCGAATATATGTTCCTGGATAATACCGCCTGCAATCTGGCGTCCATTAATCTCATGAAGTTCTTTGATGCCGCGTCGGGAAAATTTGATATTGCGGGCTTTCAACATGCCTGTCGGCTCTGGACGATTGTCCTGGAAATTTCCGTGCTGATGGCGGCGTATCCCAGCCGGGAAATCGCCCGCTTGAGCTATGAATATCGCACGCTGGGACTTGGTTACGCCAACATCGGAACCATGCTGATGGTGGCTGGTATTGCCTATGACAGCCCGGCGGCCCGAGCCATCTGTGGTGCGATCACCGCGTTAATGACGGCTGAATCTTATGCTATTTCCGCGGAAATGGCCCGCGAACACGGACCTTTCCCCGGCTTTGCGCCCAATCGAGCCTCGATGCTGCGGGTGATGCGTAACCATCGCGCCGCCGCTTATGCTTCGGATCAATATGATGCACTATCAGTAAAACCCGTGGAAATTGACGCGGCACAATTCGGCACGCATCCCACGCTTGAACCTTCCCTGCTGCAGGCTTGCCGCGAGGCATGGGATCGCGCGGTTACGCTGGGCGAAAAGCATGGCTACCGCAACGCTCAAACCACGGTCATTGCTCCCACTGGGACCATCGGTCTGCTGATGGATTGCGACACCACGGGTGTGGAACCGGATTTCGCCCTGGTCAAGTTTAAGAAACTTGCCGGCGGCGGCTACTTCAAAATTGCGAACCAGTCCATTGAGCCGGCATTACGGAACATGGGTTATTCTCCGAATCAGATTCATGACATGTTAACGTATGTGATGGGCACTTTGAGCCTGCAAGGCTCGCCACACATCAATATCGACTCCCTTAAGGCGAAGGGCTTCACGGATGAAGAACTGGCAAAAATAGAGGCATGTCTGCCTTCTGTTTTCGAGCTGGCCTTCGCCTTTTCTCCCTGGACACTTGGCGAGGCGGCCTTAACCCGCCTTGGCTTTACCACCCAGCAATGGCAGCAGCCCAATTTCAATCTGCTGCGATCTCTGGGCTTTACCAAACGGCAGATTCGCGAAGCCAGCGATGTTATCTGCGGTTCCCAAACCATCGAAGGCGCACCGCATCTTAAAGCCGAACATCTATCGGTCTTTGATTGCGCCAATCGGTGTGGTCGTAAAGGCAAACGCTTTATCCATCACATGGGACATATCCGCATGATGGCCGCGGCACAGCCGTTTATCAGCGGAGCCATCAGCAAAACCATCAATCTGCCCAATGAAGTGGGCATTGGTGATATCGAAGAAGCGTATCGCGAAAGCTGGCAGTTGAGTTTGAAGGCTGTAGCGCTGTACCGTGATGGCTCCAAGTTAAGCCAGCCGCTGAATTCCATGTCCGATGATGATGCCTCCGATGATGCGGATATCGACGCTTTGAAAGTTGAAGCGGCCGTCGCCTGCACGACGTGCGGTGATCCCAGTCCGGCTTTATTAGGGAACGGAACCGTTCCCGCCGGAACGCTGGAAACGGGTTCCGCCGGCGGTTCCAAAGTGGTTGAACGGATTGTTGAAAAAGTGGTGCATCGTCCCTTGCGCCGGAGGCTTCCGGACACGCGCAACAGCATCACGCATAAATTTGATATTGCCGGCCATGAAGGCTATCTCACCTGCGGCCTCTTTGATGATAACAGCCCGGGTGAAGTGTTTATCACCATGGCCAAACAGGGCAGCACGGTGGGCGGCCTGATGGATACCATCGCCACGCTGGTCTCGCTTAATCTGCAATACGGTGTGCCGCTGGAGGCCATTGTCCGCAAGTTTGAACACATGCGTTTTGAGCCGGCGGGCATGACCACCAATGCGGATATTCCTATTGCCAAAAGTCCCATTGATTATCTGGTGCGCTGGCTGGGCATGCAGTTTATCGTAGGATATCGTGATGCCAATTCGCCTCGGCGGCAGCCCGCTAACGCCGAATCCGCGCTAGTGCCTGTAGTCGAGCCTGCCGCGACGGTGGCCAAAGCCGCTGGTAACGGTAACGGCAATGGAAAAGGCAATGGCCACCATAATCGTCTGGAAGATGGCCCGGCGGATCTTGCCTCGTCATCCGGCTTGCAAGCCGTCGCCAATCGGGAATCGGGTACGACCCGTCCCGCGGCATCGCGCATTGCTACGGAAAAGCCTTCTTCCGCCAGCGCTCTTTCGCAGCAGATGGCAACCCTGATGGGGGACGCTCCGGTTTGCAAGTGCGGCAGCATTACTGTTCGCAACGGC
>JAJZGH010000147.1 GCA_021798635.1 Planctomycetota bacterium | reverse complement strand
GGCACTCTTTAGCCAGCTATTAGCGGGGGAAGGATTCGAACCTCCGACCTCCGGGTTATGAGCCCGACGAGCTACCAGACTGCTCTACCCCGCGATCAATTTCTAATCGCATTATATTTTAACACGGCTGCCAGTCGGATTTCACCCGACCAACTGCGTGCTTCGGCTTATGAATTCCATCTGGCCTTCATACGCCGAGTTCCATATTATGCCCGTTTCATGCCTTTAATGCAAACCGCTGAAACCGGCACTTATTTTTCGCTGGCGTTTATCCGCCAATACGTTACTATTATTTTTAGTTTACTCTTCGGTGTCGTGTATTTACATCGTCGCGTGGCGATGTATTTGTGTTTTTCAGTCCCTTATAAGGAGTCCTGTTATGGCCAAGGGCAACAACAGTCAGAAGAAGGAAGTCAAGAAACCTAAGAAGGACAAGAAGAAAAAGTAAGCCTGTGGCGTTTCTCCCGGCTTTACCAATTTCTCTTAAGACTTCCATGCACTCTCAGGCCCTGTAAAACGGGCCTTTTTTATTTCTTCGCAAAAATACTGCGGATATAGCTCACCGTGACAACGCACGAACGATACCAATATAATTTCGCGGTTTTGCGCGGCCATTGAGAATCGCACCGCCGGCAGAGCCGGCGGCTTTGTGAGGGCCGGTAAGCGATGTTTTGGGAAATTATTCAGGCCCGCTTTTTCAGCCGTACCGCGTTGCACAAACGCATTTACCAGGATTTCTGCATTTGATTGACCACCGCCTTGGCCATGCGTTCGACTGCCATTTGTTCAGCGTCCGGCAGTTGCTGGCCGATTTGCGGAATCTCGGTGCTGGAGGCGGCGAAATTAACCCGTCGCGACAGCACGGCTCCGGTGCGCAGGTTTCGCCAGGTAAAATTCACCACCAGGGTAATTTGTGTTTCCTGCGGCAAATTCGTTTGGAAGCTGTTGCTTAAAACGCCTTCAGTGACCGTTTCAATGGTGCCGGTTAATTCGGTATCCGCCTGATTCATCGGTGCCAGTCGGTACGGCGTGCGCGATTCAATATTTTTATCAATGGCTTCCGTCAGGCGGAATTCCAAGCCGCGGCGAAAGGTGTGGTTTTTCCAGATGGGCACCGCGACAGTATGAATGCCCGCAGGATAAATGGATTTCATGGTGTATCCACACCCGGCGGGAAGTATCGTCAGGAGGATCAATGCAAGTATTCCCGCAAGGCTTCGCCCGGTGCGCACGATTTTCAGGGAGATAGTCACTTGATCGCCTCCGGCCCAAAATGATCCACGAGTTCCTTTTTGGCGATTTTCGCCCATTGCGTATCCGGCCAGTCATTGATGACCCGATTATAATAATATCGGGCGGCGGCCGGCTTGCTGAAGCGAATATAAAACCGGGCAATCTCCAGTTCCTTGTGGCCTTCAATCTGATAGATACGTTCTTCGAGAGCCTTGACCTGCAGCAATTGGGAAAAGTGCGGGTATTCCTGCGTGAGCGTTTCAAGTTGTGCATCGGCATTGCGCAGCGGCGTGAGGTCAAATTTTACACCGCGGAAAGTGGCCAGCAGACATTGCACGTCCATTAACGTCGCTTTGACAACGAATTGGCTGTAGGGATACCGTCGCAGGAAGTCCTGATACGACTGGAACGCCCGGTTAAAGCGCGCATCACTATAGTAGTAATCGGCGACACGAATGCCCGCCAGCTCTGCCAACGGTGATCCGCGCTGGCGATCTTGTATGCGGCGTAAAAGTTCCAGGGCGTCACCGGTGACCGGCAGAATACGCAGGCCCAGAAATTTTCGTTTGTATCCGCGAAGAAAGGCGCAGGCGATATTATATTCCCGCCGCAGGCACGGGCCATAGAGGGGACTGGTGGGGTAATTATCCAGCAAATCTTCATAGGCGAACAGAGCCGTATATTTTTCTCCCATGGCGTTGTATGCATCCCCGCGCAGCAGCAGCACTTCCGGTGCCAGAGGATTGTTTTTGTTGGCGGTGATCCAACGGCGAGCCAGCTTGGGGATGTGTTGCGGTCGGCCTGAATTTAATTCGTGAATCATTTCCGCCACCTGTCCCGGCGGCGTATTGGGATTCGGTGCTACCAGAGGCACCCATACCCCATTCTGCAACAGCCAGGAAGGTGTGGGCCGGGGCACAATTACTAAAGCGCGGCAGTTACGGCCAAGTGCGGGCAGCCATAACAACAGCACGGCCAGCGCAACAATTCTCGCCGTCAGGCAATGCGAATCAAGGCGATGTTTCATGAACAATCTCATCGGCGAAAAGTATAGAGCAAAGGGCGGTCGGTTGCACGGTCTATGAACCTATCAGCTCTTGGTGCCCGGCGCGCCGGGGCCGGAGGCAGGCCGCAGTGCCGAAGCAGTTGCGCCGCGATTGTCCCCCAGCATCATGCTTTGCAGGGGGTGGCCGATGGCCAGTCGCACGCCCGCACGGAACCGTTCCGCGGTTACCAGCATCACTACCAGCGCCAGCACCGGCCATAAGACATATCGGCCGACAATTAAGAGGCGCTGATCAAATGAAATCCCATGTCCCGGCGGCGGTAAAAAGGCTAGCGCCAGTGTGCTGTGTAATTCATGCCAGCCGTAGAGCACCCCGGGAATCGGAAAGCCGGGCAGCACATATTGCCAGGGGAAAACCATAAACAGCAGAATAACCGACCAGATAAAACTGCGCGTCATATTGGCCACGCCCGGTGCCTGCGCTACCAGAATGACCAGCAGCGTGACAAAAATAATAATGGCCTGCGAACCCGATGCCAGTAAACCCAGCAGTTGGGCAATCGGCGCAATGAGGTAATAACTTTCACGCCATTGTCGCCGAAGGTTCAACCGTCGCCCGGCCTTTTCGCCCATGACCATGCGGTCGGATTGATAATTTTCAATGCTTTGCCCATCGGCCTCCGCTGCGGGAAAATTCTGGAGGCTTTCCGGTAAGCCGGCTCGCGGAACTGGTTGCTGTGTGGGATTTGACCAGGCGCTGCGATGGCGTGGCAAATGGTGCACCACAATTACCGGGTTGCCCCCACGGTACGGCTGGGTGGTAAAACGCATCAGAATAAATCCCACCACTTGCAGCATCACGCTGAAAAACAGCACGTAACCGAGAAAATTGCGCCCCGAACGAAGCGTACGCAACGCAACGCCATAATCACCGTAAGGATGTACCGGAGCCGACATAACCATTTCCCCGAACCAAAAACGCCGAAATTCCCGCAGTGCCCTGCGCCGCCCATCGGCGTAAAGGCTTCAGTATACTGCCGGAGCATCGCAGATTACAGGCCGCGAATCTCCTGGCTCAATGCGGTAGCATTCCGCTGCGACCGTAACGCAGTTCGATGGCACGCTGCATTTTCTCCCGACGACCCGATCTTTTCCTGAATTTCCGAATTAAAAGGTACCTGACACCTTTATTTGGAAAAGGTGTCAGGTACCTTTGTTTTGGATCGGGCCATGAAATTGCGGTGCCAGCGGGCAACTTTTTCCGGAATGGTGTTTCGTGTTCAGTCGGCGGTTTGCTGACAATACCCCGGCTTGGATAATGGACAACTTCGCAAAACCCGCTGCGCCACGGGCCCCGAAGGAGGACATTTTAACCTTGGTTAAGTAGCGGCCAGTTTAACTTTGGCAAGGCAACGACTGGGCGGCGCTTGCAGGCGATGGGCAGTACACCTATCTTTAGCCGCCTGTGAAGACGCGTGTTGGTATTGAATCGATGGCTGCGGTAACACCGCTGGGGTGCACGCCGGAGATGTTGTGGGCGGCAATTCGGGCTGATCAACGACTGGCGGACCGCGGGATAATCTGCCAAGAGGTGGTAACGCATCTGCGCAATCAGGCCGCAGCGGACGCCGGCGCACTGGGTTTTGCATATCCTGGCTCATGCACTGAAGGAATGAACGTTCCGGAAGCGTCAGGTGCGGATGGCTTGGCAAAACATTCCATCATTCCGGATCACCTTGACCGCTCCATTGAACTTGGGATTTTCGCCTGTCTGCAAGCTTTGGCCAAAGCCGGGTGGAACGCTGAAGTCTGTTCCCAGGGCGATACCGCGTTGTTTATCGCAACCAGCAAGGGGCCGGTGTTGCGCCTGCTGGAGGCATGCGCGGCACTGCATGTCGGGACGCAAGTATCTGAGAATTTGGCGTGGCATGTGGCGTTTGGGCCGGCGGCCTTGCAAACGGTGCTGACAAACGTAATAAATCCCGGCGGCCCGGTGCAAACCCATGTCGCGGCATGTGCGGGATCATTGGTTGCCGTGCATCGGGCGTGCAATGGAATTAAACGGGGGAAATTCAATCGGGCGATTATCGTTGCGGCAGATGCATCCATTCATCCGTTGTTTGAACATAGTTTTGAAAATTTGGGCGTTCTGGCCGCGCGTGATGAAAGCGGTCACCGGCACTGCCGACCCTTTGATGCATCGGGCAGTGGCTTTTTTATCACTGAGGCGGCGGCGGCGGTATGCCTTCAGGCCGGTGATGGTGGAAGCGTGGAAGTGGAGAATTGCCTGTTGGCGGCGGATGCAACGCACTTGCTGGCCATTGACCCGGCCGGTAATTCTCTGGAGCGTGGGCTAAGGGCATGCGCAGCGGGCAAAGAGGTTGCGTTTGTTCATGCCCATGCCGCCGGTACGCAGCATGATCAGGTTGAATTAGCAGCCATTGGCCGCGCGTGCGAGGCGGAAGCAGCGGTTTTTTCCCATAAACGCTGGCTTGGGCATTCACTGGGAGCGTCCGGGCTGCTAGGCATGGTGATTTCAACACTGTGTCATCAGCATGGCGAGCTGCCGACGGGCCAGAGTATTTCGCAGCCGGCACGCAGCATTACCATCGGGCAAGGCTTTGGCGGGCACATTGGGATGTGCGTTCTAGCAGGGTAAACAGGAAGACCGGATCCGCTCGTTTTGAGGGCGCGGACATTTGAAACATCATTTCTGCGATGCACGACGCTTTTGCATGATCGCTTAAAATTATCAGCCGTTGGGCGAAGCGCGAAGCGCCCATAACGCGACATCCGATAATATTTTTACTATTACGAACAAGAAAACTTTAGTGTAAACTGCATCAACGCTCTTGTTGGTGCGTTAGGCCATACACGGGGATCACTGGATATTGATTCCGTGATCAAACGGAAGGGAATCTGGTCGCATAAAATCACCAAGGGCGTTTTACGCAGTTGTTAACAGGGGTAACGTATGAAAAATGATTCTGCTACCGACCGCCCGGCGACGATTGGGACAGGGCAAAAAATTCGGGCCTTTACGCTGATTGAATTGCTGGTGGTTATCTCCATTATTGCGCTGTTGATTTCGCTTTTGTTGCCCGCGCTGGCGCAGGCCCGGGCGGATGCCAATGCGGTCGTATGTGAAAGTAACGTCAAGCAGCTTCTCACGGGCCTGCGTGAATATGTACAAACCAATGACGGTTCATTTCCGCTGAACGGAATTTTATTTCCTCATCCCGCCAATAACTCAACCAATCCGACGGCTCAGGAAACCAGCGTCTGGAATTCCACCGCCGATTACAATCTTTATTATGGTGCCCTCTATCCATATATGGCGGGTGTTCCCCAGGCACCGATGGTGCCCAACCTGCTGGGTTTTGGAGGTTCCGCTCCGGCAGGAAGTGTGGCGGCAACCTTAAATTTGAACCCCCTGCACAACCGCTTCGCCCGCATTTTCATGTGTCCGGTGGATAACGGTATTCGCACCAGCGCCCAAGCCTTGCGGCTTAGCCCGGACGGCAGAACCATATTAACCGGCCCGGGGAACGGGGGATTCTGGAGCTATTCCATCAATTCGCTTCTGAATTCACAATCCAAAGTTTTGCCAACCATATTCGGCAGTGGTGCCGGCGGCGGAGGCGGAACCTACACGACGCCGTGGAGTTATCCTATCCGTGACGCCACCATTACCAACCCGCGATTCCTGGTGTTTCTGGAAGAATCCGGGCAAAAATCATTGTTTAATGATGAAGTTATGGACCCGATCGGATACAACACCGGTGATTATTTAAGCGCTCGACATAATGGCGGAGGTAACCTGGGGTTCTGGGATGGCCATGTTGAATGGATGTCGCAGGTGCAATATCACAATGCTCCCAACGCCATGGGCGGCGGAGTTTCCGGCTCGGTCGCGTTTGAAACGGCCATGCAGGACCCGCTGTTTCGCATGTTTGTGCCAGACGCCAATAATTAACGCTTCCGCAATAGCACGGTGCTTCCGCCTTTGACTTGTTGCCCGATTTGCACCAGAGGTTCCCAGGTATCAGCATCCGGGACAATTAATTCGGTGCGGCTGCCGAAGGCAATCATGCCGAAGCGTTCGCCGCGTTTGAGGTGTGCTCCGATGGTAATGGGGCAGATGATCCGCCGGGCGATGGCACCGACAATCTGCCGGACAATCGCGATCGGCGGATGATCCTGAGCCGAGGATGCATGGAGTATCAGGGTGTTGGATTGATTGCGGATGCCGGCCTGTGGGTTGCGGGCATCAAGAAATTCTCCCGGCTCAAAACGCGCGGATGCCACGACGCCATCACATGGGCTTCTGTTAATATGTACATCTAACACGCTTAAAAATATGCCGATACGCAAAGCCGGACCGCTTAATGCGTCGTGGTGTTCCAATCGGGTAATTTCAACAATTTTGCCGTCAGCCGGGGAAACCATCAGGCCGGGTTGATCCGGAATAAAACGGGGCGGATCGCGAAAAAACAACATACATGCCAGCGTTACAAGCCCCATCAGGCCTGTGAGAATCGGCGTGACAAAATAGAGCATCCCCATGAATAATATGCCGGTAATCAGCATGGGCAGCCAATAGCACCAGCCGAAAAGCGATAGGCCCGGCCACTGCGGATCTTTACCGTTCATGTGGTTCCTCAAGGTACGTGTAACCCTGCAAACCTGAATCATAGAAGCGCAGCAGCAATGCGGATTCTTCAATGGAGATGGTCTTTTCCCGCACGGCCCGTTCCACATCTTTGTGCATCCGGGCCATAAGTTCATCGGCATTAAACTGCACATATTGCAGCACTTCGCGTACGGAATCGCCGCGGACTAATTCATCGACATGGATTTCACCGGCTTCATCAAGTTCCACGTGCACGGCATTGGTATCCCCCAGCAAATTATGCAAATCACCGAGAATTTCCTGATAGGCACCCACCAGAAATGCCCCGATAAAATAATCGGAGCCGTTGTATTCATGCAGTTCCAGCGTCTTTTTCACATCACGCAAGTCGATAAAACAATCTATCTTGCCGTCGCTGTCACAGGTAATATCCGCCAATACGCCCCGCCGGGTTGGTTCTTCCGCCAGGCGGTGAATGGGCATAATGGGGAACAACTGTTTAATGGCCCAGGAATCCGGCATGGACTGAAACAGCGAAAAGTTGCAGAAATAGGTATCGGAAAGCTGAGATTCCAGCGTTTCAAAATCATCGCCGACGTATTCAATTTCCTTGAGCACCTTCAGGATTTTGCCGCATACGCTCCAATAGAGCTTTTCAGTAAGACTGCGTAATTCCAGGCTCAAATACCCCAGATTAAACAAATTCAGAGCCTCATCGCGCTGTTGCGAAGCGTCATGATATATTTCCAGAAAATTCTTTTTGTTCACATCTTTCCAGGAATCAAAAAGGTCTTTGACCGGCTGCGGAATATCATCGCCGGCCGGCAGTTCATGCGGTACATCAAAATAGTCAAAGCCGCTGACGCCCAGGACATTAAATACCAGCAGGCTGTGGTACGCGACCATCGCCCGGCCGCTTTCACTGATAATGGTCGGATGCTTGACGCCGCACTCATCGCACACGGATTGGATGCGGAAAATCACATCACCGGCGTATTCGCGCAGGGTGTAATTGGTGGAGGATTCAAAATTGGTCTGGCTGCCGTCATAATCCACACCCAGGCCGCCGCCGACATCCAGATATTCCAATCCCGCTCCCGCGCGCGCCAGTTCGCTGTAGACGCGTGCCGCTTCGTTGAGGGCATTTTTAACGGTGCGGATATTGGTGATCTGGCTGCCAAGATGAAAATGCAGCAGCTTGATGCAGTCCTGCATGTTGCGTTCTTTCAGATATTCCAAGGCCCGCAATATTTCCGCGACAAAAAGCCCGAATTTGCTGCGCGCCCCGCCGGAGGATTCCCAGCGCCCGCTGCCGCGGGTTGCCAGTTTCACGCGCATTCCCATTTGCGGGCGCACGCCGTGCTTTTCGCCGTATTTAATCAGCAGTTCCAGTTCGGTGAATTTTTCAATGACGGGAATAATTTTTTTGCCCAGCTTTTGCGCCAGGACCACGGTTTCAATAAACTCATCATCTTTGAATCCGTTGCAGATAATGGGCGTGTCTTTGCCGTTGGTCAGCGCCAAGACCACCAGCAGTTCCGGTTTGCTGCCGGCTTCCAGTCCCCAGCCGTACTGCGCACCAACTTCCAGAATTTCCTCTACCACATGGCGCTGCTGATTGACCTTAATGGGGTAAACACAGATATATTTACCCTTGTAATTATTTTCCGCAATAGCGCTTTGGAAGGCATCGTTCATTTCGCCCATGCGGTGGCGCAGAATGCCGCTGAACCGCACTAGCGTAGGCAATTGAATATCGCGCATAATCAATTGGTCCACCAGCTTTTTCAGATCGATCGAGCGTTGCGGATTTTTTTCCGGGTGCACCGCTACATTGCCCTGTGGATTAATGGAAAAATATCCCTTGCCCCAGTTATTGATTCCGTAGGTATCCACGGCATCTTGAATGGACCATCCTGAAGAGAGATTCATCACCGTGTTGACTCCCGGTTTATTGCGGCCCGCCGTCAGCTCATTCCAATTTGCCGATCTGCCGGGCCTGCACCAACCATTAAATGATTCTTATTGCATAACACTTAGTAACGCACCGGCCTGCACCGTCTAAGCGCCGCTCCCGCAGCCAAAACGCTTGCCGACCTCATTGAGCCACGCTCGAACCACCGGCTGATTCACGTAAAAATAGACGCTGTTGCACTGTCGGCGGCTTTTCACCAGGCCCGCGGTGCGCAGAAGTTTCAAATGATGCGAGATCGTGGGTTGAGTCAGTCCCAGTTCCCGGGCTAATTCAATGACGTTGTACATATCTTCGCAAATGGCCTCGCGCGGGAGAATTTCCATGATGTGCACCCGCGTGGGTTCCCCCAGAGCGCTAAAAATTGCGGCAAAAGTCTTATCATCCCATTGAAACCGGGATAATTTCCGCAATTCACCTGCGATGCGTTTTGCCATAGCCCGGCTTCCTGAATCACGCCCCCGCCGACGGCAAGGCCGGCAGGACAAACGTCTTGACTACTTCAATTCCCGAATCTTTCTGCAGAGCCGCCAAACATTCCGCCGTCGGTGGAGCATCCAGCTTCAGCAACATCAGGGCTTTGTCGCCCTTGCGGCTGATGCTCATATCGGCAATGTTGATTTTCTGCTGGCCGAAGGTATTGCCCACAAACCCGATTACCCCGGGACGGTCTTTGTTGACAATCAGGGCCATGGCACCTTCCGGCACCATATCCATCCAATAGCCCTTAATCGCCAGCACGCGCGGCAAATTATCCGCAAACACTGTTCCGATGGTGGAATGCCGATGATCGCCTTCGGTGATTTCCAGCTCGATGCTGTGCTGAAGCGTGCGCTGCATCGCCTGCCCCATGGTCTCCTGTCGAATACTGATACCGCGCTGCTCCGCCAGATGCAGCACGTTGACCACATTGGGAGTCTGATCAATATGGCCCTTTAACAATTCAATCACGGCCAGACGCTGCAGGGTGGCGGCAATACGTTTGGGCAGTTCGCCATTGGTGCGCAATGTAATGGAACTGAAGCCCTTTTCCGCGATCGCCCCAAGAATAATGCCCATACGCTGGGCCAGATCCGCATACGCCTTTTCCGGCGCGGAAAGATTCATCTCAATGCCGCCGGCGTTCACCGCACCTTCAATACCCTTGCCCCGGAGATACAGCAGAATCTCATTGACCGCGTCAACGGAAACCGCCGTCTGGGCTTCGTTGGTGCTGGCTCCTAAATGAGGCGTCAGCAGTACTTTATCGCCCAGGGCGAACAACGGTGAAGTATTGGCCGGCGGTTCAGTTTCAAACACGTCCAGCGCGGCACCCGCCACATGCCCGGAGGTAATGGCCTCCGCCAAATCTTTTTCACTGATAACGCCGCCGCGGGCGCAATTGATAAACCGCACACCTTTTTTGCACAACGCGATTTTGGCCGCGTCAATAAGGCCCTTGGTTTTATCACCCGGCACATGCACGGTGATGTAATCACACTGGGGCAGCAGGGATTCAACATCATGGGTCATGGAGACCTGGCCATCCAGGGCGTTATTGGCGAAGAAAAATGGATCAAACGCCACCACTTTCATTTCCAGACCCAGTGCGCGCTTGGCCACCGCACGGCCAATGCGGCCAAAGCCGATGATCCCCAGTGTTTTGCCCGCCAACTGCGTGCCCATGTATTTGTTGCGTTCCCACAACCCCGCACGAACATGAGCATCGGCGGCAGCCAGCTTCCGCGACAGGGCCATCATCAGCCCAATGGCATGTTCCGCTGTGGTAATGGTATTGGCATCCGGCGTATTCATCACCAATACGCCCGCCTTAGTGGCGGCCGTTACATCCACATTATCCACGCCAACTCCCGCGCGGGCGATGGCCTTGAGGCGACCGGGATTTTCCAGCTCCGACGCTTTAATTTTCACGCCGCTGCGGATAATGGCTCCATCATGATTGCCGATTTCAGCGGCGAGTTCACCAGGATTCCACTTGGGTTTATTGGTTAATTCTACATCGGGTTGCGCTTTTAACAGGTCCAAGCCCTCATCGGCGATTTTGTCGGCTACAAGAATTTTAATCATCTTAGAAAATCCCATTCCAATTCAACGACTACCATTACCAATCCGGAAGTTTGCAAAAAACCCTTCCGGAATCCAGAAGTATAGGCCAAAATACCCCCATGGCAAAGCGACAAGGCCGCCATGACCGTGCGGCCCTCACTGAAGCCCGGCACAGGGCTATGTTTTGACCCGCCGCAATCCCGATAGCAGGCGGCACAATTAATACCGACCAACGGCCTTGTCCACCAGCAAACTCCATGCCTCTATGCCCCCCGCCATGGACTTAACCTGCGCGAAGCCCGCCTGCCGTAACCAGGCTGCCGCCCGTAAGGACCGCGCCCCGTGGTGACAATGCACGACAATGGGTTTATCGCGCCAATTTTCCAGCTCGGTAACGCGCTGCGGCAACTGGTCCAGTGGGATCAGCTTGGCACCGTCTATGTGGGTTAAATCCCATTCTTTCGGTTGGCGCACATCCAGAATTAATAACGCGGTTCCGGTGTTTTTCAGTTTATGCACATCCAGGGGATGCACTTCCCATTCCGGATTCAAATTGATTTTTGGTGCCGCGGAGGCGGCGGGTGCTGCCGGCGTGGGGGTTGGATCGCGAGTGGGGTGGGTCATCACATTCTCCGAATACTGGAAACTCATTTAGTCCAGACGGTGTTATTATAAGCAAGGTTCGTTCTGTTGCGGAATTGTTTATGACTCCTACCCGCCGACACCTGATTATTACTGCGCCCCTGCTGGAGGTGCTGCGTAGCCATGCCCAACGTGACTACCCCTTTGAAGCCTGCGGTTTTCTGATCGGAGAATCCGTCGGCGACACCACGCGCGTGACCTCCTCTGTGCCCGTGGCCAACAACGCGGTACCAGAAAGCCGCCGCCGTGCCTATACCATCGCCCCGCCAATATGGATGAGCGTGGAGAAACAGATGGACTTGCTGCATCAGGTCATTGTGGGCATCTACCATTCTCATCCTGACCACAGCGCTGCCATCAGCCACACAGACGCACAGGCTCTCTGGCCGGAGTTGGTCTATCTGATTGTTCCAGCGGGTTCAACGCAACAACAGCCACCTGCGGCCTGGGAGCTTGACGATAATACCGGTCTGGTTCGCTCATGCCCCGTTAACGTCACGCCGTGACGCTTTGCCAATAAAATGCTTGCCGCTGCAGCCGATAAGTTGT
>JAJZGH010000146.1 GCA_021798635.1 Planctomycetota bacterium | reverse complement strand
CGCCCTGCCGCCTCGGAGCGTAGCAGGCAAAAATGGCTCAATTAAAGCCATCATCGGCACCCAGGTACAATTAATTGTTCATGCGTCCGAACCGCTGGCGAAGAAAAGTTTTGTCGCCATGGGCACGCCGGTGGCCGGCGTGCTGCAACCCTTGCCGTTGACCCCACTGACCGGCTTGGAATATCAAGCGACCTTTCCGGTAGAGTACAGTTGCAGCTATCGCATCAATCTGATTAATGCCCAGGGAATAAAAAACAACGATAATCATTTATGGCCTATCGTCGCGATTCCGGATCAACCGCCGCTGATTCACATCGTGCAGCCAGCGCGGCGCGTGCGCGTGCGGGTGGATGATTCCGTGCCGATTCTATTCGACGCATCGGATGAATTTGGGCTTTCCGGTGTGCAGGCCATTGTTACAGTAGGGCATTCTTTGCCGATGAGCTATAACATCGATCTGGGAATTAAAAATCCCCGGCACGTGCGGCAAACGTGGAAGTTGTCAGTTGCGGATCAACTCCTAACCGCCGACCGCCCGCATGCCCGTGCGATATTCTATCGGCTTGAGGCCATTGACAACTGCCAACCGGGACATCAGAAAACCCGCACCGCCCTGCATGAGTTGCTTATCGACCGGCATTTGCAGCAAAGTTATCAGCAGCGGCGGGACATGGCGGCCTATCGCACGGTGAAGGCCGCCATCGCCAAAGCGCAGAACACCCTGAAGAGAGACAGGCAACGCATCGCCAATTTACAGCGCACGCCAGGAAATCGACGATTTTCAGCCGGGCAAAAACGCGTGGCAGAGCAACTGCAGCAGAATCTGGCACAGACGGCGGATAATTTGCAGGCGGCGGCTAAAGCGTCGCAGAATTCAGCTTTTTCGGCGAACGCCAATAAAGCCGCCGCAGCCGCTGAACAGCATCTCCCCAAGGCCGCTAATCAGGTGGCGGCCGCCAACTTTGCCACACCGCAACAATCAGCCCAGCGGAATGCGAACTTAGCGGCCGCGCAACAGAATCTGGGGCAATCGCAGCAGGCCCTAAACAAACTTCAGCAGCAAATGGCCCAACAGGCGGGGCAACAGCAACTGGCGGACAGCTTGAAAACTCTGGCCCGGCAACAACGGGCGTTAGCGAAAAAGATGACCGAGCAACCCAATTCACCTAAAGTGCGGCAGCAGCAGCAGAGATTGCACCGCCAACTCACCAAGCTCCTGCAGCAACACAAGTCACTGCAAACGCCGGTAGCCGCCAAGGTGCAACCCACTATGTCGAGCTTGAAAAATCAACTGGGAAAAATTATTTCCGCGCAGCAGCAGGCGGCCGGCACACTCCAGCGACAATTACATGCCCAGTCCGCAAAAGCCCAGCTCGCGCAGCTTGCCGCGCAGCAGCAGAAGCTTAATACGCACATTAAAGCACTTGAAACATCAGCCAAATCCGCTGATCAGGCACAACCGAATTTGCCCAATGATGCGGTGATGAATGCTGTAGTGGGCAACCTGCGGCAACATGCGGGGCCGGCGGCTCTGGAGGGCCAGAACAACATTGCCCAAAGCCTGCAAAAATCCGCCGCGGATTTAAATCACGCGGCACAGCCCCCCTCGCCCCAGCAGCAGCAGGCTCATCAGGCGGCGCTGGAGAATGCGCATCAACTTTCGCGTATCAATGCTGCAACTAATCCTCAAGGCAACACCTCACCCGTGCAGCAAGCCAATGCCCTGCAGCACACAGGAGGGGCAATGAATCAATTGGCTCAGAAAATGCTTAACCAGGCACCCACGCCGGCGGAAGCTAAAAACCTCAATGACGCCATGACGCAAGCCCAGGCAGCCATGCGTGCGGCGGCGGATCAAAATGCGGGACAGGCACGGGCCTCCCTGCAACGTGCCCAGCAGTTGATGAATAAGGCGGTGCAGCAGCAGGTGGCAAACACCCAAACCCACGCCGGCCAAAGCGGACAACTCCAGCAGTTGGCACGCAAGGCCACACAACTGGCACAGCAGCAGCAACAGTTGGCCGCACGGACCAAACAGTTGATGGCTCAGATATCGGCGCCAGCGGTAAATCCGGGGCAGCAGGCACAAAATGCCCGGAAGATTGCCGATCAAATTACGCAAGCCGCGGCACTTGCCAAAAAACTCGAGCAGCAAACCCAGACCGGTGCCCCAGATTTAAATTCAGATATAGCGCAGGCACGCCGGCAGATGCGATCGGGAACACGTGATCAACAGGCTTCAGCACAGGCACTCAAGAAAGTAAACCAAGCCGCCGCCGTGGAACATCAGCAATCTGCTTTACAACACCTGCGGATTGCCCTGGATGATTTAAATGGTGCCTTGCATTCGCCGGAAATGCGGAATGTACCGCAATATAAAAATATGATTGCCGGACAAATCCAACAGCAGCGGAAGGGGACAGGCGGCCAAGCGGCAGGCAAACAGCAGGCGAATGGCAATAAAAGACAAAGCGGCAACCAACAGGCCCAGACGGGCCAAAGCTCCTACCAGCGCATCATGTCCGCCGCCCAGCAGGTACAAAATGCCTTGCAATCCCAACAGCAGGCGGGGCAGGGGAATTCCCAGGCGGCACAACAGGCGGCACGATCGCTTGGAGCCGCGGGAGAAACCATGAACACGCAGGGCAGCCCGGGCGCACCGGCAAGTGGCAGCGGAGCGAGTCTGGCCATGGGCCAGCCCGGCACCGGCGGCACCCAGGGCGCGGCTGGAAACGCCCTAAGCGGCAACCCTAACGGCATGACCGGCCCCGGCACCCCCACCGGCGCACCACCCAAGCCGGTATTGGCTATGGGAATCAGTCCCGCACAGTGGAGCAATCTCGGGCCGCTGGCCAAGCGACAACTGTTAAATTCCGCCCGGCAAAATATTCCCTCCGGCTATAAACGCATGGTGCGTGACTATTACATTCGGCTTTCAGAAATGCGGGTGCGATGAATTTTTGCTTACCCTTACCACCGACAGGATTTATGAAATATATCCATTATCGGCGGCTGCCCGTCCTGGCCGCCGTTGGAATAATCTCGGCTGGCCTTGCGCTGAATGTACCCGCTGCGCAGGCCGAACACCCCATTGCGGTTTATGTAAAAAGTGCGATCGCCCACGGGCTTCGGTGGCTGACGAAACATCAGAAAGCCAGCGGAACGTTCCCCTGCAATCGCAATGACCGCCCCGCAGTGACATCCCTGGCGGTGATGGCATTTTTAGCGCGCGGATATACGCCGGGAACCGGGCCGCACCATCAGGTAATAGATCGGGGAATTAACTGGGTGCTGGCGCACCAACTCCCCGATGGGTACATCACGGTGCCGGGCGGCACGATGTATGATCACGGCATATCCACCGTGATGCTTTCAGAGGCGTACGGCGTGGCAAATCCGGCCCTGCGTAAGCGTATTGGAAAGGTTTTGGCCAAGGCGGTAGCGCTGATTCTGGCGGCACAGAAAAATTCACGTAATAATTTTGCCGGCGGCTGGCGGTATCAACCTACGGCAACGGATGCGGATATTTCCTGCACGGGTTGGCAACTCATGGCCTTGCGGGGCGCGGCGGACTGCGGTGCGGCCATTCCCGCCGCGGCGATCAAAAATGGTATCGCCTTTGTGCTGCGCGATGCCAACGTCAATGGCGGCTTCGCGTATCAGCCGGGCGGTCCGCCGGGGCGAGCGCGCACGGGTACAGGAATTCTGGCGTTAGAACTTATGGGACAGAGAAATTCACCGCAGGCCATCGCGGGCGGAGATTTTTTATTGAATCATCCGTTGTCATCGAAAGAGAATTTTTATTTTTACGCGGTCTATTATTGCAGTCAGGCGGCCAATGCATTGGGTGGAAAATATTACCAGCAGATTTACAGCACGATCCGCCATGAATTAATTCACCTGCAAAATGCGGACGGCTCCTGGACCCCCACGGACGGCATTGAGCAGCAAGGTTCAAAAGCGTATGCGACGGCGATGGCGGTTCTGGCCTTATGCGTTCCCTACCATTATTTACCGCTGTATCAGCGCTGACGCGGGGCGTTACAACACGCTTATGCCGTATGCTGCGGCACCACCAGAGCCGCGGCTGGCTTGACCGGCTTAGCGGGCGTCTTCTTCTTGAGATAGTTGCCCATACCGACAATAATAGTGGAAAGCACCAGCACAATAACGCCGCCGGTAATAAGCGCGTGGGTTTTTTTGCTTGTGCCCTTCCACTCATGCAGTATCACACCCCAGAGCGTGGCGAAAATAATGATACTGGCCATGTGCAGCGTCCAGCCGGAGAATTTGCCGGCTTCCGGCATTTTCGTCTGGCCCATCGTGTAGAAGAAAAACTGAAAGTACCAAGTGACACCGGCAAGCGCCGACAGGGTGTAATTATTCAACAAAGGCACGCGATGAGAGGGCAATTCAATATTTCCAATCGGCTGGGAATAACCCGGTCCATCAAGGCCGGTCACTATACGATTTTCATCCGGGGCGGATGTTGCGGCCAGGTATTGCCGGCCGCTGCGATTTTTCAGATGCAGAATCAGGCACCAGATAAAATTGGTGGTAAATCCGCCCCAAAGCAGAACCACCAGGGATGGCAGGCCATTCCACATATTGCTGGCGTGATGCGTCGCCAATAAAGCTTTGGCGGTAGTTTTAATCGGCGTTGCGGCGGTGAGGCCAAAATTAAAGCAGGCACTCATAATGCCGGAAAAGGTGGCCACCATAATTCCTTTTTTAAAGTTGAATTCCTTGACCACCTTTTGTTTCTGCTCTTCCGGAAGTTCCCGCTCCTTGGACATGCCAGCCATACCGCTGACGGCAATACCCGCCAAGCATACCAGCACGCCCAGCAGAATAACCTGACCGTACAGATGGGTCGCCAGATCACCAAACTGTCCGTCGTAAATTGGAACCATCAGCGTACCAAATGCCGCGCAATAGCTTAGGGCAATGGCCATGCCCAAGCCTATGCCCAGATACCGCATGGTCAGGCCGAAGGTCAGACCGCCCAGTCCCCATAGCACGCCGAAAAAATAGGTCCAGAAAATCGTTGACGCGCTGGCGGAATGAATAGCCTGCCAGAAATCCGGCACCAGCAGCCATGCGAAACATAACGGCGCAACAATCCAACTGAAGAACCCACCCACCAGCCAGTAGGTTTCCCAACTCCAGCGCTTGACGCCGCGGAACGGCAGATAAAAACTCGCGGAAGCCAAGCCGCCTGTCCAATGCAGCGCCACGGCCGCAAACCAATTTGTACCTGAGCCGGTATTCACAACAGCCTCCAGAGCTTTTTACAACAAAACCTACTGAAACAGCGAAAAGATGAACTAGCACCCCTAAAACCCGAACGCCGCAGGCGACCAGCAGCAAGGATACCGCACATCCCCAGCACCCGTAGTACGCCGGGATATTTCCACTCCTGTGGGGTCAGACATCGGTGCCAAACCAATACTCCCCCGTTCTTTCATGCGGTATGCTAACGATATTCCGCACCAAGTCAACAAGAAATCCTATTGATTTTTTGACACATTCTTTTTAATATAAAACCATATTTATCAAGACGATTTATCTTGCCACCGGATTATACGATATATGAAAAATGACATTGAACGCCCCCTCTATTTTCCCGTGGATGATGCTGCGATGGCGACCGGGTTGTATCTTACCGGCGCAGGATGCGAGCAGTACAAGCCCCTCGAACACTATCCGCATACGGCGCACCCACGCATGTACATGTTCACGTGGGAAACCGGCCGGGTGCTTCCGGAGTACCAACTGGTTTATATCTATTCAGGTTCCGGAGAGTTTGAATCACACGCTACCGGTCGCATAAAAATTAAAGCTGGAACAGCGTTGCTGCTGCTTCCCGACCTGTGGCACCGGTATCGCCCCGCAGCAGCCACCGGTTGGGCCGAGGTGTATTTATCTTTCAACGGCCAGATACCTCACATCTGGCAGACCACCGGGCTTATTACGCCGGCCAATCTGGTCCGCACGATCAAAACACCCGAACGCCTGGCCCAAAGCATGGATGCGATTATTGAATTTACTCGCAGGATCCCAAGTTGTTCGCCACGGGAATTGGCCCTTTTAGCCCTGGGAACGCTGGCCATTGCCTTGGACAACAGTGAGGCCATAACGACTCGACAATCGGAAAAGCCCCCGGCGACCCCTGCCGCGCCCACACCGGATACCATTGTCAATGCGGGGCTGCATCTGATTTGGAACCAGAGCCATCGAAATTTATCGGTTTATGACATTGCCCGTGCGTTGGGAATTCAACGCCGAACCCTGTCGCGGCATTTCTTATCCGCACGCGGGCGCAATGTACTGGAGGAATTAACCCTCTGCCGTCTGGCTCGCGCCCAACGGATGCTGCGCGAAACACGTCTGCCGGTGAAGCGCATTGCCTATGCCGCCGGGTTTTCCAGTCCTACGCATCTGGCGGTGGTCTTCCGTCGGGAATTGGGCACGACCCCTCAACAGTACCGCAAGCGCGGATCCATGGACGTCAACCCTACGAACGGCGAGGCTCTTTGATCGTCAGAGCCAGCACTTTGGGCGCACGGAGATCATCCATCAGGCGGGGGGCCATCCTGTAACACGGTAGTCTGCGAAGCCAGACAGGCGTGGTTCATCCCAAGGTAATCCCGGACAATCAGTCCCTCCATCGGATCGATATCGGCCACCGTGCCTTCAATCACACGCCCCGCACAGGATACGCGGATATGCCGCCCCAGCATGCGACAGCGCGAGCGCCAAAGCGGTAGAATTTTTTCAACCGGTGCCGGCGGATTACACCACCGTTGCAAATTCTTGATCAACACCAAAATCACCGAGGGAACATCCCAGGACTGATGGCAAATTGTGTTAAGTGCCACCGCCCGGTCCACAAGTTCCCGCGGAAAATCATACTGCGTCTGCAAGACATTCATACCCACACCAATAACGTAATCCGTCAGCGCGGGATTTTGCACATTCGTCCGGGTTTCAATCAGTACGCCCGCGAGTTTGCGTCCCTCCACCAGCACGTCATTGGGCCATTTGAGTTCAGGAATCCGGCCGGTACACACGGTAACGCTTTCCGCGACGGCCATTCCCGCGGCCAGAGATAATGTTTCTACCGATAAATCCCGCCCCGGCAGTAACAGCGACAATAACGCGGACTGCCCAGCTTTAGCATCCCACCGATTTCCCCGGCGGCCGCGGCCCTTCGTCTGCAAATCAGCACAGATTGCTACAGGATGCTGTGCACCTGCGGCAGCCAAGGCAAAACATTCATCGTTGGTGCTGGGCGTTTTCAGAAGTGCCCGAATTTCCAGTGGGATTTGATTTTCAGAGAGCATGGCCCGCAGGGAATCTTCAGCGACGGAATTACGAAGTGACTCACTCATGTTCGAGAAAATCCATTGCGAGATCCGCGACGGGTGCCGAATGCGTCAGTGCCCCGACGCTGATGCGGTCCACTCCTGTTGCGGCAATCTCCGCTATAGTCGTAAGCGTAACGCCGCCGGAAGCCTCCAGCAATGGCGGGCCGCCCGGGCGGAACCCATCGCGCACGATAACGGCCTGCCGCATCTGCTGCGCTGTCATATTGTCCAGAAGAATAATATCCGCGCCGCCGGGCAGAGCTTCCCGCAGTTGGTCTAAAAAATCAATTTCCAGCCATAAGGGAATATGCGATGGGATGCGGGCGCGCAACTCTCGCGTTATTTCCGCCAAAGATAATGTCTTTCCCGCGGATCCACGCAAGGCCACAAGATGATTGTCCTTCAGCATGACCCCATCAAAAAGCCCCATGCGATGATTAACTCCTCCACCGCACCGCACCGCATATTTTTCCAGCTCACGCCAGCCGGGCGTTGTTTTTCGCGTGTCACAGATAACCGGCTTCCCCGGTTGGTTGGATCCCGCGGCGGCGGCCCGGACGTATTGGCTGGTCAATGTGGCGATGCCCGAAAGGCGACCCAGAAAATTCAATACCACGCGCTCGGCCGCAAGTATCGCCCCGGCGGGGCCACTAATTTCCGCAACCGCCGCGCCAGCCTGTGCGACACTACCGTCTGGAATAAAAATGGCGCTTTGAATCCGTGGATCATAATATGAAAGAATCTCGGCCACCAGAATGGAGCCGGAAATAACCGCTTCTTTACGGGCGACAATTTTCCCCGCGGCGGATAAATCGGGGGGAACACTCAAAGCCACGGTGCGATCTAACCGGGCGGCGGTTTTATCCCCTCTATCGGGCACATCACCGAGGTCTTCGCGTATCGCCAATTCAATCAGTGAACGGATCGTGGCAGGCAGTGGGCGAAAATCATCCACAATCAGGACCCCGCGACCCGTGGCAATCGTCTGTAAAAGGTTCCATGCCGCTTGAATTAATCATCATCATCTTCATCGTAGAAGATGTCTTCGTCTTCGTCATCAAGGTCGTCATCGTCATAAGCGCCGCCTACGTCGTCGTCTTCAAAATCATCTTCTTCATCGTCATCCTCATCGTCGTCATCGTCGAGATCGTCCTCTTCGTCTTCATCCTCCTCCAGATCGTCATCCTCTTCATCGCGCCGACGCTTCGCCTGCCCTAATGCGGTGTCTTCCCACGGCTCTTCAGGCTCAGCGGAGACGCCCGCTAATGACTCCCCCGCATCGGCAGCTTCCGGCCCGGCGGGAGCAAACAGTGATTCCAGAGAATCCCGCGGTGCCGACAATTTAGATTGGCCGGCCCCAAAATCTTCGACACTACATTGCATGACCATAATGGTTCTCCATAATCTGCTACCCGAGTCTGTCGGCTTTCCGCCGCCGCCCCAATCTTAGATCGAGATCCATGCAAGCGGCGGAACTATCCCCCGGCATCCCGGTAACGAGCAATCCAACCGCCGGTAAAATACAGTCAATTTTGGACAAGTCAATGGCTCCGGCGATAATTACACCCGATAATGCCAGTGGCAAAAGTCCGTAAGGCCGCTGCGCAGGGCGCGGTATTTGGATGCGAAAGGAAATATGATGACAAAAGCCAGTAAAATCGCGGTTTTTCCCGGCACGTTTGATCCCCCGACATTGGGCCACCTCGATGTGATCCGCCGGGGCTATAAACTTTTCGATCATCTGATTGTGGCGATTGGGAAAAATCCCGAGAAGTCGGAACTCTTTCCAGTGGCCCAAAGACTGGAATTAATTCGGGGCCTCGTGGCTGATCTGCCGACGGTCTCCGTGGAGGCCTATGAGGGCCTGACGGTGGAACTGGTGCGTAAACGTGGAGCCATCGCCATACTTCGTGGCTTGCGGAATATGACCGATCTGGAGTACGAATTTCAACTGGCTTTGACCAATCGAGCCGTGGCGGATGTGGACACCGTCTTTATTATGACCAATGAGCGCTTCGGCTTTACGTCCAGCAGCCTCATTCGACAGATTGCCTCCCTGGGGGGCAATCTGGATAATTTAAGCGCGCTGCTACCGCCGGGGGTTATTACTCACCTGCGAGAATACCGTGATAAAAAAGTCGGGCTGTTCCGCGAATCACCCGGCAACTCTACCGAATAAATCTCATGCGGCCGATGTTGGGAATAATGGCCCAGTTGATGGCTCGCATCGGGCGGAAGCCGGCGGGCCAGTAGACCATGAAAGCCCGGCCCAAAATATAGCGTTGCGGAACCACGCCCAGCGGCAGGTGCATGTGGCGCAGCACCGGTTCCACACGATACCAAGCGCGGGAATCTTCACTGTCATTGGAATTGTCGCCAAGCATAAAGTACTGGCCCTTTTTGAGTGTGATGGCATGCCCCATCGTGCCGGTTCCCGGTTTGGTGCCGCCGGGATCAATGGAACTGTTATAAGGAAAGCGAATCTTCATTTGGGTGTAGTAAATATCACGCATTAACAGCAGATGGCGCAAGGTGCACCCGCCGGTTACGTCAATTTGTACTTTGGGGGTTTCCTGTGCGCCGGTCATCTTGCGAGCGCGCGCAACAGCCAGAGCATTGGCCAGGGTCCACGGTGCCGCATACTGCAGCACCAATTGGCCGTTGATCCAGAATCGCGCTTCATGTTGGGTATTGCTCATCGCCAGGCGGTACGCCTGACCGGTTTGTAATACCCCGGGCTCGTGAAAAATGCTCATGCTTTTGCTTGCGATGGGACGGTAGGTGCTAACCGAGCTATCCCATTGATAAAGCTTTAACGCGCCGTTGTGCGCCAGAGTGACTTGAAACCGATTGGTGGCCGGGCCAAGCGTCATGCGTACCGCTGAATCCGGGCTGTGCGATATCCAGACCGTCCGCATATACAGATTACCGACGAGATGGTGTCCGTTCCAATATGGATTGGCGTTGTAGCCCAAGTCATTGTACAGATAACTGTTACGCTGAATAAACTCCAGATGGCCCACCGCGTCCGAGCGCCCCGTTGAAAAATTGATCACCGGGCCGCCGGTAAACCATTTTCCGGCGCTGCTGCTTTGCGGCTCACCCACCCAGGGGTTGCTCCAGCGATTGCCATTCATGCGTTCGTGCCCCGCATCCGTGGGGTAAAAGTCGTTGTTGTAAACCACCTGCAACATGGATTTTTCAACATGCACCGGCTTGTGGGCAATCTTGCCATCAATAAATACATCTCCATTGACGATCTCAACGGTATTGCCGGGCAGCCCCACGAGCCGTTTGATGAAATTCTGCTTTCCAAACATCGGCTCACGAAATACCACGACATTCCATCTTTGGGGAGGCGAGAGCCAATAAAGATATTTCATCACCAGAATACGGTCGCCGTTGTAGGTGTACGGAAAATGCAAGGTCTCCGAGGAATTGCTGCTGCTGTAAATTCGCTTAATGATCGGTTTGCCACGCAGATCATCGGCGGGAATTAAAAAATGGCAATTGGGGCACATCGTGTAACCCGGTGCGGGAATGGCATTAGGATCGGTCAATTCACCATTATTCACGCGCACCAGCGTGGATTCAACCTGACCGGTTTCCGGGTCCCGCACGGGCAGCCATTGCTGATCAACATTGGCATTGACGTTGAAATTATAACCGCACATGGGGCACACGGCCCGGAAATGCGCACCACTGAGCGTGGGAGCCATGGAACCGGTCGGAATTACAAATGCCTCCACGCAAAACGTGCGGAAGGTAAACGCGAGAATCAGCGCCAGAATCACCGTTTCCAATGTTTCGCGAAACCCAGGATTAGGCTTGCCGGCCGTATGGGCAGGCCGGGGAGGCATAGGAGAGACCGGTGATATTGCCGCAGGCTGCGAAAGGTTGGCCGCGGATGGCGCGGCGGGTACATTGGTGCCCTCCGAGGTCTGCGGCACCGGCGGCGTGTTGGGGTTATTTAACAGCGGATTATTATCTGATTCCATGCGAATCCTTTTTTTCAACTCATCGCAGCACTATTTTACCCGCAGTGGCACAATCTGAATTTTCACGGTCATACCGTCGATGGAGGCATCGTGGCACCGTTATTTCTATGCCCATGCGACAATACCGGCGATTCCAGTGCGCTTGGCACCGGACGGGGCGTGTCAGTGCCCCCCATCGACCATAGCCGCATCCATCACCGCTTCAGAAAGCGTTGGATGGGCATGAATGGTAGAGGCAATTTCACTGCGGGTGGCCTCCAGCCTGCGGGCCAAGACCAGCTCGGCCAGCATTTCCGTAGCTTCGGCACCCAGCAGATGCGCTCCGAGAAGCTCACCATATTTCTTGTCAAAAATTAATTTAACAAAGCCTTCCGGCTCGCCCATGGCCTGCGCTTTACCATTGGCCGCGAAATTATATTTGCCGATTTCATAATCCAGTGATTTTTCTTTGCATTGTTTTTCAGTCAGGCCAACGCTGGCCACCTGCGGGTAGCAATACGTGCAACCAGGGATGGTAGAGTAATCCATTTCCCGCTTGTTAACCTCAAACATCCGCTCCACGGCAATGGTCGCCTCCATACTCGCTACATGCGCCAGCCAAGGTGGCCCGATCACATCCCCGGCCGCGTAGATGCCATCCACCGATGTTTTGAAACTCTTGTCAACCTTAATGGCACCGCGATCCACCATGGGCGTGGCGCTGGGGGCAAAAAGATTTTCCACGTTA